>NZ_JAUBUE010000002.1:0-361184 GCF_036705305.1 Microcoleus sp. B3-D7 | reverse complement strand
TCTATCCTTTCTCTGCGCTGTGCTTATCTCAATGGTCAACTTTCCGCTTGATGTATTTGCAAAAGTGAGATGCACCCGATCGAACTATTGTCAGCAGCATTAAATCCTTCAGTAATTAGTCATTGGCCAACAGTCACATAATTGTTGACAATATTGCACAATAGATAAAATTGTAAATATATAGCACCTGCGTTTTTTTTACCGCTTATGAATAGCAAATTCCTCGATCGCCTCCACCACCCCTCACGCCCCGTCATCGTCTTCGACGGCGCGATGGGAACCAACTTGCAAGTCCAAAACCTCACCGCAGAAGACTTTGGCGGCAAAGAATACGAAGGCTGCAACGAATATCTCGTCCACACCAAACCCGAAGCCGTCGCCAACGTACACCGGGGATTCCTCGAAGCCGGGGCCGATGTCATCGAAACAGACACCTTCGGCGCTGCTTCCATCGTACTCGCCGAATACGATTTGGCAGACAAAGCATATTATCTCAACAAAACTGCCGCCGAACTCGCCAAGGGTATCGCCGCCGAATTTTCCACGCCAGAAAAACCTCGATTTGTCGCAGGATCGATCGGGCCAGGCACCAAATTGCCAACATTAGGACACATTGATTTTGACACTCTCACCGCCGCTTTTGCCGAACAAGCAGAAGGACTTTATGACGGCGGCGTTGACTTATTTATTGTCGAAACTTGTCAAGATGTGCTGCAAATTAAATCAGCATTAAATGCCATTGAAGAAGTATTTAAGAAAAAAGGTGCGCGAATACCGTTAATGGTATCAGTCACAATGGAAGCTACCGGCACAATGTTAGTCGGTTCCGACATCAGCGCCGCCCTAGCCATTTTGCAGCCGTACCCGATCGACATTTTAGGCCTCAACTGCGCCACCGGGCCCGATCGCATGGCAGAACACGTCAAATACCTTTCCGAACATTCGCCCTTCGTCGTTTCCTGCGTTCCCAACGCCGGTTTACCCGAAAACATCGGCGGCCACGCGCACTACAAACTCACGCCAATAGAATTAAAAATGGCCTTGATGCGCTTTGTCGAAGACTTAGGCGTGCAAGTCATCGGCGGCTGCTGCGGCACCCGCTACGATCACATCCGCGAACTATCAGAAATTGGCAAAACTCTTAAACCCAAAATCCGCGAAATTACTTGGGAACCTTCCGCCGCTTCAATTTACACCGCCCAACCCTACGAACAAGAGAATTCCTTCTTAATTGTCGGCGAAAAACTCAACGCCAGCGGTTCCAAAAAATGCCGCGATTTGCTAAACGCGGAAGACTGGGACGGTTTAGTAGCAATGGCCAGGGAACAAGTGCGAGAAGGCGCGCACGTTCTCGATGTCAACGTTGATTATGTCGGTCGCGACGGAGTGCGCGACATGAAAGAATTAGTTTCCCGCGTTGTGACTAATGCAACTCTCCCTTTAATGCTGGATTCCACAGAATGGGAAAAGATGGAAGCAGGCTTAAAAGTTGCGGGCGGCAAATGTTTGCTGAATTCCACTAACTACGAAGACGGAGAACCGCGTTTTTATCAAGTTTTAGAGTTGGCGAAAAAATACGGCGCGGGCATAGTTATCGGTACAATTGACGAAGACGGAATGGCCAGAACAGCCGACAAAAAATTTGCGATCGCCCAGCGCGCATATAACGCCGCCGTCGCCTACGGAATTCCCGCCGAGGAAATCTTTTTTGACACCCTAGCTTTGCCAATTTCTACCGGGATAGAAGAAGACAGAAAAAACGGCAAAGCTACCATCGAATCCATCCGCCGCATCCGCCAAGAATTGCCGGGATGTCACGTAATTTTAGGAGTTTCTAACATTTCCTTCGGCTTGAATCCGGCGGCGCGACAAGTTTTGAATTCCATGTTTTTGCACGAAGCAATGCAAGCCGGCATGGACTCGGCAATTGTCAGCGCCAATAAGATTTTGCCCCTCGCCAAAATCGACCCCAAACACCAAGAAATCTGCCGTAAACTCATTTACGACGAACGGGAGTTTGACGGCGAAATTTGCGTTTACGACCCCTTGGGCGAGCTGACAACGGTGTTTGCGGGCAAAACTACCAAGCGCGATCGTACTGAAGACGCAAACCTCCCGGTCGAAGAACGCCTCAAGCAGCACATCATCGACGGCGAACGCATTGGCCTCGACATCCAACTCGCCAAAGCATTAGAAACCTATCCGCCCCTCCACATTATCAATACCTTCTTGCTAGACGGCATGAAAGTAGTCGGAGAATTGTTCGGTTCGGGACAAATGCAATTGCCATTTGTATTGCAGTCAGCAGAAACCATGAAAGCGGCAGTTGCCTATTTAGAACCGCACATGGAAAAGTCCGAATCCGGGGACAATGCCAAAGGCACATTCATCATCGCTACTGTCAAAGGCGACGTTCACGACATCGGCAAAAACTTGGTTGATATTATTTTATCAAACAACGGCTACCGAGTGATCAATTTGGGAATTAAACAGTCGGTTGACAATATCATCGAAGCTTACGAGAAGCATAAAGCCGACTGTATAGCGATGAGCGGCTTGCTGGTAAAATCCACCGCGTTCATGAAAGAGAATCTGGAAGTGTTCAACCAGAAAGGAATTACCGTTCCGGTAATTTTGGGCGGCGCAGCTTTGACTCCCAAGTTTGTGCATGAAGACTGCCAAAATACTTACAAAGGTAAAGTTATTTACGGCAAAGATGCGTTTTCCGACTTGCACTTTATGGACAAACTCATGCCAGCAAAATCTGCTGGAAAATGGGAAGATTTGCAAGGATTTTTAGACGAAATAGAGGATGACAATGGGGCGGTTAAAGAAGCTAAAACTTCGCCCGAAACTTCTGTCGAAGATGCGAAGAAAGCAGACACTCCTGTGGTGATAGATACCAGGCGATCCGAAGCAGTGGCAGCAGATATCGATCGCCCGACTCCTCCTTTCTGGGGAACGAAACTGTTGCAGGGAGAAGACATCCCCTTTGAGGAGATTTTCTGGCACTTAGATTTGCAAGCTTTAGTTGCGGGCCAGTGGCAGTTCCGCAAGCCAAAAGACCAATCGCGGGAAGAATACGACGCTTTCTTAGCTGAGACAGTTTATCCGAAATTGGAGGAATGGAAACACAAAATAATCACTGAGAAGCTGTTGCATCCCCAAGCCATTTACGGGTATTTTCCCTGTCAAGCTGAAGGCAATTCTTTGTATGTATATCAGCCCGAAATTATGGATGGCGGGCAAGATGTATCGACACCTGCTGCAACATTCACATTTCCCCGGCAAAAATCGGCGCGCCGGCTGTGCATTGCCGACTTCTTCGCGCCCAAAGAATCGGGTAAAATCGATGTATTTCCGATGCAAGTAGCGACAGTGGGAGAAATTGCTACAGAGTACGCGCAAAAGTTATTTGCTAACCATCAATATACCGACTATCTCTACTTTCACGGATTAGCGGTTCAGACAGCGGAAGCAATAGCAGAATGGACTCACGCGCGAATTCGGCGCGAATTGGGCTTTGGTAGCGAAGAACCGGACAACATTCGCAATATGCTAGCCCAAAGATATCGCGGTTCGCGGTACAGTTTCGGGTATCCGGCTTGTCCGAACATGGCGGATCAGTACAAGCAACTCGAATTGTTAAAGTGCGATCGCATCAACCTCTACATGGATGAAAGCGAACAACTTTATCCCGAACAATCAACAACCGCAATTATCACCTATCACCCAGCCGCCAAATACTTCACCGCTTAATTTCTCGGGTGCGCCCCGCGCACATTCCTCGGTGAATTATACTCGTTACCAGGCTCTTCCTGGTAACGCAGCTCCGGAGGCTCTGGCTCCACTTACAGCAGTAAAGCTTGTAGTATCGTTCCCAAAACTGTCCGGAGTATTGGCCCAGAAGGTAATGTCATTGCTGACAATGCGTAACGCCTAAATCTGACACTTGCGTTTAACCAAAGCGTCCACTAATGTACTCTTCCGCTTCTTTGGTTTGGGGAGAACGGAAAATTTGTTCAGTGGGACCAAACTCCACCAATTTGCCGCGCCGTTTGCCTTCATCGTCCGTTTCTGTATTGAAAAATGCCGTCCAATCCGCGATTCTTGACGCTTGTTGCATATTGTGAGTCACCGTAATAATTGTGTATCGTTCCTTAAATTCTAAGCACAGTTCTTCGACCTGTCGCGTAGAAATGGGATCGAGAGCAGAGCAAGGTTCATCCATCAATAAAACATCGGGCTTCATAGCGATCGCGCGGGCAATACAAAGCCTTTGTTGTTGTCCCCCCGATAACGCCGTTCCTTTTTCTTGAAGTTTATCCTTAACCTCATTCCAGATAGCTGCTTGTCTGAGGGAAGATTCCACTAATTCATCCAGATTTCCTTGATATCCGTTGGTTCTGGGGGCATAAGCAATATTTTCATAAATGCTTTTGGGAAACGGATTCGGTCTTTGAAACACCATTCCCACCTGTCGCCGCAATTTGACGGGATTCACTTGCGGATCGTAAATATTACGGCTGCGGTAAATGAGTTTCCCTTCCACCTTGGCAGCAGGGATTAAATCATTCATGCGATTGAAGCAACGCAATAAGGTACTTTTGCCACAGCCTGAAGGGCCGATAAAGGCCACAATTTTTTGACGGGGAATTTTGATATAGACATCGACCAGGGCTAAAAAGCCACTGTAATAAACCTTTATGCCTTCTGCATCAAACACGCTATCATCCGTGTTGAGGTGGGCTTTACTGTTAGTCATCTGAAATGGTCTCCTTAATCTTGACAACTCAAGTTAATTAATGGGTGGAATAGCGTTGGCGCAGATAGATAGCGACGCCATTAAGCGCCAAAATCAAGATAATCAGCACAATAATCGTCGCTGCGGCTGCACTGGCAAACCCCGGTTCAGGACGAGTAATATAGCTGAAAATTTGAATCGGTAACGCCATAAATCGTTGGAACAAACCCGGATTAAACGTGAGGAAACTGACAGCACCCACGACCACCAAAGAAGCAGCATCCCCCATGGCGCGGGAGACAGAAATAATCACCCCCGTAAGAATTCCCGGAATGGCATAGGGTAAGACATGGTGTTGAATGGTTTGCCATTTGGTAGTTCCCAGTCCATAGGAAGCATTTCTCAGGGAATCGGGAACGGCGCGGATGGCCTCCCTCGCCGTGACGATAATCACAGGTAAAGACAATAGGGCAAGGGTTAATGCCCCCGAAATCAAGGTAGGCCCAAACCCTAGTAAATAGTTAAAGACCCCTAAACCCAGTAAGCCATAGACAATAGAAGGAATCCCCGCTAAATTCCCGATATTTATCTCAATCACGGCAGTCCACCACTTTTTAGGGGCGTATTCCTCTAGGTACAAAGCAGCCCCTACCCCAATGGGAACCGCCACCACAAGGACGATCAGTCCCAGAAAGAAACTCCCAATAATGGCTGGACGGATACCTCCTCGTTCGGCAAAACGGGAAGGCGTTTCCGTGAGAAACCCCGGTGTTAGCAATCTGCCAAGTCCATCATGGAGGATATTAAGAACCAGTAAAGCGAGGACAAATAAACCGATGAGTAACCCAATTAAGAATAGATACTCAAAGACTTTACCGATCGCTTCTCGGCGTTCTAGGTTATCGGTAAATTCAGCAGTGTTGACGGAATTGTTTGTTGGAGTTGATTTAACCATAGCAATCAGTCGTATTTTTCCTTAAAGCGACTAGAAATCCAGAAGCTGACCATATTGAGAGCCAATGTAATCACGAACAGAACTGCTCCCACCGCATACAAAGTCTTAAAACTGAGGCTACCCCTGGGACTATCTCCCCCCGAAATCTCCGCCATAAAAGCGGTCAGGGTGGCGACGGATTCCATGAAATTGAAAGTGAGGCGAGGCTGCGATCCAGCCGCAATCAGAACGGTCATGGTTTCTCCCACTGCGCGGGAAACGCCTAAAATAATCGAAGCCATAATCCCAGACAAGGCTGACGGAAGCACCACTTTAAAAATGGTTTCTAGTTTGGTAATGCCCAAGGCATAGGAACCATCCCGCAGAGAACGGGGAACCGATTGAATGGCATCTAAGCTGATGGAACCGACGGTGGGGGTGATCATAATGCCCATCATTAACCCAGCGCTGAGGGCATTAAAAATCTCTAAGGGGAAAAGATGCCGCAGAACCGGAGTGACAAAAAGCAAAGCAAAGTAACCATAAACTACTGTGGGAATTCCCCCCAATAACTCCACAGCAGGGCGTAACACGGCTGCCACTTTCGGTTGGGCATATTCACTCAGGTAAATGGCTGAAGACAACCCCAAGGGAACCGCCACAGCCATAGCGATCGCAGAGGTTAAAAACGTTCCGTTCAGCAGCGGCCAGATGCCAAAATGAGGTTCGGCAAACAGGGGAGTCCATCGGGTATCCAGAAAAAACTGGGCTAAAGAAACTTCTTGGAAAAAACCCAAAGTCTCTTGGAAAATGATCCAGACAATACCAAAGGTTGTGGCAACGGACACGAAGGCACAGGCAAATAAAACCGCGCCAATAATCTTTTCTGGGACATCTTCCGAACCCTTCTTAAGCAAGGAGTCATCCGCAGCGAAAAGGGAGTCATCAAAGGAACTAGGAGTTAGGGTCATGGGCTTGAGATTTCCTCCTTAAATAAAGTTAGTAATGGGTTCACCGGGTTTGGCTTTTTTGAATTTCGTTCCGGTTTCACGCCGCTCAAATTTTTGCTTAGTTTTCACATAAGCTTCATCGGGTAACGCCACATAGCCCACACCATCCACCCATTTCCACGAATTTTCTAGATAGAATTTCACGAATCTTTCCAGGGAAGGATTGGTTTCAAGGGCTTTTTTATTGACATAGATAAAGAGGGGGCGAGAGAGGGGGCTATAGATATTTCTCAGAACGTTATCAAGGGGAACTGGTTTAACACATTTTCCATCCGCATTTTCAATCGCCACCCCCTTCAATTTGTCTTGGTTTTGGAGCAAGAAGGCAATTCCCAGATAGGCCACTCCCGATTTATTGCCAATCACCCCTTGAACGAGGGTATTTTGGTTGCGACTGGGGGTAAAGTCGGTACGGCTATTTTTCCTTTTACCCGTTACGGCTTGGGTGAAATAATCAAAGGTTCCCGTATCGGAAGGAGGGGCAAACAGCAACAGTTTTTCGTCGGGAAAGTCGGGATTGATTTGCTTCCAACTGGTAATCTTGCCTTCGGATTTGGCATTCCACATTGTGTCTAATTCTTTAATCGTTAGACATTTGGCAAAGTTATTTTCCTTATTAACCACTACCGCAAGACCATCAAGAGCCATCGGCAGTTCAATAAATTCGATTCCTTTGTCGGCACATTTTTTGATTTCTTCCTCTCTGATGGTGCGAGAAGCCCCCGCAATATCAAGGTTTCCTGCGCAAAACTTGCTAAACCCTCCCCCTGTGCCGCTGGCAGCGACGCTGACTTGGGCATTGGGATAAAGTTTTTGGTATTCTTCGGCGACGGCGAGGGAAACGCTAAAGCCCACAGCACCACCATCAATACTGATTTGCTGTTCCTTATCTCCTGAATTGCCACAACTCGTCATCAGGTTGCCCATGACGATGAGAGGGATTAGGTAAAACCAACGAGAAAATTTCATAGCATTTGAGTGTAAGTTTGGAAAAATGAAAGTGAATTAGGCGTTTAGGTTCAGAACTTTCCCTTAATTTGGTCAAAGATGGCACCGTTTGCAAAAAACTGCTCTTTTATCAAGGACCACCCTCCTAAATCTTGAGCATTGAACAAAGTTTTAATTGGGGGAAATTGCACCTGGCCGCCTTGAGCGATAAAGGGATTGACCGAACGGTAGCCTAATTTGGCGAATTCTTGCTGAGCTTCGTCTGAATAGAGAAAATCGACAAAGGCTGCTGCCACTTCTCTCGTTCCATGCTTATCAACGTTTTTATCAACTATTGCCACGGGATTATCGATAGAGATATTGAGGGGAGGAACAAAGTAACTGGTTTTGGGTAGGTTCGTTCCAGTTCCAGCTAAAATCACTTCATTTTCATAGGTGACTAAGGCATCTCCCTGACCTTGTTGGAAGAATAAGTCGCTGGCTTCGCGGGCATCTTTGGTTAGGGTGGGAATCTTTTTATAGATTTTGCCCACAAAATCAAGGGCTTGTTGAGGTTCGCCTCCTTCTTGGGTTACTGACCCCCACAGACCTAAAAATTGCCAAACGCCAATACCCGATGTTTGAGGATTTGCTGCAATCACGTTTACATCTTCTTTGGCTAAATCTGCCCAAGTTTGAATATCTTTGGGGTTGCCTTCTCGGGTGACAATTGCCGCCACAGAATGACTCACTACTCCCCGTCTAGGAACTCTGTCCTCCCAGCCAAAATTAATCAAACCAGCTTCTTCGATGCGAACCACATCCAATGGGAGGGCAAGATGCACCACATCGGCTTCTTGTTTGCCGGCAATGATATCGTCGGTTTGCGCTAAAGACCCGCCATAACTGCGTTCAAAAATGACGTTTTGGTTGTGCTCTTTCTTCCACTTTTCAATAAATTTAGGGACGATTTGGTCATGGGCCGCTTTCGTTACTGAGAAGGAAACTAGGTTGAGCTTGACCTCGCTTTGATTGGCCCCACTCGCTGCAGAGCAAGCAGCAATTGACGCAGTTAGAATTACACCTAGTAAAAACAAGACTATGTACGCTTGGACTGAGCGTCCTAGATGCTGGGCTTTTTTGAGAAATTGCCCTGAAAATCGCACCAATTGGGAACTGGCTGCGATCGCAAATTTTAGAGACTGAACGATCGAAGTCACTGAATTTTGCCAAACTTGTTGTTGATTCACCGATACTTTTTATTTACCTACGGTATTTTGATCGGGTTTGCGTAGTTACTCTTAGGAGTATAGAGTCATCAAATTAGAGTCTTCAGTTTTTTTAATATTTTTTAATAAATTGTCTTAACCTACCGCTACCATGACCAAGAGTCCAAACTCACACCCGCCCGCCGTGCTCGCTAAACAGTTAGAACTGACTAACTTTAAAAACCTGGAGGCAGAGCCTCAAGAAATGGGTTTCCAGCTTGTACCTGGGAACGATAAAAAAGATAGTTTACGAATTAAACCAACAAAAAAGCACCTTAAAAAAAGTGCTTTCATGAATATAGAACTTTCCGTGTCTGACGAAACTTTTACGAGTAATTCCGGGGAGTGCGCGCGCCGGCAGATGCTCCTACCATAGAAGCAACTAAACCCAATAGTGAGCCGAACAAGAACGACCAACCAGCTTTTGCAGCATTACCAGCAAGATTGCGAGCATCCTGAGCAGATACGTTAGGTGCTCGGTTCGGCAAATCGACCCCGCCCTGCTGCGCTTGATTAATTGCTTCTCCCGCATTCGCAGCGATGACACCAAAAGTACCGGCCACGCCATTTGCTAACAGCCAAGAGCCAATTGTTAAGGTAGTTGCCCACAAAATTGCTCCGTTCAAAAGCGCTGTGTTGCGGTTCATCGGGCCGCAAGCGCGAGCAGTTACCCAACCGCCAACTGCCAAGCTAATTAATAAACTAATAATTGACCAAATTCCGACGCCGGTACCCACGTCGCCTGAAATACTGCGCGGAGCTCCTGAATTAGCAATGTTGCTCAACCCGATCGCAGCGCCCAATGCACTTAACACCAGTTGTGTGCCGATCGCAATTACCAAACCTGAAAAAATCGGGCCCCAACGTACTCGATCGTGGTATTCCATCATTGAATTCACAACTACAGGTTCAGTACCAACGTTATCTACAGGTCTATTTACGTATGACATAGGTTTTTCTTTCCTCTGAGAGTCGCTTTAATTTTTAACAATCTTTCACCTAAGCATTGATTGTGGCTGAGATTGATAAAAACTATATCTGCCTGGGGAAATAACCACTCTCTATGTCTGAAGAAATAAACGAAAAAGTCATCAGCCACCAGCCCGCCGCTATTAGCTAATGACTGATGATTGATGACTGATGAGTGATGAATATTGTATCCCGTTAGAAAACTTCCCGGACGTATACAGGAAATGCGGACGTATACAGAAAATACAGCTTAACGCAATCTTACAGCCGTTCCAACGGCAGTAATCAGCAGCAAAGCCCCGCTCGAGTCTACATTAATCGTGCCGGTGTCTACTTCCACCCCGATTACGGCATTGGCGCCCAGGCGCTGGGCCCGTTTTTCCAGTTCCGCGAGGGCATCTCGCTGTCCTTTGAGAAACACTTCCTCGTAACTGCCGGTGCGCCCGCCGATGATGTCGCGAATGCCCGCGAAGAAATCTCGCAGGGCATTGGTGCCGTAGACAACCTCAGCAGTTACTATTCCCAGGTAAGATTGAATTTCTGCTCCTTGGATGATATCAGTTGTTGTTACAATCATCAGTTGGCCTCAGTCGCGAAAATTTTGAGTGGGTCTTGTTCTGTAGATTTACTACATCTCGCCCCTCCAAGATTCCTGGTAAACCATAAGTTGTCAGCTTGCTAAGCTGACAGCAACTCGCCCTTTCATTCCACACACTCTTTGAAACAAATGGCCGTGCACAAACAAAGTCTCTTGGTATTCAGTACGCTGTTAGTAGCAGGATTCGCTGTCGCTGCGCCGCAGATAGCGCTCTCAGCAGAAACGTCAGTTGAAGTCAACCCTCAAAATAATTCAAATTTAGATGCTCTGCTGCGACAAGGGCGCGAGTTTGTAGATTTAGGAGACTACAGTAAGGCGATCGCGATTTATCAGGAAGCGGCACGTTTAGATACGGAAAACCCCCGCATTTTTTCTGGTATTGGCTATTTAGAAGCGCGTCAAGGCAACTATCAAGCCTCAGTAGAATTTTACCAACAAGCGATCGGTCTGGAACCCAACAATGCTGACTTCCAATACGCCTTAGGATATGCTATGGCGAATTTGCAAAACTATCCCGCAGCAGCCACAGCTTACCGCCGCGCCGCTCAGCTCGATCGCAAAAATGTCAATGCCCGGATCGGTCTCGGAGTGGTACTCTTTCAGCAAAAAG
Source organism: Microcoleus sp. B3-D7 (assembly GCF_036705305.1). Classification (NCBI taxonomy): domain Bacteria; kingdom Bacillati; phylum Cyanobacteriota; class Cyanophyceae; order Oscillatoriales; family Microcoleaceae; genus Microcoleus; species Microcoleus sp. B3-D7. Next base: position 350,124 of record NZ_JAUBUE010000002.1, on the reverse strand, counting down.
ATTACAGCGGTTCTTTTAAAGCATACCAAGAGGCGATCGCCCTCGATCCAAAAAATTGGCAAGCTTATTCTTCAATGGGTTTAGTATTGATCCAGCAGGGAAATTTTGCCAGTGCTGTCACCGTGCTCCAACAAGCAGCCGAACTCGCTCCCAAACAAGCCGGTGTCCAGTTAAAATTAGGAACTGCTTTGCTGCGTGCCGGCTATACTTCCGAAGGGCTAGCTGCTTTTGAAGAAGCTGCCAAATTGGAGCCCCGGAATCCAGAAGTGCAGCTAGAAATTGGCGAACTTCTCCAGACACAAAACGATTTTGACGGAGCGCTTATAGCTTATCAGCGGGCTATTGCGGTGCGACCAAATTTAGTGGAAGCACACGCAGGAATTGGGAAAATTCAACTGGAAAAACAAGATTTTTCAGGAGCTATTACCACTTTTCGGCGAGTGATCAAGCTTGACCCAAACCGGGCGGAAGCTTATTACAATATGGGTACGGCACTCAAAGCACGCGATCGCAAATCCGAAGCAATTGAAGCTTTTAAACAAGCCCTCGACACTTACCGCCAGCAAGGCAACAATGATGGTGTACAAAAAGCTGAGGCGGCGCTCCAGCAACTAAAGTAATATGTCTCAATGTACTAATAGGTAATTGAGTAGCAGTTTTGAGTGTGGAGTAAGTAATTTTCCTAGGGCTTAACTCCTTCCACTCGCAGTGTTGCCAGGAAAAAAGCCATCTCAAAACTGTTTCTATTACCTATTCCCTATACCCCCTTTCCTCTTTCTTCTTCCTTGTTACTTGTTTGCTTAATTTTTTTATTGTATGCAGATAAATGTGGCTAAATAGAGTACAATATGGGCGCGATTTGAGAAAGGCGATCGCTCTGTAAGTTTAAAAAGAAATAAAGGCGATCGCACAACAGCATTTTGTCAAAGCTCCATCTTTTGTAAGATGTTAAAATGGCTTACTGACAATTAATCTATTTCCATTGGTAGAGACGACCAACTTGTTAACATTTGTAAAATAAGCAAAATATCCTATCCCTAGAGCTTCATCTATGCAAACGTATGATGTCATTATCATAGGCGCGGGTCACAACGGACTGGTCTGCGCTTCTTATCTCCTCAAAGCTGGATATACTGTCCTCTTGTTAGAAAAACGTTCGGTTCCCGGCGGTGCGGCCACTACCGAAGCTGCGATTCCCGAATTACCGGATTTTAAATTCAATTTGTGCGCGATCGACCACGAGTTTATCCATTTAGGGCCAGTTGTAGAAGAATTAGAACTGGAAAAATACGGTTTAGAATATCTTTTCTGCGATCCAGTGGCCTTTTGTCCGCATCCCGATGGCAAATATTTCTTAGCGCACAAATCCGTAGAAAAAACTTGTGCAGAAATTGCCCGCTACAACGAGCGCGATGCTAAAAAATATGCCGAATATACAGACTTTTGGCAGCGGGCTTTAGGTGCAATGGTTCCGATGTTTAATGCGCCACCAAAATCCATCATAGATATTCTGGGCAACTACGATATTGCAAAGATCAAAGATTTATTGTCAGTCATCGGTTCCCCCGACAAAACGCTGGACTTTATTCGCACGATGCTCACCAGCGCTGAAGACCTTCTCAACGAGTGGTTTGACGAGGAATTTATCAAAGCACCCCTAGCAAGATTAGCCGCAGAACTCGGCGCGCCTCCTTCGCAAAAAACCCTGGCTGTAGGCGCAATTATGCTAGCAATGAGGCACAATCCCGGCATGGCAAGACCGCGCGGAGGGACGGGTGCATTAGTGCAAGCGCTGCTCAATTTAGTCAAAAGTTATTCAGGTGTGGTACTTACCGACCAGCACGTCGAGAAAATATTAGTTGATGACGGTCGCGCTGTGGGAGTTCGAGTTGCCGGCGGCACGGAATACCGCGCTACAAAAGGTGTCATTTCTAATATTGATGCTAAGCGCTTATTTCTGCACTTAATGGATTCCAGCGATGTTGACAGTGCCGACCCGGATTTGCGGGAAAGATTGGAGCGCAAAATTGTTAACAACAACGAGACTATTCTCAAAATAGACTTAGCTCTCAATGAAATGCCCAAGTTCGATCGCTGGAATCATCGGGACGAGTATTTAATGGGTTCGGTTTTAATTGCAGACTCGGTGAGACACGTTGAAATTTCTCACAGCGACCCTTCAATCGGCAGAATCCCCGACTCTGACCCATCGATGTATGTAGTGTTTCCGACGGTACGAGACCCGTCAATGGCTCCCCCCGGACATCATACAGCTTGGATTGAATTTTTTGCTCCTTACATGATCGAAAATGCTGAAGGAACCGGCCAGCACGGTACGGGGTGGACGGATGAGCTGAAAAACAAAGTTGCCGATCGCTGTATTGACAAATTGGCAGAATATGCACCGAATATCAAGAAGTCAATTATCGGCCGCCGCGTGGAAAGTCCGGCGGAATTGGGAGAACGTTTGGGGGCTTTGAAGGGGAATTATTATCACGTTGATATGACCCTGGATCAGATGATCTTTTTCCGTCCTCTGCCGGAGTTGGCTAATTACAAAACGCCGATCGATGGTTTGTTTCTGACGGGGGCGGGAACGCATCCGGGCGGCTCGATTTCGGGTATGCCGGGACGCAATACCGCTCGCGTTTTCATGCACTCGCAGCAGCCTTTCGCCCAGACTTTCGCAGATGCGGCTAATACTCTGAAAGCGAAGGGTAAGTCGGTATTTCGGAGTAATGAGAAGTAAGATTTTTTGAACTGTAGGCAGATTAACGCAGATTAACGCAGATGACTCCCATCTGCGTTTGTTTGTATTGATTTATCAGTGGGGGAGTGCGATATTTTTTTCTGGTTGATGCCCTGTGAAGGGAAAAAGATTTGCGATCGCCCTCAATACCCTTTGTAAATCCTGTGCATCTTTCGCGCTTGGTGGCGACGGTGGGCGTTTCATCAAATCTGTTAAAATATTTTGTTATCATAGAGCATATTCCATCGATAAAATTCTCAATATTAGAAGAACAAGTTAACACTGCAAGCATTTTTGAACTTAGTATTGCAGCCAAACCTCTAATTTAGCAAAACAGGCAAGTCGCTGGTAGAAGTCGCTCCCCCTCTCCGAATCAGGGCGATCGCCGCCGATCCCCCAGCATCTCGCATTCTCCTTAATTCATACTTTATGCGGATGAAAACGCTGGCCCCAAGTTGAGAAACTGAGAAGTGGCGTTACCCTTTTTTTAGCGATGGCAAACCGAGTTTTGATTGTCGGTGGGCGGGGACGAATTGGCAGCAGCGTTGCCCAAGACCTTGTTACCCATACCGATGCAGAAATTACTATTACCGGACGCAACCCTGAAGGCTCTATTACGCCGGAATTGCCACCGGATAGGGTGCAGTATCAAGCTTTAGATTTAGCAGACAGTGCAGCCCTGCACCAAGCGGTTTCATCCTCTAACCTCGTCGTTCACTGTGCTGGACCTTTTCACTACCGAGACGCTAGTGTATTAAAAACTTGCATAGAAGCAGGTGTTAATTATACTGATGTCAGCGACAGCCGCAGTTTTACTCGCAGAGCTTTAGAATTGCGCGAAACAGCTAAAAATGCTGGGATTACGGCTATTATTAATACGGGGATTTTCCCCGGTGTGTCTAATAGCATGGTGCGCCGAGATGTGGAACAATTAGATGAAGCAGAACACATCCATTTGAGTTATGTAGTCGGAGGTTCTGGCGGCGCTGGCGTTACCGTCATGAGAACTACTTTTTTAGGCTTGCAAACTCCTTTTGAGGTTTGGGAAGAGCGCAAGTGGCACCAAGTAAAACCCTACAGCGATCGCGAAACAATTGAATTTCCCGCGCCCTACGGCAAAACAGGGGTTTACTGGTTTGATATGCCGGAAGCAATCACTTTGCCCGAAACATTCCCCGTCAAATCAGTTGTGACTAAATTCGGTACGTCTCCCGACCTTTACAATCACCTTACCTGGTTTGTTGCCAAGTATTGGCCTGCTAGCTGGCTCAAAAATAACTCCGTGATTGAATTTCTCTCCTACGTCAGTTATGGGATGACCAGTGTTACTAATAGTTTTAGTGGGGTTGGCGTGGCAGTGCGATCGCAAGTGACTGGTCTCAAAAACGGTCAACCCGCTAAAGTTTGCTCGACAGCGATACACCCCAATGCTGCCGTCGCTACTGGCATTGGTACTGGCAGCATCGCTCAATTAATGTTAGAAGGTAAACTGGAAAAACCTGGCATTTGGTCTGTCGAACAAGCTCTTTCTACTGAGCTATTTGAACGCGCTATGCAGAACAGAAAACTAGACATAGAGCAGGTGGTTTTGTAGTTACTTAGGTTATTTATAGGACTTTAAAATGTTGGAAAATGGGATTTTTGCCCGAACTGCTAAGACGCGAAACACGGGCCGAAAGAGAAGAGTCAGGGGCTTCGTAATTGATGGGAAAACCCCTAGATAGGGTTCCTCGCAGGAATTGCGATCGCCCCTCATAGGAGATGAGTTCCGCTTGTCTAACTAATCTATCTTTTGGTAGAAGTAATAGTAACAAGCAGGCGCTTAAGATATGGGACATGACGGGAAACATCCCTTTTGGCTCGCTCTAGATGCTGTAGCTGCGACAAAGATTGCGCTTGAACCAAGGTAGTCAATGTGCGATCGCAGTGAAGGGGCGACAAACACCATAATTTTTGCGGAAAAATACGAGGAGAAGTTGATATGAAGCGGGTTTTAAAAGCTCTAGGACAAACATTGAGCCAAAGCATTTTGCTGGTCTGTACCTTGGCGTTCATTGGTTTGCTAAGTCTAGCGATAGTACCCAGTCAGGCTGCTTACGCAGGTCAAGACAGGAGTCAGGCGCAGCCAGAAGCTAGAATTACTGACCCCGCAGAAAGTTTCGAGGATCTCAATCCCCAAGCAGCTTACGAAGAAATAGTCAAAACCTCTCAAAATCCTGCAAAGGTCGAGAAAGCTTACGACGAAAGCTTAAAGGAGTACAAGGGAGAACACCCGCAAGAAGGAATAGTTCAAAAAGCTGAAGATTTGATCGAAAAAGTCACGGGCAACTAATAAATCAAGAGATTTATATCTAACTCAAGTTGCTGGTAAATAGACAGCTTCAGTGAGTAGACAATGAAGCCACTGTCAGAACTTACTTGAAGATAATTATCTAGGGTGCGCCTCGGCGCACCTTATCGCTTGAAAGTAGCGTGTAAAACTCGTTTGTGAGTCGAGAAGTATTTTATCCTTTCCCTCCTTTTGAAGCTAGCAGCTTCAGCCTTAAGGCAGATGAATAGATATGAATTTAAAAGGTAAATTTAATAATAGTTACATTTAGATAAAAGGAAAAAAATATCATGAGCGATGACAAAAAAACGGTACATGAACCTGATGCTAACCTAGACCCGATTTCCGGCGAAAAAGGGGCTCATCCAGTAGGAACCGGTATTGGTGCGGCGAGTGCGGGTGCTGCGGGTGCTGCGATCGGCGGTGCCATCGGCGGGCCTGTAGGAGCAGTTGTCGGCGCTGTTGTGGGTTCGTTTAGCGGCGGTTTGGTGGGCAAAGGTGTGGCCGAGGCGATCGACCCCACGGTAGAAGATGCTTACTGGCAAAGCAACTACAGTTCGCGTCCTTACGTGGACACGAGCGCGACTTACGAAGACTATCAGCCTGCATACCGCACCGGTTATGAGGGATACAGCCGCTATGGCGCTACTGGTAAGAAATACCACGAGATTGAACCGGATTTGCAGCGCGACTACGAAACAAATCGCGGTAAGTCTAATGTGACTTGGGAAAAAGCTAAGCACGCCACGCGCGACGCTTGGGATCGGGTGGAACGCGCTGTTCCTGGTGACATTGACAAAGACGGCCGCTAAGGGCTTACGCCAAGTATTTCTCAGTCTTGGAGACACACAAACTCAAGCGTTCCGATTATTTTTAGCCGGGTACCGGAATGGAGAGAAGTGTTTGATCAAAAAAAACCCGGCTGCTGCGTTCTGGACTGTTGTTGATAGATGGCACAGTTTTTAACGCGAGTTTAGCGAAGTTTTTGGGGATTTTCAGCCCCTCTCTACATCGGAGAGGGTATTTTTATGATCCCTTGAAATCGCATTTTTCAACACGATTTTTATTTCACAGGACTGTTCGCTGTGATAACTCGCTAGAGACGTAGAGGCTTGGTTGTGCGGGACGATCGCACTCCTAAAAAATGCTTTTTACAAAATCGGGATGCTTCCGTTTGAGATTAACATTTTTTTTTGACTATTAGCCTTAAAATTAAACTTATTCACGACTGAGGCATCGATCGCATATTTCTGTCATTTTTCGCGATGCGCTTTCTTCAATCGCAGCCGGCTCGTAAAGTGTCGGTGGCTTCAAGTCCGATAATTGTTAATCTAAATCCTCTCATTCAAAATTGGTATTACTTGTGGATGAAATGTTGGAAAGAGCTTGGACACTCAAGCAAAATTTAATTGACTTTGTGCTGGATGCTGAGGGAGAGTTGGCGGTAGCTTTGGAAGCTTATGCTGCAGCTCGATCGACCGGCGAGCGCTACGATATTGCTCAGCAAAATCAAGTGATTGACAGTTTTACCATCGAAGGTAAAGTCGGAGAGAAAACGCCGATCGACCTATTTGTCGAAAGTCAGCCGGATTTAACCCAGAGCGATCGTAGCTTGCTCGAAAGTTGGGAGCACAGAAGCTTCACTGGCTTATTTGAAATCACTCAACTTTCCCCCGACAGGTTTGAACTGATGAACTGGCTGACGGCTAAGCACTACGTTGTCAAGCCCAACAGTCCTAATTTTCTTGCAGAGATGTCTCGCTTTAAGTTAGGAGAAATCTTGCTGGCTCGGATTTCTCCCCTTACCGATGACTGGTGGATACTTTCGAGCTCTCCCATTTTGAAGGGGAAATTGGGTAAGCCGAAGTTGGCGGTGGCGATCGGCAATTTCAAGCAAAATCACAACAAGAACCTGTACAGCGATGCCCCGGAATTGTTAGAGCAAGCTTGGCAGTCAGTAGAAAAGTACCATGAAGATTTTACCGAATTTTTTGGTAGTGATGAATTGACGCTATCGGGGTATCACCTGAATAAACAGTTGGCTGAATTTCAGGAATTCATCACTAAAAAACGCCTAGCGGATATCGGCGTTGATGGAAGTAAATCTCTGGCGGATATCGTTGAGGATGCCGGAGTCGATCGAGAAGAAGTCAAAGCAGCAGCAATCGCGGCGGCTGGTGCCGATGCTAACGCAGTTGAGGTAATGCTCGACAGCAATGCTAGTTCAAAAATGGTAATGCCGAAAGTCGAATTGCCCGATCGCTTCAAGAAAGCCGAACAGGTGACAGCACTTTCTCATCCTCGCTGGGGACAAACCTTTTTGTCTACTTACGCTCAATTTACTGCACTGCTATCTGCTGAAGACTTTTCAACTGTTCCCGGTTACGAAAAGCTGGTGCGTAACTATCTCGAAGATCCTGCAATTAATGCCTGGATTTGGCAACGGTTAGCTAAAGTTAATCCAGCGAAATTAGAACAAATTTTGCAAACTGTATTGCAACGTACAGACTTTCAGCTCGATCGCGATTTAGATGCCTTGCTGCAAGAGTTTAAAAAACCTTTAGAACCTGAACTCCCGGAAATTGCCAGCGTTCCCGTGCACCTGCACAACTTATTTCAGGAAGCTTTAGGCGAAGTTAATAAGTCAAAGTCTAAACCGCAGGAGAAAAAGAAAAGCTCTAAAGGCTTTAAATCCTAAGCAACTAAGTTCGTGGCATACTCCTACACGCTATGGTATCGCATACAGTGTAGGCTGCTCACCAACTCCACCTCATGCTATGGGCTAACGCGCCGGCTTTGCCAAGGGATACTCGATGAGATTGCCACAGCAAAGGGAAAGCAGGAAGAGAATGGCAATTTCAAGTGCCAGTGCGATCGACCCTAGCCATTTTGGGCGCGTTAGTCTGCATGCCTCAGATAATAAACCATTAAACAAGCTCACAGCTAGCTGTGAGCTTATGGCCCGGTAATATTACTCAAATAGCTTTGCAGTCAGGACTTTAGTTTTTCTTCACCGCGATCGAAACAACTGAAGTCCTCACTACAAACACCTTTTGTTAATCTTCAACTCGTCGGACAGCCATGCGTTGCAGCGGCAGGCTGAGTATGCTAGAAGCAGTCAACAAGTAAGAAAGAACCGTAGTCAGCTTCAAACTGAGCAATAACCAGCTATCTTCTGGTAGGTGAAGTTTCAGCCCGAAAAAAGAGATGCAGTACACTATCCAGTAAGTAAAGCTCATCTTGATTAGGATTTCTTCGCTCAAAGTGCGATCGTCCGTTGGCTGCGAGTTGCGATTATCACCCAGCAGGACTAGACCCGCAATAGAAGCCACAAAAGAAACCATAACGAGATAGTCATGCCAGTTAAGCTCAACCATTTCTAAACTCCGCTTTTATCCGAATTTTTGGAATCAGACATCAGTCTAAAGGATAAGTTTTCCAGGTCAAAGCAATAGTTACAAATTGAAACAGCCGCAGTTACAAATCGCAATGAAAATCAACCGCAACCACCAGCCACAGGCTCGTTTAGTCAGCCGCCAAGGACAATTCCCCTTAAATATTGTCAAGTTGGGAGTACCGCGCCTGCATTTTGCCGACCTCTACCACAGCCTGCTAACTCTTTCTTGGCCGCGATTTTTCATCCTCATTTGTCTCTCCTATATAGTCACAAATTCTTTATTTGCCTTAGCTTACTTGGCGGGAGGAGATTGCATTGCTAACGCGCGGCCGGGTTCTTTCCCAGATGCCTTTTATTTCAGCGTGCAAACAATGGCGACGATCGGCTACGGCTCTATGTATCCGCGCACAGATTACGCTAATACTATAGTCGCGATCCAAGCGCTTTTTGGTTTGTGGGGAGTGGCGATGGTGACGGGACTGGCTTTTTCGAGATTTTCCAGACCAACAGCTAGAGTTATCTTCAGCCGGGTAGCTGTGATCGCTCCTTTCAACGGCATTCCGACTCTGATGTACCGCACTGCAAATCAGCGTTTTAACCAAATTTTAGAAGCGCAGCAGCGAGCTACTTTGATCCGCAACGAGGTAACAGCGGAAGGAGAATTTATGCGGCGTTTTTACGATTTGCAATTAGTGCGAAGTCACTCTCCGGTTTTTGCCTTAACTTGGACGGTTATGCACGCAATTGAGGAGAGCAGTCCTTTGTACCAACTTACTGCCGAAGACTTGATGGAACAGCAAGCGGAAATTGTAATTACTTTAACAGGAATTGACGAAACAGTTTCGCAAACTATTCATGCGCGACATTCTTTTGTAGCATCTGAAATTATGTGGAATATGCGATTTGTAGATATTCTTTTGAAATCGGCGACGGGAGGGCGGGTGGTTGATTATACTCGGTTTCACGATGTGAAGCCTGTGGAAGAGAAGTTGTGAGTATAATAGTGCTAGAATACCTCTAGGACGACAAAAATTGATATTTATGACTTCAATTAGTACGAAGATGACACTCAAAGAATTGCAACCGCAACTCTTGGCTTTAACTCCCGAAGAAAAGGCTCAAGCTATACAATTCCTAGCCCAAAGTTTAAGCAACTTTTGGCCGGGAATTCAAAAGACTCCCGGTGTCATGGGCGGAGAAGCCTGTATCCGAAAAACTCGGATTCCTGTTTGGCTTTTGGTAAGTTATCGCCGTCAAAGTGCCACCGATGCTCATATTTTAGAAGGTCATCCCGATCTGAGTGCCGCAGATTTGGTGAATGCTTTTAGTTATGCTGAGGCATATCCTGATGAGATTGAAAGAGCAATTCGAGAACAGGAAGAGGCATAAACTGTGGCAGATATTTATACCGCGATCGCACAAAGTATTAAAACTGAGATATTTTACCATTTTAAATCAGCCTTTTATGAACGGGCAAGATGCCCGTTCCACAAGAAATTCATTCTTTGTGGAACGGGCATCTTGCCCGTTCTTGAAAATGGTACAACATCTCAGTTAACATAAACAAAATACTCCTCGTACTATGCGAATAATTCATACTGCTGACTGGCATTTAGGGCGACGTTTTCGAGGGATCGATCGCACTTTTGAAATTGCGATCGCCCTCGAACAGATTTTGAAGCAAGCAAAAGCCTTGGATGTCGATGCTGTGCTCGTCGCCGGCGACATTTTCGACGTGCCCAACCCACCCGCTTATGCCGAACGCATTGCTTATAACTTTTTCTGCGAACTCCAAGCGGCAGGAATTCCCGCAATTGCGATCGCCGGTAATCACGATTCGGCATCCCGCATCGACAGCATCGCGCAATTGCTTTCCCTCGCCGGTGTGCGCGCTTTAGGCAAACCCAGGCGTTCCGCAGACGGCGGCACAATTACTCTCAATACAAAAAGCGGTAAACTTTGCGTGGGAGCGATGCCTTTTGCTTCCGAACAAAGACTGTTAGATGCTAATTCTCTATGGCAGTCTGGCGATGCCGATCGCCGAAAAGATTACCGCGAAATAGTAGCATATTTACTCGAAGATTTAAGCAGGGATTTTAGAGACAATACTGTCAATATTCTCATGGGACACATGAGCATTGACGGCGCTCGATTGGCCAAATCAGAAGTCGCTTATTACACGCGAGAAAAATACCTGCTCTCATCGCAAACTCTGCCGCCGGAAGCTCAGTATGTTGCACTCGGACACATCCACATTCACCAGCGGATTTCTGAGACTTCTCCCGCTTATTATTCCGGTTCTTTGATTCAGTTAGATTTTGGAGAAGCGGAACAGGAAAAAGGATTTTGCTTGATAGAAGTTGAGCCGGGAAGTCAGGCAAAGGTGGAATTTAAGCCTGTGGCTTGCCACAAGCCGTTAAAAGTGCTTAAATGTCATAACGACAATCTCGATGAAACTTTAGAAGCTCATCAGTATCACCCGGGTTTCTTGAAAGTAATTGTAGAACTGGAAAGTCCGCAAATCGGACTTGCCGATCGAGTGCGCCAAATTTGTTCTCAAGCGCTGTTAATTGAACCGCGCTATCCAGATGCAGCGCTAGAAGCAACAGAAATAACTAATATCGATCCCAATAATTTCGATCCGGCAGCCGAGTTTTGCAACTATTATCAAAACCGATTAGGAACGACACCGAAACCGGCAGTATTGGAGGAATTTCAAAACTTGTACAAGAAGTTTAAGGAAACAGTTAACAATTAAATACTCTTGTCCCTCCCCCTTATTTTAACTTCCAGGCTCAGTCTGGAAATATCCAGAGGCTCTGCCTCGCGCTTAAATAGGAAAATTGGAGCCAGAGCCTCTCGATATTCGTTACCAGGCAGAGCCTGGTAAAGAGTAATATAAATCCACCATCTAAAATCTAAAATCAGTATGCGTCCACTCGAACTTATTCTCGAAGGATTTACCAGCTTCCACCGCGAACAGCGTTTAGATTTTTCTCAACTCGATTTGTTTGCAATTACTGGTGCTACAGGTGCGGGCAAATCTTCACTGTTAGATGCCATGACTTACGCTCTTTTTGGCACGACAACTCGCAGCGGCAAACAAGTAAGTGATTTGGCAAGTCAAGGCAGCGAAAATTTAAAAGTGCAGTTGCGTTTTGCTGTGGGTTCGGCACAGTATCGGGTGACGCGAAGGTGGCGTTTCCGTCCCAAATCTCCGGAAAATAAGGTGATTTTGGACAACTGGCAAAATGGTCAATGGGAAACTTTGGGGACGAGTATCGTTGCTGTTCAAAATACCATTGAACAGATTTTAGGAATGGATTTTGATACTTTTACGCGAGCCATTGTTCTGCCTCAAGGCAAGTTTGATGAGTTTATTAAAGGGGATACATCAAAACGCCGGGAAATTTTGCGTCAGCTAGCGGGATTTGAGATTTTTGAGCAGATGCGGAAGGAAACAAATGAACTCGCAAAGTTGCTGAAACAAGAACGGGAAATGGTGGAAAGGCAGCTAGCGGATTTGAGTGCGCCGACGGCTGATGAGGTGGCTCAAAGACGATCGCAACTTTTGATTTTAGAGCAGCAGTTGCCTGAGTTCGATCGCGCTGTCATGAAAGCTCAGAAGGCTCTAGATGAAGAGGAACAGCTATTTTCGCAAATCGCTCGCTGGCAAGAGCTGCAACAAGAACTTGCTAAATTAAATGCTAATTCTGCTGAGGTTGCAATTTTAGCACAGCGTTTAGAAAGAGCGCAAGCTGCCAATCATTTACAGGGAGATTGGGCTTTAGTGCGATCGGCTCGCAGTCAGTATGAAACTGCCGAAAGTGCCTCGGTGGCAGCGCGAAAGCAGTTAATTCAAGCTCGCTCTGAGCTGGCAGTAGAGCAGCAGCAACTTGACGCGGCAAAAGCCAAAGAAGAGGTGCTAGCGCCACAAATTAAGGCTCGCGAAGATGCTCTAGCTGCTGCTAAAGTATATGAAGAACAGCGCGCTCAATTAGAAAAAGAAGTTGCGCTTGCCCAAAAAAATCAACAGGAAAAACTCCGCTTTTTTATGGCAGCAGATAAAGACCTGCAAGCTGCTAACACTAAAATTCAAGGCGCGGGTTTTCGAGTTACTCAAGCAGCGGCACAGCTCGCACAGTATTCGCAGGGAGGAAAGCGTTTAGAGCAATTGCAGCAAATTTCACCCTTATTGATGGAAATTCACCTAATTAGCAAGCAGCAAAAGACTCAGCAACAACAGTTGGATAAATCTCTGGCAGAGAAGGAAAGCGCTCAACAAAATTATGTGGAGGTTACCGCTAATTTAGAAGCAGTTGAACTCAGGCTAAAAGAGTGCGCCCGCGAGTTAGAAGCGGCGGAAACAGCTAATGCGGAAGCGGCACGTTTAGAGAGTGTTGCTGCTATCAGAATGTCGCTGAATTCTGGCGATACTTGCCCGGTGTGTGGGGGGGTGCATCCTGAGAGCGAGAGCCTCCCTCCTTTGCCGAATTCTAATATTGTCGATGTCGCTGGTTTGCGGCAGAAATTGGCGGCAGCAAATCAGGTTTTTCAAAATGCTCAAAGGTTGGCGGCTGAGGGAAAAAGTGCAGTTTCAGCCTGCCTGCAAAAAGAGTCGGAAATTGCTCAAATGTTGCAATTAACCGCGAATAAAGTTGCCGAATTGCAGCAGGAAATCACTCAAGTTCTGGAGACTCCTGATTGGGAAAGCTTGGGGTTGCAACAGGAGTTGGCAATCCTTAAAGAGAGCGATCGCCAATACCGCGAAACCGAACAGCAGTTCCAACTGGCATCATTGGAATATGATAATTTTCAGGAAAGATTTAATCTTGCGGTAGCGAATCGAGCAGCTAAACAGCAGGAATATCAAGATGCGATCGCCGAATCAGACCGCCGCCAGCAGCAGTTGCAAAGTTGTGTAAATGCGCTTTATCAAATTACCGAATATCAACCTTATGCTAATTTAGCAAAAGTCTTAGAACAAGACAAGCAAGACTTGGCAAATCTGGTGAAAGTTGCCGAAAAGTCATATCAAACTGCTCAAAATAAGGTTATTCAAGCTGCAGAGAGAGAGCAACAAGCTGGAGAAGCTTTTGGACAAGCCCAAGCCCAGAAACAGCAGTTAAACCTGGATTGGGGAGCAAAATTAACAGCGGTTGATTTCACAGAAGAGACATTTTTAGCAGCGGTTGCGACAGTTAAGGAACAATCAGAATGGGAAAATGCTATTCGCTCTCACCGCGAATCAAAAATTCAGTTAGAGACGCGGGCGAAAGATTTGAGCGAGGCGATCGCAGGCAGAAATACCGATGAGAATACTTTAGCACAAGTGCGATCGGCAAAACATACCGCCCAAGAAAACCTCAAACAAGCCAACAACAACCGCGCCGAACTGTTAGCTTGGATTCAAGTAGCAGCCCAAAATCTCGAACAAGCCGAAAGACTGTCACAGCAAATCACAAATTTCACAGAACAAGAGCAAACTTATCACACCTTAGCGCAGAACCTCAAATCCAACGAATTTCAATCATACATTTTAGAACATTTAGAAGCAGAATTAGTCGGAAGCGCCACCTTAATTTTGCAAGAATTAACCGAAAATCGCTACAAACTAATAAACCAAGACGGCGAATACTGGGTAGCAGATAATTGGAACGGCGGCGAAGCTAGACGAGTGCGTACTCTTTCCGGTGGCGAAACCTTTGCCACTTCCTTATCAATGGCTTTAGCTTTGTCAGAAAAGCTGTCTCAAGGATCTCACTTGGGCAGCTTATTTCTAGATGAAGGATTTGGTACTTTAGATACCGAAACTCTAGAAAGCGTTACTCAGATTTTAGAATCTTTGCGGCAGCGAGAAAGGCTGATTGGAGTGATTACCCACGTTCGAGAATTGGGCGAAAGATTGCCCGCACAAGTTAAAGTTTCTAAATCCCCCCAAGGTTCTAAAATAGAAGTACATAGAGCCTGAAGTGAGAGGCGCGTGCGGGAAATAGTAAACTTGCTTAAGGACGTACATTATCACTAAACCTGCCCTACAATTACCTATAATATATGATGAAAAATCACCCGACTCGAATGCAATCGGTACAGTCGCCAATAATTCCAGTAGTTGGCGAACTGATCCGCCAAAATCCGGGAACGATATCCTTAGGACAAGGCGTAGTTTACTACAATCCGCCACAAGAATCATTTGACCGAATTCCCGAATTCTTCGCAAATACCGACAATCACAAATACAAAGCCGTGGAAGGAATTCCACAATTACAAGATGCTATCGCAGCCAAACTTAAAACAGATAACGACATAGAAATTAACAGCAAAAACTGTATTGTCGTTACTGCAGGCAGCAATATGGGATTTACCAACGCCATTCTCGCTATCACTTCGGCGGGAGACGAAGTGATTATCCAATCACCTTATTACTTCAACCACGAAATGGCGGCAATTATGGCAAGTTGCCGACCTGTGATAGTAGAAACTGACGCCAAATATCAACTTAATATCGATGCTATTAAAAAAGCAATTACAGACAAAACGCGAGCCATAGTTACCATTTCCCCAAATAATCCAACTGGTGTTGTTTATCCTTCCGAAGCACTGCGGGAAGTTAACGAGATTTGTCGCCAGCACAACATCTATCACATCAGCGATGAAGCTTACGAATATTTTACTTATAACGGCGTCAAACACTGTTCGCCCGCCGCTTTTCCCCACAGCAGCGAACATACAATTTCTCTATTTAGCCTCTCCAAAGCCTACGGTTTTGCGAGTTGGCGGATCGGGTATATGGTAATCCCAGAACACTTGCTCGTTTCTGTGAGAAAGATTCAAGATACCATCTTAATTTGTCCCCCAGTAATTTCTCAGTATGCAGCCTTGGGAGCCTTGCAAGTTGGTAGAGGTTACTGCGATAATTATGTAAGGGCGATCGCATCTGTGCGACAACTCGTATTAGACGAACTCAATACCATCCAAAACTTGTGTACAATTTCCCCTGCCTGCGGAGCATTCTACTTTTTCTTGAAAGTTGATACTGAAATCGATACAATGGAATTAGTAGAAAAATTAATTCGCGAATATCACGTAGCAGTGCTTCCCGGTACAACATTCGGCATGGATAGCGGCTGCTATTTGCGCGTTGCTTACGGTGCTTTGGAGAAAGCAACCGCCACCGCAGGTATTAGGAGATTAGTTAAAGGTTTGAAGAGAATTTTAAACAAGTAAAATAGGAATATTAAACATGGTTGCCACTAATTTAAAAGCAAATACAAATATCCAAGATACCTCCGCTGCAAGACTGGCAGACTTGCGCGATTGGATGGCAGATTATGAATTAGATTGCTATTACATCCCAGCGGTTGACGAACACTTAAATTTATCAGTTCCTGCAGCCAAGCAGCGGCGAGCTTGGATGTGCGGTTTTACGGGTTCCGCTGGTGATTTGTTGGTTGGTAAAGATGCCGCTTGGTTGTTTGTGGATTCCCGCTATTACGAACAAGCCGAATTGCAAGTCGATACTGGAATTATTCAAATATCGAAACTCGGCTTAGAAGGAAATTTAACCTTAATTGAAACTTTAGAAAAACTGGCGGTAGAATCGGCAGAAAAATCAACTAAAATTCGCCTGGGTTTTGACCCGTTTACTGTAGCGACAGAGCAATATCAAAATTGGGTGAAAAAATTCGCGAATGCAGAGATTGAACTCATACCAATCCGGGAGAATTTGACAGACAAAGTGCGATCGCAAACTCCTTGGCAAACAGCACAGACTTTACCCGCGATTGATGCAGAACCCATATTTAGCTTACCTGCATCCCTGACAGGAGAAACCGCCGCCGAAAAATTAGCCAGAGTCAGGGAAGCGATGCAAAAAGCCAACATCGATGTGCTTCCGATTACCAACCTCAATCAAATAGCGTGGCTGTTCAACCTCCGAGGCTCGGATATTCCCCACATTCCCATTTTCATATCCTATGCCATTGTCACCACAGATTCAGCATTTTTGTTTACAAATACCGAACGAATTTCACTAGAAATCAAGCAACAATTGCGGGCGGATGTAACTTTGCTTCCCTACGCAGACTATCCGCATACATTAGAAACTTGCGTAAACTTGCCACATAAAGTTCGGGTACTTTTAGACCCGAAACACAGCACAGCAGGCACGTACCAGTTAATATTAAACCATCAAGAAGCGCAATTATACAACATCGAAATAGTTTTTGAGACGCATCCGGTAGAAGGGATGAAAGCTCGCAAAAATCCGGTTGAAATCGAGCAGATGAAATCAGCCAATTTCAAAGCAAGTCGAGCGAAAACTTTGACTTTAAAATGGTTGACTGAACAACTAGAAAATGGTAATGTCTTGACCGAGTTTGATGTTAAAGAAAGCATCGAAAGATTTTACCAGGAAGAAACAGATTTTCAGACTTTAACTTTTAGAACGATCGCAGGTGCGGGAGCCAATAGCTCGATCGTACATTACGGAACCCCCAGCCCAGAAGTCACCTTAAAACCCGGAGAATTGCTGCTGCTTGACTCAGGCGCGCAATATTTAGCAGGTACAACCGACGATACGAGAACAATAAGTGTAGGAGAACCGACGGCCCTACAAATAGAACACTACACCACAGTTTTAATCGCGCACATCAACTGTGCAATGCAGCAATTTCCCAAAGGAACAACGGGAGCGCAATTAGATGCGATCGCCCGTGCGGTATTATGGCAAGAACAGCTAGACTACGGACATGGCACCGGGCACGGAGTCGGCGCGTTTTTAGCCGGTCACGAAGGGCCAAACGGCATCAGCAAATCGGTACAATATCCCCTAGAAGCCGGAATGGTAACTAGCATCGAACCTGGATATTACGAACCCGGATGGGGCGGAATTCGCATCGAAAATCTCTATGTTGTCAGGGAAATGCCCTCAAAAAACGGTTCGGTTTGGTACGGATTTGAATCGCTGACGTATATTCCGTTTGAGCGCAAATTGATAAATGTCGATCGGCTGTCAAAGACTCAACTCGCATGGTTGAATAATTATCACGCTTCGGTAGTCAAGAAACTGGAACCCGTACTTGATGCAGCAGCAATTGAATGGTTGAAAAAAGCCTGCGCTGCGTTAGGTTAAGCCTTGTAATTTGTCGCACATTTAACTGGTGCAACTATTTTTCGGGAAACTCTTGTGGGGTGGGCACGCGAGCCCGCCCCAAAGGTACAAAATAGCACATATCAGAGAGGGACACGGCACTGCCGTGTCCCTACTGTATTTAATCCGATTTAAAACTGCTATAAAGCTGGTGACAGGATTTGAACCTGCGACAGGCTGATTACAAATCAGGTAGCTTTAACTACTTTTGAGGTAAACCAACGCCTGGAAGCTTTACTAGATACCCTCTGTCCAAGAAACTGGGTATGAGGCGGGTATGAAATTTACCCATACCCAAAATCATGTTCATCAACCAGGATAACACTAAAGATGGTGTAGTAGCTAAGTACGGTAAGGTGTCGGTAGAGCGATTCCAAGGTAGCTATCGTATTCGCTGGCGGTTTAATGGTAAACGTTACGTGATAACAGTGGGTAAAGCTGACACTGATACTACTCTCAAGGTAGCCAGTGCTAAGGCTCAAGAAATCAATAGCGATATCCTAATGGAACGCTTCGATGAGAGTCTAGCGAAATATTCCCCTAAACACGCACAAGCACTAGCACCAGTACAACGGGTAACTAAGCTTAATCTAGCTGATGTTTGGGAACATTACAAGGAAGCGAATGTACAGCGAGTAGCTAAGACTACTCAAAAAAAAGACTGGAAAGAAGTAGAGAGGTGCTTAACTAAAGTCTCCAGTGAAGCTCTTGACCTTGACAATCCTCACTTACTATTGCAGGAGTTATTGGAGCATTACAGTTCAAGTACCCTAAAAAAAGCAATTGCTAACATCAATGCTGCCTGCAACTGGTCTGTTGAAACTAAGTTAATCAGTGATAATCCCTATCAAAATTTCAAAAAGCAACTGCCTAAAGGACAAAAAAGCAAACGTTCTAAAGAATGCTTTGAGCCTGAAGAAGTTAAAAGCATTATTCAGTCATTCTCAAGTAATGAATTCTGTTCACCTGCTAGTGCTTACTCTCATTCCTACTACTCTGGTTATGTAGAGTTTCTAGCTTTAACAGGTTTCCGACCAGAGGAAGCAATAGCTCTCAATTGGAATGATATCAAAGAAAGAAATGGGAGGACTGTGATAGTGGTTAGCAAAGCCTACTCAAAGGGAGAGTTAAAGGATACTAAAACCTACAATACTCGAATTTTCCCTTGCAATGACCAACTTCTTAGCCTCTTAAGACGCATTCCTAAACGTCAAAATGAAAATAATCTAGTCTTTCCTAGTGTAGAGGGAGGATATCTGAATCAAGATAATTTTCTCAATCGGCAATGGCGTCCTGTAGTAATCAAACTGTACCAGTCTGGAAAAATTAGCCAATACCTACCCTGTTATAATCTTCGGCACTCATTCATCACTCGCTTAATTCGGGATGGTTATGATCCATCTACCGTAGCAGCACTGGTAGGCAATAGTCCTCAAGTTATTCTAGACCATTACCTAGCAGCTAAGAAGGATTTAACCTTACCTGAGTTGTAAGTCTCGTAAATAAAACAGAAAATCAAGAGGATAGAGGCGAAAAACTTCTATCCTTTTCATTGATGTGCGTTGGTACGGTAAACCGAACATGATATTACGGTTATTTTGACCTTGATTATTCGGTCGATTCAATTAACGACTTTATATAATGAGTAATAGGTAAACACTGAACCTTGACAATTTAGGAGTCTCTTATTTTCTTGTCTTACAAGCAAGAACTTAGAGATTCTCGGTTTCTAGCGATTTTGCTATGGCAATCTCCGTTAGAACATTTTCGGGGTGTTTATATGATCATTTTCTCTCTATTTTTGACGATTTTTTAATATGACGAACTACCAAGGAACCAAAGCAATTATTGCTAATAACTTTGCTGATCGGTTAAAGCTTAACAAAGTCACCAAGGATATTTACTTGGATGGAGAACTATTTGACTTACCTAAGTTTAGGTATCAAGTTTCTCTCCACCATAATACAGTCCTAAAAAATGATAAGTATATCTATGAACTAGCCCACATCTACGCTAGTAAAAATCTCTTCTCTCCCTTAGAGGATTACTTAAGTGAATGCGAGTCTAAGTTCCCAGATATAGACTACAAAGATGTTTTTAGAGAGCTTAATGAGAAAGTCCTACATATTGACCCTGATGCCTTAGAAGGAGTCTTTTTACCGAAGACTTTAGTAGGTGCAGTAGCTAGAGTATTTCAGCCGGGTTGTCAATTTGATACTGTACTTATACTTAAAGGTTCTCAAGGGTTTTATAAGACTTCTTTCTTCAAAGCATTAGCAGGAGAGGACTTATTTACTTCTATGACTTTGCAAGCTTATAGCAAAGATGAACAGATGGTTTGCAATAGTAAGTGGATTATTGAGCTAGGAGAGTGTGAAGATAGTCTTACACCTTATCTCTTAAGTAAATTAAAGGGGTTTATTACGAAAACAAGCGACACCTATCGCAAGCCTTATGATAGTAAACCGATTACAATCCCTCGACAGTTTATTCTGGTAGGTACAACGAATAAAGATAAGTTTTTAGTTGATCCTACAGGTAATAGAAGATTTTGGTGCTTAGATATAAACGAGAAAATAGATATTGACTGGGTAAAAGAAAATAGAGATTTGATTTGGGCTAGTGCTGTTAAAGCCTATAAAGATAATTATTTTATCTACTTAAATGAAACTGAGCAAGAAATGCTTAATGCCGTAAATAAAAAATATGAAGCAAATGATATGTGGGAAGATATAGTAGCTGATTGGGTAGAGAAACAAGAAAAGCCTTTTGTTTTGAGCGATGTCTTAACACAGGCCATAGGAAAAGAACCTAAGTCTTGGACTAGAAAAGATGAAGAAAGGATTACTAATATTCTGACAGGTTTAGGCTTAGAAAAACCCACTCAAACTAGCAGGGTCAACGGTAAGTCGGGTAGATACTGGCAAGTACCCGTGCCTGTAACTAGGTAATCGCTCCGTTACGGTTGAGTTACACGCTGAATCCTTGATATATAAAGGGGTTCAGCTATTTTGTAACTGTGTAACCGTGTAACTGTAAAATTTTAACTAATCGTTTAGAGCGATCGGTCAATCTAGTTAATTGATAGACCCGGAGAAAATAAATATCCAATGGTGTTAAAGTTAGTTGAGTTACAGTTACATAGTTACATAGTTACACTTGTCAGGATAAAATTACCTACTGATAAATAGCTAAAACTATTGCTATAGAATTTTAGGCTTTCAGACAATTAGGTGATTTAAGTCACAGTATATGCCGAGGACTACTGTTAAATTCATAATGATAATTACCAAAAACAAGGGGATTAAGCTTTATGAAAGCAGAATCAGAAGTATCTATTCCTTTTGCCATATCTATGTTTTTAGATAAAGAATTTACACCTGATGATGATACGCTAAACTATGAATCCTATAAAAAGCTAGGTCTTACTTGTGGTAAATGTAGAGAACTTATCTTTTTTAAGCCAGGTAGAGGAGAGAGAGTTTCTCACTTCTCTCATTTCAAGGATACAGGCAAAGGTTGTGAGTGGAAAACAAAAAACAATACCAATACCAGTAACCAAGACACTGATTCAGAAAGTAGAGAACAAAGCTTAGAAAAGTTCCAGATTAAATTTAAAGGGATTATTGAACGAGCGATAATCCAATATCAAAAAATCTCATCTTCTCAGCTTCTTCGTCAACAAATAGAGGAGGGTAAAAGGTTAGTTGCTGAATATAACATTAATATCGAGGCGTGGCTAAGGTGATTTAAGAGAAAAATCAGCAGAAAATATGTTAAAAATCTCGCAGTCTCTCTGTATCAAAACAATGAGTTATTATCTGATGAAAATAGTAGAGTTCTTTTAAATTTACTTGATTACTTGTGCGTTCCTGCTAGTGAAGAGGTTTTGAGATATCTCCTTTATTATGTAGTTGTTTTGTTGAATAAGGAGATAGCTCTTAATAAGGATTTCGAGGAAGTTTGCTCTAAAATCATTGAAATAATAAGTTTTGCTGATTGGGAAAAAGAATATAAACGACCAAAAGAATTGGTAGAGCGGCAAAGACCTAAGCCTATTAAGTTGGACGGTGCAAAAGTAGCACAGGGAACTGTAATATTTAGGTCGGTAGTTGGTACTACTCCTTTATTAGCTTGCTTAGAACCATCAGGTAAGGAATGGAAGTTAATAGGACTTCCGGTTAAAGTGCCAGAGTATGACCTTGCGAGGTATGTAGTAGGTAATCTCAGTCAGAATCAAGCTATTGCTTATCTGCATAGGGAAATTGACAGACTCAAAAATCAAAACAAGGTAAATAGTCTAAAGCTTATTGCTAGCCTAGAAAACCTATTAATTCAGGTAGTACAAGGGAAAAAGTTAAATCCAGAGAGGTTGCGAGAATCTACTGTAGTAATCAGGAAATATTTAGACAAAGCAGAGTTTAAGTATAATTCCTTGTATACGGATAACTACTATAGGAGTCACACGTTAGCAGATGTTTCCTTTATTCAAGAATTGGAGGCTAACAAATTAACATACAGCTTTATGCGTATGTGGGGGAGTGAAAGAGCTAGAGGGCAATCAGAGGTATCTACGGTTATGAAATGGCTTAAGAGGGTTCCCGCTCGCTTGGAAAAACAGTTTCCTATTAATTTTCCTAGCTTTGAAGAAGTCCGGGATTATCTACTAAGTATCTTTAAATTTGAAAACGTGGAGTTAATTATCAAGCAAGAGAGAGAAATTTACATTGAGATATACTATGAAGGGATGTTACAAAGTAGACAGCTTTTAGATATTACAAGTCAGATATCAAAGGACACAAGAGCGGGCAAGGTTTCTACTAAAGTATCTACATCGATCCAATATGTCGGAGATAGTGAGTTCTACAGTCTATTAAGATGTACGAGTGCCGATTGGCAATTAGTGCGGTAAGCTAAAAGCCAACTTGAAAAAATAGTGCAAAAGTTTCTAGCTGCTAATCCGGCAAGATTTACGGGCAAAAACAAAGTATCAATGCCTACCTCAGTAGCAGATATTTGTGGATTTGGTTCTACTGCTAAGTCAATCAATCAAGTAATTGAAACCTTTAAAAAGTTCTCTCGTCCCTTTACTTCTGAATCAGAGGTGGGTAAAGGACAATTGATTAACTTGCAAACACTGCAAACCTACGATCAGCACAACGTTGCTCAGCTACTTGAGTTAATAACTAAGAACTGGAAACACTGGCAAAAAAGCAAGGATGAAAAAATAAAGTTAGGGGGGCAACTCTTCCATAAGCCCGATCCGGGTAAGTTAATGTTAGTAGTTCACAATCTACTAGATGAACAACCACATTTAGACACTTTAGTTTGGAGGGACTTGATTGATGTATTCTACCAACTGTCAAGATTGTCGATCGGTTTTAGGTGTGAGAATGGGGTAGTGCTAACCCCACATCACTTTTATGAGTCAGGTGTGGAAAGATGGAGTCATCGAATAAAGGTACAGCTAATTGATTTATTGCTAAAGGATCAATCAGCTAAGCAGTTACAGGCTGATAAAATCTTGAAAGATGCTGAAGATTTAAAGGATAAATTAGCAATCGAGTCAGCAATCAATCTAGTACGGAAAACAAAGCAGGGAAGTATTGAAGGTTGGTTGCAGATGTCAATAGCTACCCTATATGCAGCGCTTGAAAAAGTAGACAGTAAATGGGAATCTAAAGTGAGTGCCGATGTATTAAAGCACCTATCTGCATTACATGAGGCTCTGTCAATATCAGAACAAATAGAGGCAAGCTAGAAACAATTAGTTAGGGTATGATGTGGTAATCTACCCTAGCTCTTTCTACTAAAAGCATTCAACCTTCTTTGACTTAAGTCAGTAAAAAGAATGAAATTTAGTAGATGTAAACAAATAAAACAGGTATATATACACTACTAAGATAGGACTTTATATGTAAAAAGTGATATAGGAAAGTATATAAGAAATATGAGAATCTATAGGAACAGAGTAGAGACGATAGCTAAATGGTTGAGGTTAGAGTAACCCGCTTTCGCTATGTGCTTCTATTACATAATTTATTTCAATGCAAAATCAAGGTTCTATAACTAAAGCAAATCATATTATACGCCTCTAGATTGAGCTACATGGAGGGATAAAGCACCTCTGGGTATGAATCTACATTTATTGTGTAGAGGAGCCTTAAAACTCGATTTAAGAGGGGTAGAGTGAGATGTGACAGCTTAGGGTCTAGGTAAGTATAATTATTAGGCAGTAATTATCTTTCTATCTAAATAATTTTGATTTACTTATAAAGCCTAGCTTTAAGACCTTAGTTGGGTATGAAACAGGTATTGTGGTACTAGACCCACTTCATACCTAGAAATGAGCAGAAGGCTAGAAGTTTTATCTAACCTTGGTTTGAGCTATAAAGCTGGTGACAGGATTTGAACCTGCGACAGGCTGATTACAAATCAGCTACTCTACCAACTGAGTTACACCAGCAGTGAAACTTAATATAGCAAACTTATAGTCATCAGCGCAACCCCCCCAGCCATTTTTTTTTCAAATTCGCTCAAAACCCCTCCCCGTAAGGGCAAAACCGAAATTGTCTGCCCACTGCCAATTAACTAATCGCAGCGCCAAATCTTAATCGTCTGATCCGCACTGCCGCTGGCGAGCAAATTGCCCGAAGGCGCGATCGCCACCGAGTACACCGTACCCGAATGTCCCTTAAGACTGGTCAACAACTCCCCCGTCTGCAAATTCCAAATATTAATCGTATTATCATCGCACCCACTAGCCAAAGTCAAACCGTCCCGACTGATAGCAACCGACTCGCCCCGACTCACATAATTCTGCAAAATATGCACCGCCTCATTCGTTCCTAAATTCGTTTCACCCTTTCCCCTTCCAGAATTAGTATTTAAAATCCGCAACAAACTGCCCGTGTGCAAATTCCGCAGCTTAATCGTATAATCATTGCTGACGCTAGCAAGAATCTGACCGTCTGGGGCGATCGCCACAGAATTCACCCCAACATTCAACCCCGAAAGAGTCCGCAGCAACTTGCCAGTTTCCACATCCCAAACCTTGCTCGTCGCATCCGAACTGCCACTCGCCAATATTTTACCGTCCGGGCTAAAAACCACCGCATTCACATTGTCAGAATGGCCCCTCAAAGTCCGCAGCAACTCACCACTCCGCAAATTCCACAGCTTAATCGTATTATCAGCCCCGCCGCAGCTAGCAATTACCAGGCGTTTCGGGTTAATCGCCACCGAATTCACCTCCATAGAATGTCCGGGAAAAGTACACAGCAAATCGCCGCTGTGTAAATTCCAGAACTTAATTGTTTCGTCCGAACTGCCACTGACCAACATTTTTCCATCATAGCTAATAGCAACCGAATTTACGCGATCGGAATGTCCCGTCAGAGTGCCAATTAATTCCGCTGTTTCTAAATTCCAAATCTTAATAGTTTTATCCCAACTACCGCTAGCCAAAATTTTGCCGTCAGGGCTAATCGCCAGAGAATTCACAAACGATGAATGTCCTGGCAGCGTATATACACACCGCCATTTCTGATGTTTTAATTTGTGAGCTAATTCCTTCACCCGCTTAGCTGCCGCCTCAGCTTCCTCTCTGCGTTTGAGTTCAGCCTCCTCCAAACGCTGCCGTTCCGCCCTAGCTTTCGCCTCTCGCAGCGCCAGCCGCCGCATCTCTCCCTTATAGACTATTCGCTGCTGCTCCTGAATTTCTTTAAGAGTTTCAATATACGGTTGAGCCCAATCTTTAGAAAACCATTCCTGAGCAAATTCCGCCTCTAATTTAAATAACTCAGGTTCGTGAGTAAAATCGATATTTAAATAATACAAATCCGCTAAAAAAGCTGCCAATAACTTGTGAATAGTCACAATTATTTGCCGAATAATCCGCAGGCTCAGCTTTTTATCTTTCCCCTCCGCCTCCAACTGGTTATAAACCTCTTCCCAATTCCAAGGCTGCATCGCCACCAGAGAAACGCTCTGATTGATTACTCCCCAAAAACCAACATGAAAATTAACTTCATAATCGCTGATATCGCTGTACAGTATAGCTGTCGGTACGGGAGACAACACCGTCTGCAACCGCTCCACATCAATATCAGAAATCGATTTTTTGAAATAGTCTCCGTAAAACTGAACCGGGCACAACTCTCCATGGGGGGGGTAGTGCTGGTTCAAAAAAGCTCTTAACTTAGCCGGCAGCTCGATATTCAGATTGTGGCGAAACGAATCGGGGCAATCTTCGCTAATTTTTGCGGGAGCAACTAACAGCAGCAATCGGTGCTGTTGCTGCTGCAAAATCTGTTCAGTTTCCTGCCTGCTCAAATTAGAAAACCAGTTGTCCCTGTCCCAAATAGTTTGAATTTCGCTCAGCTTAACTCGAATTGCTTCTGATTGAAACTCCCGCATTAAGTCGCGGCAAAGTCGGCTAATTGCCCGCTTATCTCTTACTTCTTGTGCCTTAATTCGATTAGCCCGTTCTTCCTTTACCCTTTCTTCTGCGCCGGCGATCGCGATTAATTCTTGTTCTCTGGCCTGCTGCCGCTGCAAATATCGCACTTGGGCTTTAATCCAGCGCGGGTCTTTTTTGATTTGCTGGTTCAAAGCTGAAGAACCAGACGGCTCAATTTCTGCATACCGTTCGTTGACAGCGCTTGCTCCCAATCTTTCTCCCAATTCAGAGGCTACAGGCTTCAACAGTTCAATTAGGGTGTCTGAGACTGGGCGGGGTAAGGACATACCAGTTAAAACTTTTTCTTACTTAAGGGCGATCGCGCGAGTCAGGCATATCTCGCTGGGGCGGGGACTCTTGGCAGGGCTATTAGATTTGGGCGATCGGCCGATGGTATATGTAAGGCGTATCGTGCAGGCGTATCGTACAGCCGCGCCAGCTTAGCACCTTAACTCAATAATAGTATTTATACGCTTTACATTTTACCCCAAATCTGGATCGAAAGCACCGAGGGAAAAGACATCAGAATATGCGATCGACCCTGAGTTCCTCCAATTCTTTTTTTTTGTTGCCTTTTGACTCGCTCTTGTCTATAATCGTACTTCACAACCATAATTACGGTATTCCGACCCAATAACCGTACTTTCTCTAGAGGAACAAATATAATGAGTCCGTGGCAACGCCTAAATCAACACCTTCGCTGGCGACAACAGTCATCAGCCAGCACAAATCAATCATTTACTGCCCTGAAAAGATTTGTGTCCCTATTTTTAGTCGGAATAACATTAAGTCTGGCCGTTGCATCCTGCGGCCAGGGAACCACCAACAACCCCGCAGCCACTCCAGGAGGTACTACTCCAGGCGGTGCTAGCCCAGCAGCCAACAAAGGCAACGTAGAATTAACCCTAGTATCCTTCGCCGTCACCAAAGCCGCCCACGAAGCGATAATTCCCAAATTTGTAGAACAGTGGCAAAAAGAAAAAGGTCAAACCGTCACCTTCAACCAAAGCTACGGCGGTTCCGGTTCGCAAACTCGGGCCGTAATTGATGGTTTAGAAGCAGACATCGTACACCTAGCCCTCGCCCTCGACACCGCAAAAATCGAAAAAGCCGGACTAATTCAACCTGGGTGGGAAAAAGAAGTTCCCAACGAAGGCATAGTCAGCAAATCGGTAGGAGCAATAGTTACCCGCGAAGGCAATCCCAAAGGCATCACAACCTGGGAAGATTTAAGCAAAGACGGAGTAAAAGTGATTACTGCCGATCCCAAAACATCAGGCGTTGCCCGTTGGAATTTCCTCGCACTTTGGGGCTCGGTTGTTAAAACCGGAGGAGACGAAACCAAAGCATTAGACTTGACTACTAAAGTCTACAAAAACGTCCCGATTCTGACTAAAGATGCCCGCGAAGCCACTGATGTATTTTTCAAACAAGGGCAAGGCGACGCCTTAATTAACTACGAAAACGAGATTCTTCTGGCAGGTGAGAAAGGCGAAAAACCGACTTATAGTATTCCCGAAGTCAATGTTTCGATCGACAATCCGATTGCCATTGTCGATAAAAACGTTGATAAACACGGTACTCGCGAAGTCGCCGAAGCATTTGTCAAATTTCTCTACACCCCAGAAGCTCAGCGAGAATTTGCCAAAGTAGGCTTCCGCCCAGTAGATGCGACAGTAGCCGCAGAACCAGAATTTGTCAAAAAATATGCCCCCATCAAAACCCTATTTACAGCTCAAGACTTAGGAGGTTGGGGAGATATTCAGCAGAAATTCTTCGATGACGGAGCTGTTTTTGACAAAATCCAAGGTTCAATTAAACAGTAAAAAAACAGAATGCCCAGAGCCCCGACTTCCCGGAAGTTGTCGGGGCTCTAAAAGATTCACTATTCTTGACAACTCAAAACTATTCACTTATGGCTGTATCATCTCCAACCAGCAACCCTGAGTCTCCGATCGAAAATATCAAAAGGGCGATCGGCAAAATCACATTACCTTGGGGAATCACCCTAGGCTACCTCAGCTTAATGCTATTGCTCCCAGTTGCAGCAATGCTGCTGAAAGCCAGCACAGCAAACCCCGCCGAATTTTGGGCAATTGCCACCAGTCCGATCGCTCTTTCCGCCTACGATGTCACCTTCTTTACGGCCTTAATGGCGGCATTAATTAACGGAGTATTCGGCACATTAATTGCCTGGGTATTAGTCCGCTACGACTTTCCCTTAAAACGGGTTGTCGATGCAGCAGTCGATTTACCTTTTGCACTGCCCACCTCCGTCGCGGGTTTAACTCTCGCCACAGTTTACAGCGATAACGGCTGGATCGGCGGGCTGTTTGCACCCTTGGGAATCAAGATATCATTTACTCGCTTGGGCGTAGGAATAGCCATGATCTTTATTTCCTTGCCCTTTATCGTGCGGACTGTACAGCCAGTTTTAAACGAGATGGAAAAAGACATCGAAGAAGCAGCTTGGTGCTTGGGTGCTTCTCAATTTCAAACTTTCTGGCGAGTAGTTTTACCCCCGTTATTTCCGTCTATTTTAACCGGAGTTGCCCTCGGATTTTCGCGAGCGGTTGGTGAGTATGGCTCTACTGTAATTGTAGCTTCTAACATACCCTTCAAAGATTTAATCGCTCCAGTATTAATTTTTCAAAGATTAGAGCAGTACGACTATGCAGGAGCAACAGTTATCGGCACTATCCTGTTAGGTATTTCCCTAGCAATGCTGTTCGCAATTAATCTATTACAAGCATGGAGAAGACGCTATGACGGCTAATATCAATTCACCCGCTGATTACAAATTTCCGCCTGCAGGTTCTAGTCGGAGTCAGGAGAAAGCCTGGGTAAAACCAACTTTAATCGGAATTGCGAGCGGCTATCTTGCTCTCGTCTTATTCATCCCCATGCTCAACGTTTTTTACCAAGCTTTCCGAAAAGGATTTGAGCCATTTATTTCTAACTTAACCTCGCCCGATTTTCTGCATGCAGCCCAACTTACCCTGATAATTTCTCTGATAGTTGTGCCTGTAAATACAGTCTTCGGTTTGTGTGCAGCCTGGGTAATTGGCCGCAATAAATTTCCCGGGCGCACGCTATTAATCAGCATTTTAGACGTGCCGTTTGCCATATCACCGGTAGTTGCAGGTTTAATGATTGTACTGCTTTACGGTCGGGTGGGATGGTTCGGACCGTGGCTTGAGGGGGCTAATATTAAGGTTATTTTTGCCTTCCCTGGAATGGTGTTGGCTACTGCTTTTGTTACCTTGCCTTTTGTGGCCCGCGAAGTAATTCCCGTTTTGGAAGAAGTCGGTACAGATCAAGAAGAGGCAGCTAAAACTTTGGGAGCAAATGACTGGCAAATTTTCTGGAATGTCACCCTTCCCAGTATTCGCTGGGGATTGCTTTACGGAGTAATTTTGACCAATGCTAGAGCAATGGGAGAATTTGGAGCCGTCTCTGTGGTATCGGGAAATATTGCTAAAAAAACGCAAACTTTGCCTTTGTTTGTAGAGGATGCTTACAAGCAGTATGCGACACAAGCTGCATTTTCAGCGGCGGTAATTCTAGGTTTTTTAGGAGTTATTACCCTTGTGCTTAAGGAGATTTTGGAACGAAAAACTAGCATTAAGGAGGTTGAAGAATAATCATCAGTCATTAGGCTGTAGGCTAGACGCAGTTGTTAGTCATTAGTAGGGTGCGTGGCTATCGACAATCTGCTTGGAATCTCGAAAATTTCGCAGATCCGCACTCTACAAGATATTGGTGCAAAATGTAAACTCAAACAAACATTAGGAGGCCCAAATGTTAGCTCACAACAGTAGCGAATCTGAATTTGAGGCGATCGGCAATTTTCACAGAACCCAAGAATCAGATATTCCCAAATCTGATAGTGGTGACAGCAGACCAACTCAAACCCGCATTCGCATTCGTGTTCCTAAAGAGTACCATCAGGAACCTGTGATATCTAACTTGATTTCTGAATACGGTTTGACGGTGAATTTTAATGCAGCTTTGTTAGGTGTCAAAACTTTAGATGATGGCTGGTTTGATTTGGAGCTTAATGGTACAAGTAAACAGATTGAAAGTGCTCTGCTTTATCTCAATGATTTAGATGTGGAAATCTGGAGCAATTCCAATAATCCCGATGAAGAAACTTGGTAATTAGTGAGTCTTGCACGCACCCTAGTGGAAGAGGACTTAATATTCTGGACTGCGACGACAAATTTTCTTTCTTCGAGCCTGTTTATTGAGTCTAATAGTCTCCAGGAATGTTAGTCATGAGCCAGCATATCTATTCCGGTAAAATAACCGTTATCAAGCTTCTAGTGAGGAATGCAAGCCTTCATAAAACTCAGAGGACTTGCATTCCTCCCTACCAAGCAATTTGATTGGGGTTGTTTGATCGCACATACCGATAATTCAGCAGCTAACAACTACCAAATAACAGCAGCTTACAGCTAATAACTGTGACTGATGACTCTTGACTAACAAATATCGCTCACCATCGGTTCATTATTCGATTGACAATTTTTATAAAATCTGGTATTTTCTCAATCTCTGGCATATAAATAAACAGCGTGCAAGCCTTCTCCAACATTGTTGTAACAGCCGGAACAATATCCCCCTTTAAAACTTCTAAACAATCAAACTAACTCAGTTAGGGCAGGGGAGCATAAAAAAAGGTTTTTGTCAATATTAAATTTAGGTCAAAGTTAGGTTAGGTGAAATTAGGGGCGATCGACTCTCATCCGCCCTGGAAAAAGATCGATCGCTGCTGCGGTTGCTTTGTGCTATGAATTTGATGTGTGCGTGTACCAGGAGAATTTAAACGTGGAACTCTATAAAGAACCGAAACACCAGATAGTTTTTGCAGATTCACAAGTTAAAGATTGCGAAAGTTTAACAGAAACGGTCACTCCCGATACAGAAATTGTTATTCTGAAAGGCGATCGCGACGGCATCGAGCAAATCGCCGAAACACTTAAACAGCGGAAAAACATTGCAGCCGTCCACATTTTGTCTCACGGCGCAGCAGCCAGCTTGCAACTGGGAGCCACAGAGCTTAATCTCAGCAACATTGAAACCTACCGCAATTATTTAGAAACCTGGTTTGCTTTGCCAACAACTGAGGCAAACTCTAACTCTCCAATTACAGCTAAACCCGAAATTCTGCTTTACGGTTGCAACGTCGCGGCCACAGAAGCAGGTGTGGCTTTCGTGGAAAGGCTGAGCCAGCTCACGGGAGCAAATATT
Source organism: Microcoleus sp. B3-D7 (assembly GCF_036705305.1). Lineage (NCBI taxonomy): Bacteria > Bacillati > Cyanobacteriota > Cyanophyceae > Oscillatoriales > Microcoleaceae > Microcoleus > Microcoleus sp. B3-D7. Next base: position 318,784 of record NZ_JAUBUE010000002.1, on the reverse strand, counting down.
GCCGCTTCCGATAACTTGACCGGCAGTGCGGCACTGGGTGGAGACTGGGTGCTGGAAGTGACTACGGGCAAAATAGAAACACCTTTGGCATTTTCTGCAGAGGCGAAGGAAGCTTACAGTGGCGTGTTAGCAACCTTTACCGCTACCGACTTTACCAGTCTCAACAACGCCATCCTTTTTGCTAATGTCCTGCCGGATGCTGATGATATCAACATCACTGGTCCTATCACCTTCAGTCCCGGACAAGTTCTGCCTGTAATTAGTAACCCTGTTAACTTTGTTGGCAGCACTACAACTGGGATTACGATCGACGGCGGTGGTAATAGCCGACTATTTTTCGTTGACACCACTGCCACAGTCACCTTATCTAACCTCACACTTCAAAATGGAGTAGCAATTGGCAAACCGGGAACTCTTGGTGGTGGTGGTGGCGCTGGCTTAGGTGGCGCACTTTTTATCAACAAGGGTACTGTCAAAATTGACAGCGTTACCTTTGCTAGCAATACAGCAACAGGTGGTGCAGGTGCAGCCGGAAACGGTGGCGCTGGTGGCAACAGCGACTTAAGCACTGGTAGCGTAGGCGGTACCCCTGGTGCGGCCGGGGCTGGTGGCCTTGGTGGTACTCCCGATGGTACTGGTGGTAATGGTGGCACCGCTGGTAATGGTAGCTCAGGCTTCCCTGGTGGCGCTGGTGGCACTGGTGGCATTGGTGGTACTGGTGGAGCCACCAACGGCGCTGGAGGCAATGGTAGTGTTGGTGGTACTGGCGGTACTGGAATCTTCGGTGGTGGCGGTGGTGCTGGCGGTATTGGTGGTGCTGGCGGCCCTGGAGTTGGTACTGGTAACGGTGGTAATGGCGCTATCGGTGGTGCTGGTGGTGCTGGTGGTTTCGGTGGCGGTGGCGGCCCCGGTGGCCTTGGTGGTGCTGGTGGTACTGGTACTGTTCCTGGTACCGCTGGTACTGTTGGTGTCGGCGGTGCTGGTGGCTTTGGTGGTGGCGGTGGTGCTGGAAGCACTGGTGGTGCTAGTGGTGGTGGCGGTGCTGGTGCCGGCGGTACTACTGGCGGAGGCGGTGGATCGGGTCTAGGAGGTGCTATTTTCCTCAATACAGGCAGCATCTTAAATGTGAGCAACAGCACCTTTAGCGCGAATACAGTGACAGGTGGTGCCGCTGGAGGCAACGGTACTGCCGGTCAGGGCTTAGGTGGCGCGATTTTTGTCAACACAGGTGCTACAGCTAACCTAGCGAATACGACCATTACCCTCAACACTGCCAGCACCAATAGCGGCGGTGTTTCCTACGCTGGGACTTTCAACGCCAATAACACAATCATCTCAGGCAATACTGGCGGTGCTAATCCTGACATCACAGGTAACGTCGTATCAACAGGTGCCAACAACTTAATTGGCGGTGCGGCTTTACTTGGCCCCCTGCAAAATAATGGCGGTGTTGTTTCAACCCACGCCTTACTTCTTGGCAGCCCCGCGATCAATACTGGCAACGCAGCCACTGCCCTCAACGCAATAACTGGTGCGGCTCTGACTACAGACCAACGTGGCACTCAGTTCGGTCAGCCCTATGCACGCACTGTCAACGGTACTGCTGACATTGGCGCTTACGAATACGGCCCCACTGTCACGGGTCAGAAATTTAACGACAGCAACGGTAATGGCGTTAAAGACGGCACTGATGGAACTGCCACAACTCCAGCGCAAAACTTTGTTATCTATGTAGATGACAACAACAACAATGCGCCGGACACCACTGAAAAACAAACTACCGTCGCCATAGGCGGTACTTACACCCTCGCCGACACCAAGACTAACAGCCCGATTAAGGAAGTGGCAGTCACAGGTTGGGAGCAAACTCTCCCCGCTACAGGCGCAACTCCCTACAGCACAGGTGTTGCTGATGCTGCTACGGGCCGAGACTTCGGTAATTTCCAGAAAACATCGATCGCGGGCAAAACCTACACCGATGTCGCCGGCAACAAAGTCCTAGACATTGCCACCGACACCACATTCAACGGCGTCACGGTCACTTTATACAAAGACACCAACAACAACAACACGCTAGAAGTCGGCACAGATACGGTTGTGGGCGCGCCGGTAACGACTGCGGGAGCCGGAGATTACACATTCTCGGATATCGGCCCCGGCAATTACCTGATACAAGCCACTGCTCCAGCCAACTCCAGCATCTCTTTCCCCGCTACCCCAATTCTAGTTAGTGCCCAAAGCGGTACTCCCGTCACCGGTCAAAACTTCGGCATTTTCCAAAACATCACCGTTAGTGGCACCAAATTCACCGACCTCACAGGCAACGGCTTCTCTGCTGACGACACCCCCCTCAACGGCACTATCGTTCGCTTGTTTAAAGATACTAACGATAACAGCACTTTAGATAGCGGTGACGCGGAAATCTCCTCTCAAGTTACGGGTACAGCGCCAGCGGCTGCTGGGACGTATAGCTTTGCCAACGTAGGATCGGGGCGGCACTTTGTGAGAGAGGACGTGCCGACGGGATTCTCACAAACCGCCGGCCCGCCTTTTTATACAATTAACCCGGTCAGCGGCACCCCCATTACGGCTCAAGACTTCGGCAACCTCCAACTAGGCAAAATCGGCGGGATCAAATTTAATGACCTCAACAAAAATGGCACTCAAGATTTGCCAGCAGAACAACCCCTAGGAGGCTGGACAATTTACTTGGATGCCAACAACAACGGCGTGCAAGACGCAGTACCAGCCGAAACAGGCACCAACGCCACCGTCACCGATGTCGTCGGTAAGTACCAGTTCACCAACTTGCCAGCCGGCACTTATACAGTGCGGGAAGTGCCACAAACAGGGTGGACGCAAACTGTACCCCCCGTCAATGCAGCCACGCCTACTCTTTCTGGCGCGTTTACGATCGCCGTCACCAGTGGCACCGACTCCCAAAACAACAATTTCGGCAACTTCAAGCCCAACTCGATTAGTGGTCTGAAGTTCAATGACCTCAACAACAACCGGGTACAAGATACCGGGGAACTAGGGCTTGCCAACTGGCAATTCTTCCTCGATACCAACGATAACGGCACTCTCGACACCGGGGAACCGAACACCCTCACCGATGCCGCCGGTAACTACCAATTCCTTGATTTGTCAGCAGGAACCTACAAGGTGCGGGAAGTCTTGCAGCCTACTTGGACGCAAACTACCCCCGACCCGGATGACATCACTGTCACCAGCGGTCAAGACATCGCTAATATCAACTTCGGCAACTTCCAGTCGAGCACTATTAGCGGTCAAAAATTCAATGACCTCAACAACAACGGCGTTAAGGATGCCGGAGAATTGGGGCTAGGTAACTGGCAAATATTCCTCGACAGTATCACTCCGGATGGATTGTTTCAGCAGGGCGAACCGACTACCATCACTGATGCAGCGGGCAACTACACTCTCCGAGATATACCCGCAGGTACTTACCAGGTAAGGGAAGTCCAGCAAAATGGCTGGACGCAGACGACCCCCAACCCCGCCCCCGTTACGGTTAATCCCTCTGATAACATCACAGGCATTGACTTCGGCAACTTCCTGCCGCAACCCGGGGCGATCCAAGGTCTGAAGTTCCAAGACACCAACAACAATGGCACTCAGGATGCTGGAGAAGCGGGTTTACCCAATTTCCAAATTCAGTTAACCAATGTCGTAGCTGGAACTGCTCCTGATCCTGTTACTACTACCACAGACAACAGTGGCAACTACCTGTTCGCGAACCTAACGCCGGGAACCTACCGCATCAGGGAAGTCAACCAACCTGGGTTCACCCAAAGCACACCCGAACCCGCCGACATCGCCCTAACTTCAGGCGCTATTGTCACCGGCATCAACTTCGGCAACTTCCCAGCGCCGACGCCGACGCCGACGCCGCCGCCGACGCCGACGCCGCCACCACCGCCACCTGTACCGACGCCGACGCCTGCACCTGCACCGACCCCTGCACCTGCACCGACGCCGACACCTGCACCTGTACCGACGCCGACGCCTGCACCTGTACCGACGCCGACGCCTGCACCTGTACCGACGCCGACGCCTGCACCTGTACCGACAGATTTGGTTTGCCCTGAGAATTTCCCCAGGATCGCTACTCCCAATGAGCCCGGCACTTCTTCAGCGGGTAATGTGATCAATGGCCCTAACGGCGACGATACGATCGTGGGTAGTGTCGGCAATGACTCTATCTTAGGGTTGGGCGGCAACGATTTGATCTTTGGTCGAGGGGGCGGCGACTACATCAATGGCAATATTGCCAACGATACTGTCTACGGAGGCATCGATAGCGATACTCTCTTCGGTGGCAAAGGGTTTGACCTGATTTTTGGTGATCGCGGTAACGATACGATTTATGGCAATCGTGGCAACGACTCTCTTTCTGGCGACGAAGGCAATGACTTATTGTACGGGGGCAAAGCCGATGACGTAATTTTGGGAGGCGCTGGCGACGACGTGCTAATTGGCGATCAAGGCAATGACACTCTCTGCGGCGGCGAGGGTAACAATACCTTAATTGGCGGCAGTGGCGATGATTTGCTCTTTGGTGACACCGGCGATAACTTGCTCTTTGGCGGCATTGGCAGCGATACCCTCGTCGGCGGCATTGGCAGCAATGGCTTTGTCTTGTCAGCGAGCGGAGGAATTGACACCATTATCAACTTCACCGAAGGAGTGGATTCGATCGAGTTGGTGGGAGGCTTGGACTTCAATCAACTGTCATTGACCGAAACTAATGGCTCGACGGCGATCGGGCTTGCCAACAGCGACCAGATTTTGGCTATACTAACGGGCGTACAGCCGAGCCAGTTATCGGCTCAGAGTTTTAGCTTGCTGGTTTAGTCGGCAGATCAAACTCGGCAGTTAAAACCGAGCATACACTTGCCTGCCGTCCCAGCAGAGAGGGACTACCCGAAAGCAGAGCCTCTAAACCCATGTTTAGAGGCTCTGCTAAAGAAGGGGAACCAATTCCGTTCCCCTTCTTTGGTCAAATTTGTTCGAGATACTTCAGCAAGTCGGCCATTTCTTGCGGACTCGGTTGAAACTGCGGCATTGGTGGGGTTTGCCCGCTGGTGACTTGCCGGATCAGATCGAATTCGGATTTGCGCTCGGACACTCCGTGCAAGTTGGGCCCGACTTGACTGTCTGAAACGGAGATGTGACACCCCGCACAGTTCATTTGAAAGATGGCGGAACCCTGAAACGGGTTGCCCGTTAGGGATAGTACGCTTTTGACGTAAGGATCGGCGACTTGAAATTGACGTATTGTGAGAATCGTCAACATGATGGCAAGCAACACCGCTAGCGCAAATATGGCAAGTCGCTCGATCGGGTTTTTAATTTCATTCCTGGCAAGTTGGTTATTCAAAGGAGTTCAATTAAAAATAGTATCTACAAGAAAATTTATTTCTCATAACATAGCTTAATCGTTCGCAGCGGGGAGAGCAAGCTCTGAGACCCACGGAAGGCTGCTTTTGGGAAAATTCATCTGTATAAGTGCTGGTAATATTAAAAATAGGTTGTTAAATCTTAACGTTAAGGAGCTCTCATGGTAGAACCGCTACTTTCAGGTATTGTTCTGGGTCTAATCTTTGTTACTCTGGCGGGGCTGTTTTTTGCTGCTTATCAGCAGTACAAGCGCGGCGATCAGTTGGGTATCAATAAGTAAAAGGGGTCTACAGTCCCTAACTCAGGCTGTCAGGGGGAGGGGGAATTGGGAATTGGGCATGGGGCATGGGGCATTAATCTACCTACTGACTTCTTCCATCTTCCTTCTTCCCTCTTCCTTCTTCCATCCGTTACATCCGTTACCGAATCCGTTGCCGAACTTCCCTCTTCCTTCTTCTCGACATCCGTTACATCCGTTACATCCGTTACATCCGTTGCCGAACTTCCTTCGTTAAAGATATCGATCGAGAATAGCAGCAGTTTCCAAGCCTGTTTTTTCCCAGCTAAATTGTTTTGCTCTGGCTAAACCGAGCTCCCGCAAGTGCGATCGAACTTTGGCATCAACTGCAAGCTCTTGCATAGCAGAGGCAATTTCCTCGACGCTGTAGGGGTTGACTAATAAGGCTGCACTCCCCGCAACTTCGGGCATTGAAGACAGGTTAGAGGTGATGACAGGAGTGCCGCAGGCCATTGCTTCGAGCACGGGGAGGCCGAACCCTTCCCAAAGACTGGGAAAAACCAGCGCGATCGCTTGGTTGATGACTTTGGGCAAGTCGGCTGCGGGGAGGTAATCTAGGAATTTTACTCGATCGACCAATCCCAATTCTTGAACCTGCGCCTTCAGCAGCGGCGTATAGCGTTTGTCTTCCGAACCGGCTATCCACAATTCGTATTCGGAATTATGATGCAAAGCAGCAAACGCTGCTACCACTCGCTGCACGTTTTTATAAGGATTGTGGCGGCCGATATAAAGAAAATAATTGCTTGTTGGTAAGTCTAGAAAACGGAAAAAACTGGTATCATATCCCGGGAAAATTGGCGTAATTAAATTAGTAGGAATCTTGCAAAAATTAGCGATATCTTTGGCAGTTGATTCAGAGTCGCAGATGACGTGTTGAGCCTGCCGCAGCACTTGGGGAATGTAGTAGCGGTGGTAAGGTGTCAGAGGATCGAAGCGACGGGGAAATCGCAGCGCTATTAAGTCATGTACTGTAATTATATAGCGGCAACCTGCAAATAAAGGAGCTTCGGGAATTGGGGAAAATAACAGGTTAGATTTTAGCTGTTTGTAAATTTTTGGGAGTTGGGTTTGTGTCCACAGCAATCGGTTGATGTGTCCTTTGGTTCCTTGTTCTGGTGTTAGGTTTTCGGGGATTTGGTAGCAGTTGTTATTGGGAAAAATTTTGGCTGTTAGTAATGTGGGATTGAGGGATTTTAGGTGAGGAAATAGGTTTTTGGCGTAGATGGCTAAGCCAGTTGGTTTTGAAATTAGGAAAGAGAGGTTGATTAGTAAGTTAGATTGGGAATTGGGCATGGGATAAGATGTAGATTGCGGTTTTTTGGTGGGAGTTTTTTTAACCGCAGAGGGCGCAGAGGACGCAGAGAGGAGAAAGGAAGAGAGGGGAGATTTAAAGATATTGTTGTAATATGTTGGCGGTTGCTTTTCCGGTTTTGTTCCAACTAAATTGAGATGATCTGGCTAAACTAGCAGTTTTTAAGTTCGATCGCACTTTTGAATCTGTGGCGAGTGTTTGCATGGCTTCGGCTATTTCTCCGACGCTGTAAGGATTGACTAATAATGCGGCATCTCCGGCTACTTCTGGCATCGATGACAGGTTGGATGTGATGACGGGTGTGCCGCAAGCCATTGCTTCTAAAATTGGTAAGCCGAATCCTTCCCAAAGTGTAGGGAAAACTAGGGCGATCGCCTGATTCATTAGTACGGGCAATTTAGAATAGGGAACGTAACCGAGAAACTTTACCAAAGATTGTAAACCTAATTCTTCAACTTGTGCTGTCAACTGCGGTGTGTAGGCATTGGGAGGCCCTGCTAGCCACAATTCGTAATTTGCGCGATCGGGCAAACTAGCAAATGCAGCAATTAATCTTTCTAAGTTTTTGTAAGGATCGTGTCTACCTGTATAAAGAAAATAATTTTTGGCGGGCAAGTCTAGATATCTAAAATTAATATTATCGCAAGCTAGGGGAATTGCGGTCATCTTTTTAGGCGAAATTTGGTAAAAGTTAGCAACATCTGCCGCCGTTGCTTGAGAATCGCAAATAATGTGTTCTGCTTGTCGCAAAACCTGCGGTATGTAGTAGCGAAAATAAGCTGTTAATCTAGAAAACCGTCGGGGAAATCGCAAAGGAATTAAATCGTGAACTGTGACGATGTAGCGGCAGCCGGAATACAAAGGTGCTTCTGGAATTGGGGAAAATATCAGGGTAGACTGTAATTTTTGGTAAAGTTTAGGTAATTCAAACTGAGTCCACAGCAGCCTGTTAATTTGTCCTTTCGGGCCGCGATTCGGTGTCAGAGTGTCGGGGATTTGATAGCAAGTATAATTGTCAATTTGCTGGGAAGCGAGTAATGTTGGTTTTAGCTGTTGCAGTTGCGGGAAAAGATTAGCGGCGTAAGTCCCGATTCCCGTTGGTTCGGGTGTTAAAAAGGACAAATTGATTAACAGTGAATTAGACATGATTTTAGAGTTCCGGCGACTGGAAGTCGAGACTACACATACAAAGTCCGCCTGCGCGGACTGAAAAAAACGGTAATAAAATCGACTTTGATATTAGTCTTATGCAAGAGGACTTTAGCTTTTGGTTAGGGGTTTTCAGCCCTGGTGGACTATTTAATTAGCCTTTAAGTTCGATCGAGCATTTGAGCTATATCGGCAGGATTTGGCAGCCGAATTGTAGCATACTCTTGGTGAAGAATATCAAAAAAAATATTGACTTTTTTCTCAAAATGTGCAATTCTAAAGTTCTGACTGCGTTGCTGTGCACCAGCTTGAAGTTCTGCTAGCAAATCAGGATTAACAATTAGTTGATGTGAATGCTGGCACAGTTCCTCAACGGTATTGAACACAAAGCCCGATCGCCCATGTTCGACAATTTCCGGTTGGCCGCCACCGTTGAAAACAATCGGAGCACAACTATTTTGCATTGCTTCTACAGTCGCCATCCCGAAATGCTCAAATCTTTGAGGATTGACTTCACCCAAACCGCAGCCATGCCAAAATATACTTGCTCTAGCATAAAGTGATTTTACCTCATCAAAGTCAACATTGACTTTGAGCTCGATCGCCCTTGAATCTTGCTTCAATAAATTCTGAACAGTCTTTAAATAAGGATTTTTCGGAATGCTGCTGCCAACCAAAATTAGTCGCCATCCTTGAAAATCTTCGGGATAATCTGCTAGCAAACTGCGGAAAGCTTTAATTAGTTCAATTTGCTTTTTTGTTCCCCCAGCTTCAAACTGTCCCACAGCTAAAATGATGTTTTCTTTCGGCACTTTAACTGTTGCCATTTCCACGGGCGGATAAAGCAGAAAAGTTGGCTGTAGGTTCCAGCGTTTCTCCAACCACTTGACGGTAAATTGACTGTTGACAATAATGAAAGTGTAATCATCGACAGCAAAGTGACGGTTGCGGAAGGTATTGGGAAAGTGGCAGAAAAATACTGAGATCGGCGACAGTGGTTTTACTTTTTCCAGTTGGTTCGCATTGATAAAAATATCGTAGTTTTTGCTTTCTCTGGCAATTTCATCAAAGGGATTTTCCATATCTTCTACGATGATGCTGGAATCGATGCACTGCATTCCGCGTTTCTCGTAAAACGCCAAGGGCATAATTTTAATTTTGCATCCTGAAAGGTTGAGTCCGTACCACGATTCTAAGTCGGAAACAGCTACTGGTTTGTTGGCGATAAAAGTAATGTCAAATTCATTTTGTAGCAGCGAGGCGAGGGTAGCGACGTATTTTTGACCGCCACCAATAAAATGCAGTCCGTGATCGTAAATGGCGATCGACATTTTGCGATCGCCCCGAACCACCTGTAAGCGAGACAAAATGCGATCGATCTTCATCCGACTGTAAATCACCGCCAACTTTTCCGACAACTGTGGCAATACTGTTTCGATGATTTCTGGTTTCTGATAATCTAGCAGTTTTTTAATCGCTACAAATAAACTCTCGAACAGCAAATCGTACTGCTTGTTAGTAAAAAAATCAGAAGTATGAATTCCTTTGACTAATTGCAACGGTTCATGTTTGGCTAAATACAAAAACCGATTGCGGTTGCAGAAATACTCGGTAAGTTTGCTGCCTTTACTCGAACCCCTATACTCGTGATGGGCGATAGCTGCGGGAGTATAAAGCATTTTCCAACCGCGTTTGTGGCAGCGTTTAGCAAACTCTACATCCTCAAAATACATCACAAAATCTTCATCTATTGGCCCGACATCTTCGAGACATTTCCTGCAGAAAAGCACCGCTGCCCAACAAAGCCCTTCGACTTCCCGTTCTGTATCGTACTGTCCCGAATCTTTTTCGGCAAAGCCGACATCTTGCCAATAAAAGTTAGGTAATTGCTGAATACCAGCGCTGTTAATTCGCCCGTCTTTAAACAGCAATTTGCCGCTAGTCGCACCTACTTCTTTATTAGTTTCTAGCCGTTTTACAAGAATCTCTAACCAGCGACTGTCAAGGGTAGCATCGTTATTTAGAAACCCGATATATTCGCCTTTTGCTTCGCTGATGCCGAGGTTGAGGGCTTTAGCAAAGTTGTTGGCGGAGTTGACAAAAATCCGAACTTTGGGAAATAGTTCGCACAGGGAATTAACGGAATCGTCTTGAGAACAATTATCAATTACAATTAAATCGAGTTGCGATTCGGGATACGCAAGTTTTTGTAGAGATTTTAAGCAATCTTTCGTGTGGCGCAGACCGTTATAGTTGACTATAATTAACGAACATATGGGCAGTGTAGTCATCTTTGATGCTTTATTTTTGTCGATCGAGCAATTGAGCGGTAATCTTCTCTAAAATAGCAGTATGTTGCTGCTGCACTGCTTTAATTTGCTCTATTTCAGACTGAAAATTTGCGATCGCTCTTTGTTGAGTCTCAAGCTGTGCTGTAACTTCGGGATATTCGCTGCTGAATTCCGATTCAATTTTTTCAAAGAGAGTTTGTTGATTTTCTTGCAATTTTTGCAATTGTGTGCTTAATGTATGCACGACCCGCGTATTAGCAAAATTGTAAATTACTTGTCGTTCGAGTACGGGTCTGAGCAATTTTCGGACTATTTTCCTAACGACGATGACTGCGGAACCGAGTCGCCTTTGGTAAGAGGTAATGGGGATGTTATAAATGTCGAAACCTGCCTTTAAAAGGGCGATATCTTCATCATCTTCATTTTGGGCGATCGTACTATTTTCTGTTCCCAACAGCGACAGCTCAGCTATACCAATTCGCGGCTCCAAAGTTTGCCGTAACTTATGTATTATCTGTTGAGTTGGTATTTCTTCGTACTCCAAACTTTCCTCTCCTTGAGATAACTTACTATGACTTAATTATGGAACAGGCATCTTTGCTGTTGCAATCATTGTAACTAATTGTGAACAGGCAGCTTTGCTGTGTGATTAATTGTAATTAATTGTGGAACAGGCCGGAAAGCCTGTTCAAGGGCAGGCAGGATGCCCAACCCCTATTCCCCACAAAACAATTTATTTCTTGCTAAATCAGGATTATTGCTTCCGATATTGGCAATATCTCAATTTAAGCTATAGCAATCCTCAATCATTTGTGAATTTCTTACTCCCTCCCCGAACCTGCGGGGAGGGTTGGAGTGGGGTAAAAAGTTTACGACTCCTGCAAGGATTGCTATAACTCAATTTGACTGTCATCACCAATCATAAACCGCAGAGCTTTTGGACGAGCCGGCGCATTGGTGAGTTGAGCTCGCTGCCCGATCACGCTGTCAACAATTCGCTGGTGAATGCCAACTATTTTCGCCCCTTGCAATATTACACTGTGTTCGATATCAGCATCAATCATCGTCACGCGATCGGCAATACTGCTGTAAGGCCCAATAAAGCAATTTTCAATGTGGCAATTTTCCCCAATTACCACTGGCCCGCGAACTGTAGAATTAATGATTTCCGTTCCTTCTCCTATTTGCACTCGCCCGATAATTTGACTTTTTGCATCTACTGTTAATTCAGTTGAAGCTACGATACGGCTATCTAAAATGATTTGGTTTGCACTGAGCAAATCGTCTTTTTTCCCCGTATCCAGCCACCAGCCCTCTAAATTGCAGGCTTCTACGTGTTTTTCCTGATTGATGAGCTGTTGAATAGCGTCTGTAATTTCGAGTTCGCCCCGGGGCGAAGGTTGAATTTGATCGATCGCCTCGTGGATAGTAGGAGCAAAAAAGTAAATCCCCACCAGTGCTAAATTTGACGGCGGAACTTTGGGTTTTTCTACTAACTGCAAAACTCGTCCTTTCTCATCAACTTTTGCCACACCGAAAGCCGAGGGATTGGAAACGGGACGCAGCATAATCAGAGCGTCTAGTTTCTGCGTGTTAAAAATCTCTAAAAACGGATCTAACTGATTTTCAATTAAGTTATCTCCCAAATACATAATAAACGGAGAATCGCCCAAAAACGGTCTGGCAACTTTTACCGCGTGAGCGAGCCCTGCCGGCTCTGCTTGCAAGATATAAGTAATTTTCGCACCGAAGCGAGATCCATCTCCTGTTTTCGTCTTCACCTCTTCCCCGGTTTCGGGACTAATAATAATCCCAATATCCGTAATCCCGGCCGCCACAATTCCTTCAATTCCGTACCACAGTATCGGCTTATTTGCTACAGGAACCAACTGCTTAGCACCCGTATAGGTGAGGGGACGCAAGCGTGTTCCTTTACCGCCAGAGAGGATGAGTGCTTTCATTGGGTGAACTCTGAGTTATGCTTTAGGGTTTGCGGTGCAGGCAAATATTGCCTGCACTTGTTCGCTCTCGTTGATTTTAAACCACCGCTACCCCGCTGGCAATAGTTGCAGTGTATCCTGACACAAATGATTTATTTTGCTCATACTTTTATAGTGCGGGAGGCAGAGAGTGTCAGAAACCAGGTTTATTGGCACAGGAAGCAGTTAAAAGCTGAGTTTTTTGTCAAAAAACCCCTTTCTTAATGTTGCAAGTGCGCCAGTTCCGATTTAATTCCGTACCGTTTTAATAGCGACCGTATCGGGCAATCAATCGACTACCACTATTGTTTTGATTTGTCAACCAAGCCCACATCTGATCGCCCAGACAAAAATGCCACCATTCGTTAGGATGTTGCTGAAAACCCGCAGCTATCATCACATTTTTTAATATTTGCCTGCGACGGTGATATTCCTGTTTTTGCGGCTCCTTGCTATTACAAAAATAATCGGGATAAGAACGTTCTGATATTTCATCAATCGGAGAACCCATATCAATTTGCAGATTGTTTTCATCCACTAAAGTTATATCTAAAGCGGCACCTGTACTGTGAGGGGGAGGCGTTGCGCGATCGAGGCTCGGCACTGCCCAAAATTGATATACGTGTTCTATAATCACTTGGCGTTTGTCTTCGGGAACAGGAAATTCGCAGCCTTGAGCTAGGGCAATTTGATTAAAAGTATAATTTACCATAAATTGCTGCACTTCCACTGGCCGATAAGCGTCAAATATCAGAATTTTCCAATTTTGACAATTGTGCTGTAGCTCCGTTTGAGCGGCGATTAAACTATCTACAACTCCTTGTCGCAAATAGTAAGGCGAATCTGCTTTGCTATTGTGATAGGGAGCACCCAACTTTTGATAAGGGTGCGGCGTTTCAAAGACAAAATGTTGTGCTGGAATAGGGACTAAAGGTTCGCCGCATTCGTCGATAGCTATTTGCTGATATGGTTTCATATCAAGGTGTTACCCTACTTTATTATTACTGATGAAATACAATACTCGGTATATGCTTTTCACTGGAGTCAGCCGCGCGGCAAATAGCCAAGCAGCTAGAATATCCTCATGTTCTAAATCGTCATAGTCATCTATAATTTCTTTAGCATTCATACCAGAACTGAGAAGTCAAAAATCAGTTTTACTGCATATCACAGACGGCAAATACAGGGTTTTCCCTGACAGATATTTGGATCGAGTGTGATGCGCTGCCCAAGTTTTTTTTCCCTATTTTAGGAACAAATATTAAATATATCCTAACCTAAAAAGCGTAGCTTTCGATTGGTTTGTAGTAAGGACTTTAGTGCTTTCAATCTCCACCTAAAGTCCTAAAGTCCTTACTGCCAAAAAATCCTAACTTTGGCGGTAAGCAACTACCGCATAAAACGGATCGCCGCTTGGTATTCGCAGCATTTGCATAAAACTCGGCAAGTTAGGCTTGCGAACAATTACTTCCGGCTTGCTAAACCCGGGTATGTTCGCTCCTTTGACAGAATCAAAGTAACCCTTGACTAATTCTACCCGATCGCCCTCGGAACCTTCCCGCCAAGCCGCGATCGCCTTTTGATAAAACATCCGGTTGGAAAAGCTCATAATTGCTACGCCACCCGGCTTCAATATCCGGTGAATCTCGGCAAAAATTGCATCTGGGTGCTGCAAATACTGTACCGAAACGCAGTTGACAACGGCGTCAAACTCTGCATCCGGCAGCGGCAATTTGGGATTTGCGTTCAAATTCTGCACAAAATAATGATTCAGTCTGCGATTCTTTGCCAACTCGTCTTCATTCATGCCGTGCCCTTCAACATGGGCAAATTGCATCTCGTCGGGCAAGTGAGAAACCCAACTGCTCATCATATCAAATATCCGAGTATTCGGTTTCAGCCGTTCCCGATATAAATCGGTGAGTTGCTGAATGAATCCATCGTCTACGTGAGTCACAAACCGGGGAGCGGAATAGAACAAATTGTCGTCGGTGTCGTCTAACTTGGTGCGTTGGTCGGCTGGAAGCAACATAAATTCGGATCGCAAACTAGATTTACTCTTTCTAGTTTAAGAACAATAAGAATTGTTAACATATCCTGCAGAGGGCGGATTCCCGCTTTTAGCGTAGCAGTCGATCGCTAAAAAACCTGCTGGCACCCTTTGGGCTTGTGGCAAGAAGACGGTTTGCCGACTTTCCAGCATTGGCGACAAACTGCAAGAGGTAGGCGGGACGCTGACAGGCGCGATCGATCGCATGGAAGAAACAGGCCTAGTCCGCCGAGAGAGAGACACTCGCATTGGGCGCATTTGGCTGAGACACTCTGGCGTCGTCGGTGATCCAGAAGTGATCGCTGCCGCTGTTGCCGCCGAAGTAGTCGGCCAGCATTTCGTCAACTTCTTCGAGTTGGTTCGGCTCGAACAGGCCGGTGGCGTCGGCCAGGGCGATCGGCGCGGCCGTGTCATTGGGTGTGGTTGGTCGAATCATGGTGAACTCGATCGAACTTTTTTGAGCAACTACATCATGCTCGACGGTAAATGTTGAACTGAAATAAGGGAAGGCACGACACGGATGTTGACACGGATACACGGATGAATTTAGAAGTCGGGGATTGGATTTTTTGGGGTTAAGGGCGATCGCCCTTGCAATATCATCTTGGAAAGTTAGGGATATGGTAGTGAAAACGAAACCGAAATCTCGTTCACCAGCTAGTCAAACTTAAAGCGTGTTTTGAGACTTCAAGGGTAAAGAGCATTTACCCCCCGACAAATCAAAATAGTGCCAAAGTATTTCCCTTCTCGGATCTGGATGCAGATAACTACCCGTCCTCCTTTCTGTTGTTTCCGTAGAAACTGTTTTACTAGCCATAAGGCTAATGGCATACCACTGCCCATCCACCTTGAAAAGATTTAATTTACCTGGTGGTATTTCATACCAAGCTATTGCTGAGATAGGCCTTCCGTCTACTATTACTGAAATGCTTCCCCCAGGATAACCTCCGCGTGGTGACATGAGATTTTTGTGTAGCTCGCAATTAGTAAAGTCAAGGCTTAGTAAATAACATATTTTTTCAAAGGTTTCATGACTAAGAATATAATTTCTTTCAAATGGCATTTGCAGTAGGATAGCTTCTCCTCCTTTTAACTCACCCCAAGCTCTAGCTTTAACTTCCTTACTATATCCTTCACCACCGAATGTTTGTGCATAAACTGTAACTGTAGAACCAGGGCTTCCATATGCACACTTGGCATTAGCGATTCGACTACCTTCTAAGTAGTAATGCATTAATCCTTTGATAGTCATTCTCTCTGGCGAGGATGACCTGTCAAATTCCAGCGTCAATGTTCCAAGATAATCGCCCTGCCGAGGAGTAGCTGAAGCGTGCATATTAACTATTGATACCAATTGATCGGGCAGTGCATCTACATCTTGCTCAAAACGATTTTGAAGAGGAACTGGAATCGAAACGGTTTGTTGTTCTTGCCAGTTTTTATTAAGCGAGCTAAGAAAATCCTTTGGAAAAGACCAATAGAAACTGCTAGTTTGAAGATCGACTACAACTAAAAATGTTGGATTTGGCAGGATTAACCAATAATTAAGAGTCGTTACCTTAATATCAAATCCAATTGAATCGCCTTTGAGTTCAGACTCTTCTGTACCTTTGCATTGAACGTTAAATAACTTTCCAGTTGGGTACTCTCCTTGCATAAGCTCACAAATGAAATCAATCCCCATATCCCGCTCTTGTTGAACAGGAATAACATTACAAAAATTAGTTAAAACTGAATTAAGAAAGTCAGCAGCACTTACACCAATTTTCTGAGAGTTTGTACGTCTAGGTAACTTTGTCATTACGGTAATGGAGCTTTTTTCACAATCTTAACTAAAACGCTATCTAAGGCGAAAGCAAATAGGAATACAAATACTTTAAGTAGAAGATGGTTTTGTCTGTCTAACTTATAATTGTATCGCCGTTTCGGTATAATACTTAATATAATACAAAAATACCGCAACTTCCCTCTTACTCTCAATACATATCAACTCAGAAAAACATTATTGCCAACTAAACCGCTCCATGGTATACTAGAAGATTGTGAATATTAATCAAAAGTAAAGTAACAAGCCGGGAGAAATCAAAATGACACAGCAAACCCTGCACGGAACCAGCCGCAAAAGAAAAAGAACATCCGGTTTTCGCGCCAGAATGCGTACCGCAACCGGTCGATTGGTAATCAAAGCTCGCCGCAGCAAAGGTCGCCACCGCCTCGCAGTCTAGCACTGCATCAAGGTTGAGAGGCCTCCACGATCGCCCTACGCCATGTTGCCCGATACAAACCGACTTAAGCACCGAAAAGACTTCAGCGCCGTATACCGCAAGGGAATGCGCCGTAACTCGGCCCATTTCAGCTTAAGAGCTCTGCGTAAACCCAAAAGCGTCGAATTAAGCAAACCGACAGCCGAGAAATCCTTGCAGCCGACTCGCACAGGCATTTCTATCAGCCTGAAAGTCAGCAAACGCGCTGTAGTCCGCAACCGGATTAAGCGTCAGATTCGGGCAGCTTTGCGACAGCTATTGCCCCGATTAAAATTCGGGTGGGATTTAGTAATTGTCGTGCGTCCGATCGCACAAGAGTGCAATTATGCAGAAATTCTGCAAGAATTAGAGCAGTTGTTGGTAGAAGCCGAGGTACTAGATGGGAATTCGAGAGGAAGTATATTATGAAGGCGGCCCCGCGCCGGGAGACTTGATCCTCAATTTACTCCTGGGGCTGACTGTGGTGGGAATCCCCCTAGCAGTAGGAGCAATTGTCCGGGCTCTGTGGCTGCGCTACCGGATCACGAGTCGCCGAGTCTCGGTAACTAGCGGTTGGATGGGGGGCGATCAGACAGACGTTATCTATTCAGATATAGTCAAAATCGTCACAGTACCACGCGGTTTTGGGACTTACGGAGACATGGTGCTCACCATGAAAAATGGCAGCCGCTTGGAACTCAGAGCTATGCCGAAATTTCGAGCAATGTATGACTACATTAACGAAAAACTGCCCATAGCCGCTCAAAAAGCAAACGCGGCCCAAGCTAAATAACCGAACAGCTTCGCCCTAAAATCAGGGTAAAGTGAGTGCGATTATTGGCAAACTCATTAAAACAAACCCGCAGACCGGGCGGTCGATCGACGGGCAATGTCCTAAGATAGAGACAAAACCCTAAAAATTGAGGCGGCTCGCCTTCAGCGGGTAAAAATAGTTCTCAACAGCAAACATAGAGCACCTAAATTAACTCAAAGCGAATGGATTTCGGTATCTCGTTTCTCTCCAACAACCTCATGCTCCCGATCCTAGATTTTTTCTACGGGATCGTGCCAAGCTACGGTTTAGCGATCGTAGCACTGACGCTCGTGATTCGCTTTGCTCTTTATCCTCTCAACGCAGGCTCTCTTCGCAATATGCGGCGCATGAAAGTAGCGCAGCCGTTGATGAAAGAGCGAGTAGATCAAATTCAAAAACTCTATAAAGACAATCCTGCCAAACAGCAGGAGGAAATGAGCAAAGTATACAAAGAATTTGGTAATCCTCTAGCAGGATGCTTCCCCTTGGTGCTGCAAATGCCAGTGCTGTTTGCACTGTTTGCAACGCTCCGGGGTTCGCCGTTTTCTGACATAAATTACAGCGTTAACGTTCAAGTTTTGCCCAAAGAACAAATCGAAACTGTTCAACCGCAAGCTTTTGCTACACCGCCACAAAATATTTACGTCACAGGTACTTTTCATGCTCCTGTTGTGGGGGTAAT
This sequence comes from Microcoleus sp. B3-D7, assembly GCF_036705305.1. Lineage (NCBI taxonomy): Bacteria > Bacillati > Cyanobacteriota > Cyanophyceae > Oscillatoriales > Microcoleaceae > Microcoleus > Microcoleus sp. B3-D7. The sequence continues at coordinate 300,539 of NZ_JAUBUE010000002.1, read as the reverse complement.
TCCAGGCGGCGACAAACTCGCAGTCGGCGACACAACCAAGATTAATTTTCAAACCCCAGAGGGCAAACCTCTCAAAGTTTTAGCTGCAGAAAATAAGAGCGAAATCGACTTTGAACCAGGCTGGAAAGTCATCAAAGGCGAAGATCTGATCAAGGTAGATGAACAGGGAAACATCACGGCCTTAGCGCCCGGTGAAGCCACAGTTCAAGGCACAATCCCCGGATTGGCTAGTAACAAAGGATTCCTGTTTATTGAGGCTCTAGGCCGCGTTGGCGCGATCGACTCAGACGGTACAATCCACTGGGATATTTTGGTAATGATCCTGGGCTTCGGCATCAGTTTGTACATCAACCAAACCCTTTCAGGACAAGCACAAGGGCCAAACGACAACCCCCAACAGGCTACAGTCAACAAACTGACGCCAGTCATATTTTCAGGGATGTTTTTGTTCTTCCCGCTGCCCGCCGGCGTGTTGATGTATATGCTGATTGCTAACATCTTCCAAACAGTTCAATCGTTTATTTTGTCGCGAGAACCGCTGCCGGAAAACCTGCAAAAAATAGTGGACGAAGCAGAGGCGAAAACCCAAAAAGAACAAGGATTAGATGCACTTCCCTTTGAGCCCAAGCGTTCTAAGAAAAAGGCTTGATTTTAACAACAATGAAAGACTCTCAAATGCAGCGCGGACAGGCATGGTTAGAAGAATTGCTACAACTGTCCGCAATTCCTTCAAAAGTGGTATGCGAACAACAAAAAGATTGCTATTGGATGACAATAGATGAAAGCAATCTGACTCCAGAACAAGTTGCAATCTTAGTCGGGCCAAACGGTAATGTAATAGATGCCATTCAGTATCTCTGTAACACGGTTCAGAATATAGGTCAGGAAGTAGAGGAGTCAATTCCTTATACAGTTGAACTAAATGGCTATCGCATCCGCCGCCAAGAGGAATTGCGATCGATGGCAGAGTACGCAGCAGATCAAGCCCGCTCAACGGGAGTTGAAGTTGAAATAAAATCGCTGTCTTCGGCAGAACGCCGTCAAGTCCACAGCTTTTTGAGCGAATGTGAGGACATAGAAACTTACAGTCAAGGGCAAGAACCCGATCGCCGTTTGGTAGTGCGGCTGCGCTGACGCTAAAGAAGGAAGAAGGAAGAAGGAAGAAGGAAGAAGTTAAAAATTAACTATTCCTTTTGACCTTTGAATTCAAGAAGTAGGAAGGCAAAAGATTATGGAGACAATTTATATCCCTCATCTACTCACAAAAAGTGAGCGAAAAGAGGTAATTGATTTTGAAGAATTTATCCCCGATTTAGAAACTCTTACTCCGGTGCGAGGACGACTGCAAGTAACTCACCAAGGAAATTATCTTGAGGTGAAGGCAAAAGCAGAAACAATTGTTACTCTCACCTGCCACAGATGCTTGAAACAATACAATCATCGTTTGGCACTCAACTCATCGGAACTAATCTGGCTCGAAGAAACAGCAAATCAAACTGATTCAAGTTCAGCAGAAATAGAAGTGGCTTTAGAAGATTTGGTGGAAAATTTGTCCCCCGGTGGCTATTTCTCTCCGGGCGATTGGGTATACGAGCAAATGTGCTTGGAACTGCCGCACAAACAGATATGCGATACAGAATGTCCGGGAATTTCTTTAACTGATGATGCAAATACAGAAAGCTCAGAAACAATCTCAGACAGTCGCTGGGCGTCTCTGGAAGCACTTAAACGGCAATTGCCTTAGTCAGTTGACTAATAACTAATGACTATTTTTAGCGACGAGTTTGAACTACTGCTGCGATCGCGCTACCCCCTAATTTACATTCCCACACGGGAGGAAGAGCGCGTAGAAGCGGCGATCGCCCAAAGTGCCAAAAAACAAGGTTCTCGCGCCGTCTACATCTGGGATTTTGTTGATGGCTACCAAGGCAATCCCAACGATGTCGGTTTTGGCAAGCGCAACCCGCTGCAAGCTTTGGAATTTCTCGAAAAATTGCCCGCCTCCGCGCCGGCAATTTTTATTCTGCGCGACTTTCAGCGGTTTTTGGAAGATGTCTCGATTTCCCGCAAGCTGCGGAATTTGGCGAGACTCCTCAAATCAGTACCCAAAAATATTGTCATCGTATCTCCTCTAATTTCGATCCCGGAAGACCTCAGCGAAGTGATGACTGTTTTGGAGTTTCCCCTGCCTGCGGCGGCGGAAATCAAAATTGAGGTAGAAAGGCTGTTAGGGGCTACCGGACAAGCCATTGAAGGGCGTTTGCTGGACGAAACAGTGCGCTCCTGTCAAGGGCTGTCGCTCGAACGAATCCGCCGAGTTTTGGCAAAGGCGATTGCCACCAGAGGCGAACTCCATCCCGACGACGCGGAACTGATTTTAGAAGAAAAGCGCCAAACAATTCGCCAAACTCAAATTCTGGATTTTTACCCAGCCCGCGAAAATATATCCGATATCGGTGGTTTGGACAATCTCAAAGAATGGCTGCTGCGGCGCGGCGGTGCTTTTACCGAACGAGCCCGCCAATACGGTTTGCCGCATCCCAGAGGTTTGTTGTTAGTCGGAATTCAAGGAACCGGAAAATCTTTAACAGCAAAGGCGATCGCTCACCACTGGCATTTGCCTTTGCTGCGCTTGGATGTCGGGCGCTTGTTTGCCGGATTAGTCGGGGAATCGGAATCCCGCACCAGGCAAATGATTCAGCTAGCCGAAGCTTTGGCCCCCTGCGTGCTGTGGATTGACGAGATTGACAAAGCTTTTGCGGGATTAGACGGTAAAGGGGATTCCGGGACAACCAGCCGCGTGTTCGGGACTTTTATTACTTGGTTGGCAGAAAAAACTTCGCCGGTGTTTGTGGTAGCAACAGCCAACAACATCCAGTCTTTGCCGCCAGAAATGCTGAGAAAAGGCAGGTTTGACGAAATATTTTTTGTCGGTTTGCCCAGCCAGGAGGAACGGCGGGCGATTTTTGAGGTACATTTGTTGCGGTTGCGATCGCACAGCATCAAAAATTACGATTTAGAGCGCTTGGCTTACGAAACTCCCGATTTTTCAGGGGCCGAAATCGAGCAAACTTTGATTGAAGCAATGCACATTGGGTTTAGCCAAAATCGAGACTTTACCACAGATGATATTTTAGAATCAGCTAGTCAGATGGTGCCTTTAGCCAGAACGGCTCAAGAACAAATCCAGTTTCTCCAAGATTGGGCCGCTGCGGGGAAAGCTCGCCTTGCTTCTAGGTACGGCAGTTTGAGCCGCCGGATTCAGGGGTAAGCTTTTGAAGTCAGTAGTCAGTAGTTAGTAGCCAGTTGTCAGTTGGCAGTTACCAGATTTTACTCAACATTCAGCAGTCAACACTCAACAGTCAACCTTCTGCCTTCTGCCTTCTGCCTTCTGCCTTCTGCCTTCTATCCGTTACATCCGTTACAGAATCAGTTGCCGAACTTCCTTCTTCCTTCATTTGCGGTTTTATGAACACTGTATATAGCGTTTTCAAATTTTTAGTAGGTTTTCTGCTCGCGATCGTCCTGATGGCAGGTGCTAGCGTGGCGGCTGCACTTTACTTTGCCGCTAAGCTAACTACTGTGCCCGAAAAACCTGTTTTTCCCAACGACAAAACAGCAGTTCAGGTTGCAGGCGCTGCGTCGAAGTCAACAGCCCAGGCTAGCCCTGTTTCTACATCTAGCGATGCCCCGTCTCCCAAACCGCTGGAACCGGGAGCTTACCGCGCGATGGTGACTCAGCCGATCGGCTTAATTCTCCGGGATACAGGTAGTCGAGACTCGAACCGCATTGGCGGTGTTGGTTACAGGGAAAAAGTCGTAGTTTTGGAAGAGTCGCCCGACAAAGAGTGGCAGCGAATTCGGATTGAGGATGACAATCGCGAAGGTTGGGTCAAAGGTGGCAATACTGAAAGAGTTGAGGGCGAATAGGAATTAGACAAAATAGACAAAAAATATACTCCTCTGATTGTGAGGGCAGCGAAGCAATTGTAGTGTGCAGGTTGTTTACCAACCCTGGGTTTTTTCCTGTCTCTGGCTCCAAATATCGAGGTACATATTTATAAATAAAAGTCAAGTTAAATTTATTTACGATATTTGCGATGGCAGTTTGATGTGCTGAGAGTGCGGGTGCGATCGCCCCTGCAAAATCCTGAATTTGACATAAAAGCCCAGCAGACAAAAGGTTTCAAAAGCTAAAACTCAACAGAAAAACTCGAAAATACATAATCCCAACTTATGTTATTCAGGAGAGTATGTTAAGAAAATTAGCAAAATTTTAAGGTTAGTTGCAAAACCCAGGCGGTTGTCACCGCCGCAGAGGCAAGAGTGGTAGCTTGGATTACAAGATGTAAGTTTTCAGCTTAACAGCTACCAACAATAAAAAATATGTACGACAAACGTCCCGATCGAGATTTGGCGACTGCTGCTGTTACTGCGGCTTTGGGAGCTGGGGTCGTTACCTCTTTTGCGGTTAGTAGAGGCCAAAACCCGCTGGTAGCCATCGCAATTACTATTTTTGCAGCGGGAGTAGCTGTAATTTGCGATCGGTTCGGCTTAATTTAAACGATCGTCGATTTTTTAATACAAAGTCAACTTATCAAAAAATCCCCGCCCTATTTGCAACTTGCAAAAGTGGGGATTTTTAGTGGCTAGTTTTTTGGTTAATCAGCGGTACTTTCCCAGACGCACTCGCCACATGAAGAAGCCGCGTTTCTTAACAAAAAATCTGCGATTTCAGGCTCTTTACCCGACAACCAATTAAGGTGAAGAGAACCTGCTCGCAAGTCTTGTGGTAATTTCTGCGGCAGCCAGATAAAATATTAGCCAGCACTACCCCAGAACTTATTCTCTTTCGGCCTTAAAGGCTAAGACGTGCCTGCAAACTTTTTTGCTGAGTCTCGCGCCTCTAGAAGCAGCGATGCTATCTTGGTTATTACCTGTAATTATTATTGACGGTAAATTTTTTAGAAACACGGGTGCTTCGCGCTTTCCAAGTAGAACTTAGCGTTGATAGAATCCAAGCCAAGCGTGCCAAAAATCATTTTTGGAAGTTTGCTCACACAACCCACCCACAATTTCACACTAAAAAATTATGGAATCTCTTGCTTACCTCGAACTTGCTCTTGTTTGCGAAGCACCCGCAGAGTCGAAAATTTTTGATCAGCCCAAGTGGCAAAGCCTATCGAGTCAGACTTACGTCCGTTTGCTGTCTCTGGCTTTGATGGTGTCGGTTTTGAGTGCAGCCGGTTCGGCTTTTGCTCAAATAGATCCGGGATATCCAAATTTGCGCTCTGTTCAAGACAGGTTGCGGGAACTCGGCTATTTTCCCAGATCTTCGACAGGTCAACTCGGCCCGGTTACTCAACAAGCTCTGACTAACTTTCAGCGAGACTATCAACTGTCGCTGACTGGTAGGCCCGATCGAGCTACTGTGATAGCACTCAACAGTTTTGCCGGGGATGACGATCAACCTTTTAGAACTATTAATACCAATTATCGGGAACTGGGTTTTGGAGACGCAGGTGCAGATGTTTCGGCTCTCCAGCGCAGGTTGAAGCAGCTAGGCTACTTCAGCGCGCATCCCACAGGGAGTTTTCGCGAAGTTACTCAAAATGCCGTTAGATATTTCCAGCGAATTAATCGCCTGCGGGTGACGGGAGTTGCCGATAGGCAAACTTTAGCTTTGCTGTTTGGTTCCACCCGGCCAGTTCCCCCCGTTACGCTTCCAGGGAATATTTCGGGAAATGGCGGTTGCAAGGGGCTGCGGTTCGGGGACAGAGGGGCGACGGTAGACTTGATCCAGCGGCAATTAAAAGCTTTGGGCTATTTTGAAGGTGGCGTTGACGGTAAGTTTCGGGAACGCACTCTCTACGCTGTGACTCGTTTTCAGCAAGATTACAATCTGGTTTCTGACGGCTGCGCTGACACTGCTACTTTGACTGCTATCGATGCCCAGATGAGGCAAGCTGAAATTAGCTCATGGACTGAGGAAGATGACCAACAGAGTAATGGCGGAGATTTTCTGGAGTTGGGCGACAGAGGCCGACAAGTAGAATTTGTGCAGCGGCGGCTGCAAGAATTGGGTTATTACAGGAGCCAGATTCACGGTTGGTTCGATCGACCAACTCAGGCAGCTTTGATCCGCTTTCAGAGGGATAGGGGGATGTTCGGGACTGGAAGGGTCGATCGCAGCACTCGATCGGCTTTGCGGCAAGGCAACAGGCAGGCAGCAGCGCCTGTGCCGCAAATCGCCACTGGTCTGCGACGGGGCGATACTGGGCCTGCTGTCCGACAACTTCAGTCTTCGCTCAGAAGTCTGGGCAAAAACCCCGGCCCGGTGAACGGAGTATTTGGAGCCGAGACCGAGTTTGCGGTGCTGTCGTTTCAGCAAGAACGCAATTTGTCACCGGCGACGGGTATTGCCACTCCGGCGACTTTGGCTGCGCTCCAAAACGGATTAGCTGGCCGGATAGCTGTTCCTGCTGTTCCAATTAGCAGCAGTTTCAACTCTCGATCGAGCATTCAGCAATTACAAAGGCGGCTGCAAGACCTCGGTTTTTACACAGGCCCCATCGGCGGAGTTTTCGATGCTTCGACGAGAGACGCCCTCGATCGAGCTCAGCGCAGTTACGGGGTCAGCAGCGACGATTTGTTGAGCCAAACTTTTTAGCCCCAGGCTTGCGGACGCTACATCCAAGAAATCGGGTTTCTGGTTTCCGACTCATTCCTGAAATGATGTATTTTTCTGAAGAAACCCGGTTTCCGCGTAACTGCGATCGCACTTGGGCTACCAATTTTTGTTAAAACTTGTAACAAGCGGTACTTGGAATGCGAAAATAGTGTACTGTCACTCGATTGAATCCGGGACGCTGCTGCCGTTGTGGGCGATCGACCTCGGACAAGACCAATTGCTGGAAACCAAAGACGGCCATCCCATCCGCAAAGCTTCGTGGCACACCGTATGAATCGTTAGCTGGCAGTCTAGCAGGTGCAACCCAGACTTTTCAGCTTGCTTCAGGCCAATTTTCAAAATCGAATCGTTGTTAAATTCGATCGTTCTGTTGCACTGAACGCAGACTAGGTGGTGGTGGTGATGCGGGTAAGGCTGGTTTATTTCATAGTGTTTGTGACCTTCTGCTAGTTCGAGTTCGCGGAGGAGGCTCATCCTTGCCATTAACTTTAAAGTTCGGTAAATGGTGGACAAGCTAATGTTTTCTCCGCGATTTTTTAACAAAGTGTACAAATCCTCCGCACTCAGGTGATTGCCTTTGGGGAGGTTCTGAAACACGTGCAAGATGGTTTCCCGTTGGGGAGTCATCCGCCAGCCTTTGTCATTGAGTTCGGATTTGAATGAGGACGCGGTGTAAAGTGCCATAGTGACCCTCTCAAGAAAGTCTGCCTATTGACAATAATACACAACGATCGAGATATTTTGCAAATATCGCAGCTTATTGAAAAAAGATTGAGGAAAAAATTTGGTTTTTGATATTTTTTGACTTTTAACAAGCTTGATGACTTGCTGCAGAGGACAGAGAAGTTGGTTAGAAGTAAATATTGTTACTTCTGCCGAATGCCTCATGCCTTCTGCACAAGTGCCAAATGCCTTGCTCCCTGATTAATAATCGCGCTGACTGACCGGCCAAATTTAAGTCAGAGACTCCAGATAGTCGCGGACGCGGTTGCGACGCTTAGGTTGGCGGAGTTTTTGCAAAGCTTTGGCTTCAATTTGGCGAACCCGCTCGCGGGACAAGTCGAGGGCGCGACCGATTTCTGCCAGCGAATAGGGGTGTCCGTCACCCAAACCAAAGCGCATCAGAATTACATCTCGCTCGCGGCTGGTCAAATCTGCCAGCAGTTGCTGCAAGTCGCGGTGCAGAGCTTCTCGCATCAGCATTTCTTCTGGGGAGATGCTGTCGGTTTCAAGCAAGTCGCCCAACTCTGTATCTTTTTCGTTGCCCACTTTAGTTTCCAAAGAAACAGAACGGGGGACTCGCAGTAAAACTTCTCGGACTTGGGGCGCCGTCATTTCCAACTCGACAGCGATGTCTTCGATCGTAGCTGTCCGACCTTTTTCTTGAGAAATTTTGCGCTGGGCTTTCTTGATTTTGTTAAGTTTTTCGGTGATGTGGACGGGGAGGCGAATTGTGCGGCTTTGAGTGGCGATAGCCCGCGTAATTCCCTGCCGAATCCACCAGTAGGCATAGGTGCTAAACCGATAGCCCCGCGTCGGGTCAAACTTTTCTACAGCTCGCTCCAGTCCCAGAGTACCTTCTTGTATTAAGTCGAGCAATTCTAAACCGCGATTTTGATATTTTTTCGCCACCGAAACCACCAGGCGCAGGTTCGCCTTAATCATGTGGTCTTTAGCTTCGACGCCTTCAGCTTGAATTCTTTCGATCGTCTCGACCGTCATCTCGGCTAACTCGGCCCACTGGCGCTTGCCTTCGGACATAATTCGCTTGAGTTCTGGCACGTCACTGACACCGGCGGTTAATGCCCAGCGTTCCAGGGAAGGTTTATGTCCCAACTGTGCGGCTAACCGATCGCGCACTTCAATTAAATGCACGAAGCGCCCAATTAGCCCTTCTTCTTGGGAGGCGACGGTGTTGCGTAATTCCAGCAATTTGATATAGCGCTGAACTTTTTGAGCTTCCGAGACTTCTTCGTCTCTACCCAAGAGACGAACCCGACCTATTTCTTGGAGGTACAGACGGACTAAATCTGTAGTGCGACGGTTGGCATTTTTTTGCAATTTGGCTGCTGGGTCTGCATCTTCTGTCTCTGCTGGGTCTTGGTCAAGCAGTTCGTCTCCAGCTTCTTCAGCATCTTCATCCAACACATCACCTTGCAAGGGATTGACTCGCAGTTGTTCGTCGAATTCAGCTTCAGCGTAAAAAGAGGTGGCTGGCATAGTGATTTTCTCAGTGGCTCCGGTGAAAAGATGCTACGCTTAGCGGTTATTTATAATTATGATGCCCGCTTGGTTAAGACGAAGCATCACCGCTTTGTGTTTCTTTACTAACTTTCCTGACTTTTCTGCTGTTGTTCGATCGAACTTTTGCTGCCCCACTTGTTTTACCAAGATTCTGGAAAACGCTAAGAACTTTCTGATGTAACAGGTTGAAGGCCCGAAAAGTGTGTTGTACTTCTTTGTTTATGTAGCTAGTATAGATAGTGACTGGCTAGAAACAAGTGACGTTAGTCAGAAGTTAAGTTAATCTTCATCACCGATAACCTGGTTCCCGATCACTTCGGAAAATTAGCCATTTTTTTAATAAAACTTTATATAACTCGGCGCTCTAGATTAAAAATACCTTAGTGAACGCAGACGTTTAATCCATTACAGCATATGGGCTTGAGAGTTGCTATAGTCCGCAGTACCGAGTTATTGGCTGACGCAAAACCGGGTTTATTCCTCAAATTTCTGGATTAAAACCTAGAAGTTTGAGGAAGAAACCCGGTTTCTGCATCTCTTTTGGGTAAGTCGCGACTTTGAGGCGACGATCGACCGATAATTGTTTTGCTGTTGGCTGCTGCTTCCCGCTTAACATCACGCCCGAACACCAGCATCTGAAACCGGGTTTTTTGCCCAGGGCTTGCATATCAAGCGCAAGTTTTTCCTCGCTGTTACCCGGTGGATCTGGTTTTAGTGAGAATGTTGCGATCGGGCGCGAGTCAACTCAAATTAAAATTGCTAGCGTGGGTAAAGTTTCATCAGTTCCCTTACCTGTTCGGCGTGATAGGAACTGCGAGTTAAGGGAGAAGCGACAACTTGCAAGAATCCCAAAGATTCGCCAAACTTTCTCCAAGCATCAAACTGTTCCGGAGGCACAAAGTTTTCTACGTTCAAGTGCTTTTGAGTCGGTTGCAGGTACTGTCCAACTGTTAAAATATCGCAGCCGACAGCCCGTAAGTCCTGCATCGCCTCCCGAATTTCGGTGTCTGTTTCTCCCAGTCCCACCATGATGCCGGATTTGGTGTAAACCCCAGGTGCGAGTTCGCGGCTTCGCTGCAATAGTTCCAAGGTGCGATCGTACTTTCCTTGCGGCCGAACCTTGCGGTAAAGTCGCTTTACGGTTTCAGTATTGTGGTTGAGTACCTCTGGGCGGGCTGCGAGAATGATTTCTAAAGCTTGCCAGTTCCCGCACAAGTCGGGAATCAAAACTTCTATAGTTGTATCGGGCATCGCCGATCGCACTGCTTGAATGCACTCGACAAACTGAGACGCGCCTCCATCCGGCAAATCGTCCCGGTTGACAGAGGTAATGACGACGTGATTGAGTTTGAGCCGCTGCACAGCTTGCGCCAATCTTTGGGGTTCCGTGGGATCTAAAGGTTGGGGCTTTTTCTCAAAATCGATGTCGCAGTAAGGACAGGCGCGGGTACAAGCCGGACCCATAATTAAAAATGTCGCAGTACCTGCGTTGAAGCATTCGCCGATGTTCGGACACGAAGCCTCCTCGCAAACCGTATTCAGGGATAAATCCCGCAAAATTTCTTTGACGTTGCCGACGCGCTCCCACTGGGGGGCTTTAACTCGCAACCACTGGGGCTTAACTGTCACGTCTGTCTCCGCCTGAGTAGTATTTTACAAATAATTATATACGAGCTTGCTCAATTTTGACTTGAGTGTGATAGGCTAAAAATATAGTGACTAAATTCGGGATGTAGCGCAGCTTGGTAGCGCACCTCGTTCGGGACGAGGGGGTCGCAGGTTCAAATCCTGTCATCCCGATTATAAAATTAAATTGGATATTCCCCAGGAAGTGAGTTTGTTTTGGGCGATCGTCCGGGTGTGTATATTTGTGGTACGCATAAATTAGTCGAGGGGGCGATTCCCTACGGGATAGCTGCGCTTCACGGGCGTGTTAATTTGCCTTTGCTAAAAAATTAACTTTAGCGACTGTTTTGGCAAAGGGAATGAGAGAATAAGGCGTAAAGAATCACAACAGCAGTAAAGAGTAGCCAACAAGTCTTTGCCTTCTCCCTCTGTGATGATTTGGGACGGTGTTTAATCACACGTACTTGCTCAAAACTGAGAACTTTGACCAAAGTTTAAAACCGGAGGCAAGTATAAATACTGCAATAATTCTTACATACAATTTTATTAAAATTTACATCTTCAGATAGATGTATTAATAGGTGAATGAGCTTATAATAAAACCTAATTGTTAGCATGTCTAAAATTAACCCAAAAACCGGAGGATATTCCAATGCAAATAAGTGGCAAAGCCTTCGGCTCATGCTCTCGCTGCGAAACAGTACCCGAAAAAATAGAGGGCAAGGGAGGTCTATACCTGTGGTTTCCAGTATCGCACACGCTGACCAAGGTTATTTCTGCACTAACCAAGGCAGAAATTGAATTCCGGCTGTTAGAAGAGAGCAAGTGTTTGTACATTATGCTTGAGGGAATAGCCACAGAAAAGTTTAACGCCCTAGCATCATCGGCGCTGACAAATCAAGAGTTGAAAGAGACAAAAGTTTTGTGGATGCGCGAAGTTGAACAGCCGAAACTTAGCGATTTTTATCGCAGCACTTCTTTAGACTCTTTTATTAATTTGAGTAACTCTGATTGGCTGTTAGATTTATTGTCCGAAGAACGCATTACTACACATTTTCAGCCCATTGTTTATACCTCAGATACTTCTAAAATTTTTGCCCACGAAGCGCTGCTCCGAGGAATTGACGAGCAAGGAAACTTAATTTATCCTGGTCGGATTTTTTCCCAAGCAGAATCAGCAGGCCTAATTTTTCAACTAGATGTTTTAGCCCGGACTCGCGCTATCCGCGAAGCCCATGTTTACAATATCAAAGAACTACTTTTTATTAATTTTTCTCCGACTTCAGTTTACGATCCCGCTACGTGCCTGCGAAGAACAGTACAGGCTATTGATGAAGCGGGAATTCCTCACAGCAATATTGTTTTTGAAGTAGCGGAATCTCAGCACCCTCCTGATATCGATCACTTGATTAATATTCTGAGGTTTTACCGAGAGGCTGGATTTTTAATTGCCCTGGACGATTTTGGCAGCGGTTCTTCTAATTTAAATTTAATGCACCAACTGCGTCCAGATTTTATTAAGTTGGATATGCAATTGATTCGCAACGTCCATCAAGATTATTATAAGGCACTCATTACGGAAAAGATGTTAGAAATTGCCGCTCAATTAGAAATTAAAACTGTTGCTGAAGGTGTGGAAACTTTGGAGGAGTTTGAGTGGGTACGAGAACGGGGAGCAACTTTGGTTCAAGGTTATTTGATTGCTAAGCCGACTTCTCCGCCGATCGCAGTTACGAGCTATATTGGTGCTGAACCACTACCTATTACTGCTTAAATGGTTTTCAGTTGCGATTGGGCGCTACGTTTGCTCGTTCGCAGCCCGAGCTTGGGGACGCATATAGGAAGGCTCTGCCTCGATTAAAATGAGACAAGAGTTTGGAGGCAGAGCCTCCGGATCTTCATTACCAGGCTATGCCTGGTAACGAAAATAACTAGCATTTTAAACGCTCAAATTGCGCCGCAGAAAGCTTTCTAAGGATTCCATTCTCATGCCGTAAATAGATTCCAAGTTTTGCACTTCTTCGGGAGTGCAGAAATACTCGTTACCCAGCAATACGCGCAAAGTTCCTAAGTCTTTTTGAGCTTGAGGATTCAATAAACCCAAGGCATTTCTCAAACCGTCAAACACAACCAGTGGCGGGTTTATTACCATCGGTTCGCGATTGAATAAGCGTGCAAAAATGCGGGGAATGTCGTCTCTTGTCAGCACATCCGGGCCACCGACTCGCAGAATTTGGTTTCGGGCGCCTTCGACTGTTGACGAGTCTGCGGCAATCTTTGCTAAGTCGTCGGTACTGACAATAGATGTGCGGTTTTTGCCGTCTCCAATCAGCAGGTAAAGTCCGGTTTCTCGAAATCTTTCTGCTAGGGGTAACAAGCTGGAAGCAAAACCTGCAGGCCGCAAGATTGTATAATTCAATCCGCTGTTTTGCAGGTATTTTTCAACTTCTCGCTTGGCTTTGAATACTGCGGAATCTTCGTATCCCCGATCAACTCCCAGTACCGAAACAAAGACAAAGTGCAGCACTCCGGCTTCTTTGGCACAGTCGATCAATTCTATGTTAGCGCGGTAGTGTACTGCTTGAACGTCGCCGCCGGTGCCGTGGCTGCTGATGATGTACTGCACTCCTTGGCAGGCTTTTTTAATATCTTTGTCTTGTTTTAAGTCGCCAATAAAAATCTCGGCACCTCGGTTTTCTAGTTCTGAGTAGCGAGATGCGAGGCGAACGAATGCGCGGACAGGCTTCTCTTGCTGTCTGATTTCTCGTACAATTCGGCGGCCTAGTGCGCCTGTTGCTCCGGTTACTAAGAACATGATTTTTAGTTGTTGGTTGTTACTTACATCTTGCACATTTCTCAAGAACAGGCAAGATGCCTGTTCCACAAAGAGTGAATTTTCTTGTGGGGTGGGCATCCTGCCCGCCCATAAAAGGCTTATTGAGAATGGTGCAATATTTCAGTTTCTATTAACCTTATAACTTATAAATCAAATTTCGACAATTACGGGGGCGTGGTCGCTGGGTTTGATTAATTTTCTGGGAGCAACATCTATTGTACAGTTTTTTGCTTGTTCGTACAGGGGAGAGCTGAGATAATGGTGGTCGATTCTCCAGCCGTTGTTGCGGGGAAATGCGGCGGCGCGGTAGTCCCACCAGCTATAATGACCTCCTTCTGATGTGAATTTGCGAAAGGGGTCATTTAATCCTAATTCTATGATTTCTGTGAGTGCGAGGCGTTCGGCTACTGATAGGCCGACGGAGTTTGCATTGGCTTTGGGATTGTGGATATCTCGATCGTCCGGGACGATGTTGAAGTCGCCGCAAATGCACAAGTTAGGGGATTTATCTAGTGCTATTTTGAGGTATTCTTGGAGGAGTTTGAGCCACTTTAGTTTGTACTCATATTTCTCGCTGCCAACTTCGGAACCGTTGGGAACGTATACGCAAATAATGCAAATATCGTCTATAACCCCGGCTATTAGGCGTTTTTGTTCGTCAAAAATACCTGCGGTTTCGTCGCCGAGAAGGGGGGCAAATCCGCTGCTGATTTCCGACATGGGCGATCGGCTAAAAATGGCGACGCCGTTGTAGGATTTTTGACCGGAAATGTAGCAGTTGTAGCCGAGGTTGGTGAAGGGTTCTAGGGGGAAGTCTTTGTCTGTAACTTTGGTTTCTTGGAGGCAGAGAACGTCTGGGGAGTTTGTTTGCAACCAGCTAGTAACGTGTTCTATGCGGGTGCGGATTGAGTTGACGTTCCAGGTGGCGATTTTCATTTTTTGTTTGTTATATACTCTCTGATTACTGGCGCGATGGTAAAGTGCGATCGCCCATTTTGTTGTACAGTTTCAACTAATGACGGTCGTCCTAAAGATTGCATGACATTTAATAGTTCTGCTCGTGATATTTGCAGGTTTTCTGGTATTTTTGAGATGTCTGCTGGTTCGATCGTGCTTGCCAAGAGATAACTTGTTGTTCGGATGCGGTTAGGCGATCGCACTGCTGGTGCAGCAGAGATTCTCAGTCACCTAAGAACAGGGTATCATAGGAGAGGAATTCGGAAACGCTACCGCCGAATAAGTATTGAATCTATGACTTTTTCGGTAGCAACCAGCTAAATGTGACTTTTTATGGTCGAGCTGGGATGTAAAAACCTACTAAATATGACCTTATATTGAATAAGTTAAGATGGCTGACATAACTTCAAGAACCACCGAACACTTAGACTACCCATTCCTATTAGTCACACACATGGTCTGTGCGGATCAGCAGATTCACAGTGAAGAGTCGAAAGCACTACGCGAACTAGCAACGCAGATCAGCGCTTCTCAACGGACTCTCGCTGAGATGGAAAAAATTCTGGCTCAAGAGGAAAACCAGCTTTCTCTAGATGATTTAGCTGCGAAAGTGTCGCCCGGTCAGCAAAGTGAGGCCATGTCGCAAATGTTGGCGATCGCCTATGTTGACGGTTTCTGTTCAGCATTAGAACGCCAGATGGCGGAACAAGTAGCACTGATTTGGAACTGGCCAACGGGAGAAGTACAGCGGCAGCTTGTAGAAGCAGGAGCCTTCGCTGATACCCGATTCATAGGCGAACACAACCAACAACAGAAACCCTCTATCGGTGCGCGTTTCCTTGCAGGGGCTGATTCTCTCCTTTCACGCGCATTGGTGGATAATGTAGCAAAGCTCACTGGGAGTGAGCAAAAAGTTGAGCAAATACGACGGGAAATCCTGTTAACTGGACCAGAATATGATGAGGCGATTCGTCAGTGTTCAGTCATCGCTGATGAGGATTATAAATTTGCAAAATCGGCACTTCTAACAGCTCTATCAGCCCTTTCCAACTTGGAAACAAATATTCAAGTGGCTATCGAAGACATCAAACATAAAACAAGCGGTAAAGGTCAAGCTACCACTGCTAAAGAAGTCGCCAAGCAACTTGAGGATACTAGAAATGCTCTAAGTGCCGAAATTATCAAAGAAATGGAAATTGTGCGCGAGTCGCTTCGGGCCAAGGAACGCGCTCTCAATCATTTCAGCATCACATTTATGGGCAAGACTAAGGCTGGCAAAAGCACTCTTCACGCCATAGTTACAGATGATGGATGGGATGCGATAGGTGTAGGTAAGCAGCGCACAACTAGGTTTAATCGGGTGTACGAGTGGAAGAATATTCGCATCATTGATACTCCTGGGATTGGTGCTCCGGGTGGCCAAAGTGATGAACAAATTGCTAAAAGTATTATCGACGAGTCAGATGTGATTTGTTATGTGGTGACAAATGAGAGTATCCAAGAGAGTGAGTTTGCTTTCTTGCGGCTATTAAAGGAAAAAGCCAAGCCATTAATTATTCTACTGAATGTCAAGAAGAACCTACGGCACTCTCATCGGTTGGAGGATTTCTTAAAAAACCCCGATAAACTCTTTGAAATGGATGGTCAAAGTGGTCTAGGCGGGCACATTGAACGTATCCGTCGCTACGCTCGTGAGCATTATGCTAATGACTATTTCGATATTGTTCCTGTGATGCTGTTGGCGGCGCAGCTTTCCCGCGAACCAGAACACGCAAAGAAGAAACAGGAGCTTTTTCAGGCAAGTCGGATGCAGAAGTTTCTAGGTTCAATCCGTCTATCTCTCGTTGATCATGGGGTAATTCGTCGCTCTCAAACTTTGCTCGGTTCTACCGTAGGCGAAATCGATAAGCCTTATAAGTGGGTAAATAAACAAGCTTTAGTCTATGAAAAATTGACAGAAACTCTGAAAAATGAGCGCGAGGGAATCCAAAAGGACATCCGAAAAACAGCTAAGGATGCTAAAGACTCTTTACTGAAAAAAATCGAGATGATTTTTCAAGAGGCTATAGAAGCTGTTCCATCTTTTGCAGAAGATCATTGGAACTGTAACGAAGTTGCCATGAAGCTGGGATGGGAAACAAAGTTAAAAGCACTTCGATTTGAGAAACGCTTAAAGATAGCTTATGAAGAGACTAGCAAAAAATTCAACAAGGAAGTTCAGGAAGTTCTGGAGGAAATAGGAAATGAATTACAGCTAATATCTGAGCTTGGTAGTAGCGATTTCAACTTTCCTGAGCAGGATTCAAACAATTTTCGAGATTTTGTGCGAATTGGTGGAGGCATTCTAGGGATAGCAGGAACTATTATAGCGTTATTCGTAGCCGCTCCTGTTGGGATTTTTATAGGGATAGGAACTACTGTTGTTAGCATGATGACAGGACTTTTTAAATCCAAAGATGAAAAGCGACGCGAGGCTGTTATAAATATCTCAACTTCATTAAAAAGTCAGCTCAACACTCAGAGGCAAAAGACTCTACAGCAGGCTCACAGGGAATTTGGTAAGTATTCTGATTCCGTAACCACGAACATCAACATCTATTTTGAAGAATTGATTACAGGGCTAGAAGCGATCGCGACTCAGCTCGAAGAAGCAAAAAAGAAGTTATCAGGGACAGCAAATTATCTAAATCGTGCTTATGCAAAGCGAATCATTGACTGGTCTACTGAACAACAGGAAACTCTAACAGATAAGTGCATCAACCACACCATTGCTAGAGTCGAAAGAGATTTCGGACGTAGCATGAAGATTGTCACAAAATCTAAAGTTCAACGACTAAAAAAATCCCTAGAGGATATTAAACACATCCTTCAAGAGGATATTTCATTTAGCAATCTCGAATCTTCCCAAAAAAAACTCAACTACCATGACTCAGAACCACCCCAAATTTAAAGCTGCTGATGTTGC
Organism: Microcoleus sp. B3-D7; assembly: GCF_036705305.1. Lineage (NCBI taxonomy): Bacteria > Bacillati > Cyanobacteriota > Cyanophyceae > Oscillatoriales > Microcoleaceae > Microcoleus > Microcoleus sp. B3-D7. Next base: position 283,220 of record NZ_JAUBUE010000002.1, on the reverse strand, counting down.
TGGATATTTCACGAAAACGCTAGTAAATTTTGACAAGTTACTGGCTCAGGGAAACACACCCGAACTAACAGCTATCCGAAAAAAAGTGCGCGATGAATTAAAAGAGTATCGAGATCAGGGGATTCTCGGAGTAGCTTTTGTGGGGCAGTACAGTGCAGGTAAATCAACCATCATTTCGGGCCTGACAGGACGGCGCGATATCCGCATTGATGCTGATATTGCTACTGATAAAACTACCAATTATGATTGGAACGGCATCAAGCTAATTGATACGCCTGGACTTTTTACAGACCGCCAAGATCACGATGAAACTACTTATGAAGCGATCAACAAATCAGACTTGCTGGTTTTCTGCCTCACCTATATGCTCTTTGACTCACTGACAGCAGAGAATTTCAAGAAGTTAGCCTATGAAAAAGGCTATCGCTGGAAAATGATGCTGGTTCTCAATAAAATGTCTGATGAAGCAGGAGAAGAAGAGCAAAAGATTGCTAACTACCGCCAAAGTCTTGCCGATGCACTGAAGCCTTACAGTCTCGATGAATTTCCGATTTGCTTTATCGATGCCAAAGATTATTGTGAAGGCATTGATGCTAACGATGATTTTCTGACGGAAATCAGCCGATTTCCAACTTTTATTGATGCGCTCAATCAGTTTATAGAGCGTCGTGGCTCCCTTGCTAGTTTTGATACACCAGTCCGAATTGCCCTTAGCTGTGTTGATGATGCTCAGTTGAGCTTTACTCGCAACTCTAGCGAAGATTCTACTTTTTTTGAAGTGCTAACACGGTTATCTCGTACAGTGCGGAAGGAGCGAGATCGCCTGCGAACCAAGGTTAAAAATATAGCCCTAGAGATGGCTTCAGGAGTTGCTAGCGAAGGCAACACTCTTGCCGCAGCAGTAGGTAGCGATGGGAATTTTGAAAGCCTTAATAAACAAGCTGAAGAGAATGTGCAGAAACACTATGAAAAAGCAGAAAGAAAACTGCAAGAAGCTGTGAATGTAGCAGTTGAGGATATCCGGCAGGAGGTTGAAGAAGTGCTAGAAGGTAATCTAGTCAAGAGTTTTGTTGCTTGCCTAGATAAAAATCAAAATATATCAGCCCAAAATCTAGGGGCTGGTATGGATGTGGAGCGACTAAAAAGCCAAGTTAACTGGTTTAAAAGCATCGGTGAGACGGCCGGGGTGAAGCTGACCACTTTGGCATCGAGGAGTTTTGCAAAAACCGCTGCTGAACAAGGATTTCTACGTTCTATAGATGTAGCAGGAAGCGGTCTACATCAAGGTGTTGTGGCTGTGGGAAAATTTGTCGGCTTTAAATTTAAACCGTGGCAAGCAGTTGGTATTGCAAAAAACATCGGCAATGCTGCTAAATTCCTTGGGCCTGCTCTAGCAATTGTTTCGGTAGGAGTAGATATTTTACAAATGCAACAGGAACATGAGCGAGAAAGGCAAATGTCTGATGTCCGTCGTGATATTACCAGTCAGTTTCAATCAATAGCAAAAGACTTGGAAAATCAAATTGAAATACAGCTATTTGAATTTGAGCAACAGGTTTACGGAGAGATTGAGAAGAAAATTGTAGCCGCTCGTCAGGAGGGAGAGGAAGCGATTTCTGCTTCTAATACTTGGGTAAAACAACTGGCAGAAATCCGTAAGGATTTTGACGGGATTATCCAGTACATCACCAATGCAACAGTTAATCCGAATACTTGAATCTGAAAAAGTGCGATCGCCCTTACGTCCCAACTTGTCAAAAAGCGCGATCGCGCCTCATTTGCCTTATTTAGAGAAGATACGACCCGAATGATATTTTTTCATCGATTCGTGAGAAATAATCCCATGACAAGATGCGTCTCTGGGTATATCCCCTCTAGCTTCTAACCAAGGCCTTTCACTGCAAATCATTCGTTCCAAAGTTTCATCATCATACTCAAAATATGCCTCCGCAACTTCTTCGAGAAATTGCCCAACTTTTTGGGGAAGTTTTGGTGGTTCGATGTTCTCTGTAATTGGTTCCCAACTAAATTGGAATTGATACTTCTCTAATAAATCAGGAATAACCGGCCCGTGAATCCCTGCTTGAAAATCTGCATCAAATAGTGGCTTGCCGTAAACTCCTAAATACCAAGCTTGAGCGTAATACATGAGTTTTTGTAGCTTGTAGACGTTGATTGCTACATTAGTTTGCCCGGCTAACCAAAGGAAAGCATTTGCAATATCTCGATAGCTCAGTTTCTCTGCATTAGTTGGAACCGCAACAACTTTCAGTTTGCCTTCGCCTATCTGTTCCAATAGTTCATAAACGGACAAGTTAAATTCTCCGGCAATTTGCTCAACTCTTTGCCATACCGGAGAACTTACAGTTATTTGATATTCATTTGTTATTGAGTTAGCTTGAGTCATGGCAGTCCTTAAAGCTGACTTAAATAATTGTAGCAAACAGTGCGGAATAATGACGTAAAGGCGATCGCCCTTACATCCCAAATTGTCAAAAAGCGCGTAGGTGTAACCAGCCGCAGGCAATGGGCGCAGCATCGCTATGTCTGTAGCAAATCCCCATCAGTCAAAAGTTGACACTAGGAAATATCGCTCTAAAAAATACTTGACAGTGAAAATCTAGCGGTGTAGTATAGAAGTAGTGCATAGAATGAAAAACATGAGACTAAAAAGTTGGGAGTCTCCCCGCAGCGAGGGTAGAAACTCCAAAGGTAAAGGCGGCTCAGCCAGGGCTCGGCAACTCAAAAAGCAACAGCAAACTCTGCGAAAACAGTTAAAAGCTCAACACGATCGACAAAACCACGAACAAAACCACCAACAAAACCATCAAGGGAAGGAAACCGATAATTCCTTCCCTTTTTTTGTATCTTTCCGCCGCTCAATCCCGCTGAATGTTCGGACAAATCGTGCGAGTAATGCTCGCCTGCGATGGTTGCTCTTGCCAGCAGTTGAGAATGCCTTGCAACTCCCTCTTCAAAGTTTCTAAGGCTGCAATTTGCACGGAAATTTCCTCTACCTTAGCCGTGAGATGCTGCTTCGCTTCAGAGCAAGGCAACTCTCCCCGATCGCGAACTTGTAAAATATCCTTAATCTCCTGAAGGCTCAAACCCAGAGTCTGAGATCGTTTAATAAACGCCAACCTGTTAAATACCGTTTCGCCAAACAAGCGATAACCAGCGGGCGATCGCTTTACCGCAGGAGACAGCAAGCCCATCTCCTCATAGTAACGAACAGTTTTCACCGACAAACCACTACAGGCAGCTACAGAGCCAATTTTGTACAGTTTCTCGGCAACAGAAATATTCATAAACCAAGCATCCAAGATCGAAAGACTTTCTTGCCCTATCTTTTAGTGCCTCAGATCCAGGGAGTCGATCGGCACCTCGCCCAGTCACCATTGCCCGGTAATCTTAATAAGGAGGATTTTTTTTAGACACGTTAAGCACGGGCAACTGAGGTCTAGAAGACTGAGGAGGAAGATAGTATTCAGGAGCAGGTGCGGGTTGTTCGGCTGCAGAGCGGTAAAATTGCCACCAGCGGAGAGCCATCGCTACCCCAGCGGTGCCAAGCCCAAAAGCCAATAAAGAGCCACTCGCACCCATGCTGCCGATGGCTGCATCGACAACGCCCACTGTCACAACAAAGCTGGTAATTGGTTCTCTACGGTAAGCTGACCTCAAAAGTCGCGTCCACGAAGCATTCATTTGGTTTTACTCTGTTCTATATTTATTTACAAGCTCTAAAACTTAGAGTTGACGGAACGATCGGGATTTCTAGCTCAAAGACTAGCTTCACCTAAATTAATCTTCTCGCCTGTGGGGAATTGTACGGGAGCGAGGCAAAATTGCCAAGCTAGTCAAATCAAAATTCCACCCCATAGACACCTCCAAAAGCCAGCTATTGCATTCGGGAACAGATCTCTCTCGACAGAGAAGTCGCTCGGCTTGTTTGTAATTAATATTTTAATCAATTCCCGAATTTGTCGCGGTCAGCAGAAGTCACACCCGCTGCCGTTCGAGTCAAGACAAAGTGTAAGGCTGACCGCGCCATTGCTAAAATTAGTTGAGACCTAACCAGGACAGCAAGCCCTGGCCTGTGACATACTCGATAATTAAAGTTAGAGAAAAACCGATCATCGCGGCTCGACCGTTAAGGCGTTCCGCGTAGCTGTTGAAGCCAAACTTTGGCTGTTCCAGTTTGGGAGTGACGGTGGGTTGTAGTTGTGTCATTGCTGTGGGTACCTGGCGATCGACGCTATTCAAATGTGAAATCCAATGTTAGTTACAAATCTTAAACATTGCTACTTCTATTATAAAGAGGGTTAACCGCCGTCAACCGTCCCCGAAGAGAAAAAACTGCTGCCAACTAATGCCAATTAATTATACCCGCTCAAAATATGACTAATCAGTTAGATAACGATAAGCTTCCTGTCGCCGTACAGCGAGTTGCCTTTGCGCTTCGTACAACAGGCTGGGTTTGCTTCTGGGTACAGGTAGTGCTGGGGGTGGTAGCGGCGATCATTTTGCTCTTTGCCATCCCCTTCGCCATCCCCAGGGCTAGCGCCGCTGCTGGTTCAACCAGTGCCGGCACCGGCGGCGGCGTATTTTTTGCCATTTGCGGGCTGGCCGTACTCGCTTACAGCGTATATCGCTCTTTCCGCTTCACCCGCTTGTCGAGACAACTGCGATCGCCCGCTAACGCTGTCCGCCCCAAAAAAGCAGACACCATCAAAGAAGTGCGGCTGGCACTTTGGAGCAACTTATCGGGTATGGTGCTGACGCTGATCGGCGCAGAAGCCATCAGCGGCACGCTTTTAGCCAAATCTCTAGCTCAGCCGCAAGCCTTGTTCGGTGCCGCAGTTGATTTGGGCAGATTTATTCAGCCGCTAGATATATTTGTGGTACTCGCCAATACTCACGCCACTGTTGCCCATTTTGTCGGGATTTTCGGGGCTCTTTTTTTGCTCGATCGCATCCACAAGCAATAGAAAATTGGTAAGTGGGAATTGCGCCTCTCCCACTCTCCCACTCTCTCTTTCTCTCACTCTCCCTCACTCTCCCACTCTCCCCCAACCGACATCCGGAATCACTGCCAACCTGTCGAAGAACGTACTCAGATACCTTCTACTAAGACAACATGAATATCATGGCACTGAAACCCGAGGCTTATTTTGGGGTGACAGATCACCCAACTATTGAAATTTCTCAAGAAAGTTTTCGTTCTGTCCTAGGTCAAATAGAAACTGAACTCCTCTGTAGCGACACCTATAGCCACGCTCTAGCTAGCTTGCAAACAATGTTGGGCGAAGCAGCCTCCGCTGCCGAAATTTTAATTAGAGCAGTTAGCAGAGAAGCCGTCAAGCTCGCATTCGATCGATTTCCCAAACAAAACAAAATTGAACCGCAAGTAACCCAAGAGAGTTTTACTACTGTAAGTCCCGTCATTGAGACGGCGACAGAAATTCAAGAATTGGAGCCACCAGTCACTGCTCCGGTCTTCTATTGGCGCAGCGCTAGTGTGGAAGCGCCCCCCCAAACCGAGTCCGAAACTGAAAATTCCGATCGAGACACTAACACTTCTGAAGACAGCAAACAAGCGCCCCAAGACGAAATTAAAGTCGAGTCGGCTGCACCTGCACCTGTCACAGTCCCCGGAAAATCCTTCCCAGGGTTCGGTTTTCCCAAGAAGCCAAAAAAACTCACCAAGGAAGAAGAAGCAGCTTTAGCCGTTCAACAGCGAGAAGAGTGCTTGCAGGAGTTGGGTAGAGAATTGCGTAAGGGACGGCAAGTTCGCTCCTTATCCCTGCAGCAACTCCACAGTCAAACTCTCGTGCCGTTGCACCACATCGAATCGATCGAAAATGGGGAAATCGACAAACTGCCCCAAGATATTTACGTTAGAGGTTTTATCCGCAGACTCGGCGACGCCTTGGGATTAGACGGCAGCGCTATGGCGAATGCTTTGCCCAAACCCGCTCCGACTCCAATTCCCAGTATGTATGTGTCTGTTTCCGATTCCGACTCAAGCGAAGGCTTTCAAATGCGTCCGGTGCATTTGTACATCGGCTACACCGCTTTGATGGCTGGGGCTGTAGGGGGTTTGGGTTGGCTGTCGCAGCAACCCGTGGTGCCAGGAGCACAGGCAGTACCTCCAACGCAGGTGACACCGCCAGCCTCAGTTGCACCGGCTCAGAAGACCCCAGAAAAAGCACCTCAACCAGGCTTGAAGAAGTCTAGCAACGGGGGAATGAATGTGGGGGCTGACATGGCGCCGCCGGAGGTGATTTTTGGTTAGTGTGTGTCGGGCGATCGATCGTCCGACCACTCTCTTGGCGCAGGTGAACTCGGAAACCGGGTTTCCGAATTCACCTCCATACGGATATTTGTTTGAAGAAAGGAGTCCTGGAGAGCAATTAGGGTTGAGATTTTAGTTAAATCCCCCACATTCATCCATCTGTAGAGTCAATTCTAAAATCTAACATCTAAAATCTAAAATCTAAAATCTAAAATCGCCAGCCCGTGTACCCAAAGTGATTTTTCAACTGCATCAGGAAACCCGATATGTGCGATAAACTATCTATTTGACCACTCCTCAAAGAGGTTTCCGATAAGATGAGTTCCCCAGCCACCGCTGCTTTCTCCGATCTCGATCCGCTATCGACTCACTCGCCAACAGCCACGAGTTTGGCGACACCAGACAGTGCCTTGGTAACGGCAGCTCAACTGCCACAAGCATCTTGGACAATAGAAGATAGTGAGAAACTCTACCGAATTCAAGGTTGGGGTGAACCGTATTTTTCGATCAATGCAGCCGGTCACGTTACAGTCTCTCCCAAGGGCGATCGCGGCGGTTCCCTGGACTTATGCGAACTGGTAGAATCCCTGAAACAGCGAAATTTGGCTTTGCCCCTGCTGATTCGATTTTCTGATATTTTGGAAGACCGGATCGAGCGCTTAAATTCGTGTTTTGCCCGAGCGATAGCTCGGTACAATTACAAAAATGTTTATCGCGGTGTCTTTCCAGTAAAATGCAACCAGCACCGACAATTAATTGAAGATTTGGTGCGTTTCGGTCAACCCCATCACTTCGGGCTCGAAGCCGGCTCGAAACCGGAATTAATGATAGCTTTGGCGACCTTAAAAAACCCAGGCGCTTTATTAATTTGTAACGGTTACAAAGACCGCGAATACATCGAAACTGCTATTTTGGCGCAGCGGCTAGGGCAAACTTCCGTAATTGTGCTAGAGCAAATAGAGGAAGTAGAACTCGCAATCGCCGCGAGCAAAGCATTAGGAATTAAACCGATTTTGGGAGTGCGAGCAAAACTCACTACCAAAGGGGTTGGCCGCTGGGGAGGTTCCACGGGCGATCGGGCAAAATTTGGCTTAACAATTCCAGAAATTATGCGTGCAGTCGGCGAACTAGAAAAAGCTGGAATGCTCGATTGTTTGCAGTTACTGCACTTCCACATCGGCTCTCAAATTTCCTCAATTAGTGTCATCAAAGACGCCATTCGAGAAGCCAGCCACATTTATGTAGAATTAGCTAAATTGGGAGCTAATATGAACTACTTGGACGTAGGCGGCGGACTCGGCGTTGACTACGACGGGTCTAAAACAAACTTCCACGCTTCCAAAAACTACAATATGCAAAACTACGCTAACGACGTAGTAGCGGGAGTGAAAGATGCCTGCGACGAGCGCAAAATCCCCGTTCCAATTATCATTAGCGAAAGCGGGCGGGCGATCGCTTCTCACCAATCAGTGTTAGTTTTTGACGTACTCGGTACTAGCGATGTCCCCAGAGAAGTAGCAGAACCAGTAGACGAAAACGCGCACCAAATTCCGCGCAATCTCTACGAAATTTACCAATCTATCAGTCCCGAAAATTACCAAGAAGTTTATCACGATGCTATCCAGTTCAAGGAAGAAGCAGTCAGTTTATTTAACTTAGGCTATTTGGGAATTGCGGAACGGGCGAAAACCGAACAGTTGTACTGGGCTTGCTGCGATAAAATACAGACGATCGCGCGGCAAAAAAAATATGTATCGGAGGATTTGGAAGACTTAGAAAAGGTGATGGCGTCTATTTATTACATCAACTTATCTGTTTTCCAGTCTGTACCGGATAGTTGGGCAATTAACCAATTGTTCCCAATTATGCCAATTAACCGACTCGACGAAGAACCAACTCAACGCGGTATTTTAGCGGATATTACCTGCGACAGCGACGGCAAAATCGACCAATTCATCGATTTGCGAGATGTGAAGTCGGTTTTGGAACTGCATACACTCAAACCTGGAGAACCTTACTATTTGGCGCTATTTTTGGGAGGTGCTTATCAAGAAATTATGGGCAACCTTCATAACTTATTCGGCGATGCTAATGCAGTTCACATTCAGCTAACACCTTCTGGCTATCATATCGAACACGTTGTGAAAGGAGACACTATGAAAGAAGTCCTCAGCTACGTACAGTACGATTCAGAAAGTTTGGTTGAAAGCATCCGCCGTCAGACAGAAGAAGCTTTGCAGCAAAATAAAATTACTCTTTCCGAAGCCCAACTTTTGCTGCAAAATTACGAGCGGAGTCTCAGCCAATATACTTATCTTCAGTCTTAAAATGTAGGGTGCAACCTAAGCACATTACCAGAATTAAAAGCTGAGATCATAAATATAAAAGTAGGGTGCGCCTAGCGCACCTTACCTTGAGTAATTAGCAATTGCCAATTAGCAATTAGCAATTATGCACCATGACCGAGAATTTCAGATATCGCCCGCCGCTCTTCTCCATGTTGAGTCGGTAAAACTTGGCGAGCGTCAGTAATCAGCCAATCGAGAGCAGCCGCTTGCAAATCGATCGCAGCCCCGGTTTTATCAACGCAGTAGCGCCCAAACACCAGTTTGTCAACCAACCGCACCTCCGGGCCCAAACGAGAATACTCAAAAATCACGCTGTTTTCCACAGTAGCGCCACTGCAAAGCCAACAATTTGGGCCGATCATTGTCGGGCCGACAATTTTTGCTCCATCCTCAATGATCGTCATCCCCCCAATGTAAACAGGCCCTGTAATATCAACCTTATCCCAGTTGACAGCTACATTCAAACCAGCGTAAATGCCGGGGCGCACTTCAATTCCCGGAATCGAAACATTTTTAACTTGTCCCAGGAGTACGCTCTGAATTGCCCGCCAATAGTCAGGAACTTTGCCGATATCCACCCACTCAAAGTCCATGCTAATCCCGTAAAAAGGCGCGCCTATTTTTACAAGGTGGGGAAATAATTGCGAACCGATATCGTACTCTGTATCAGAGGGAATATAATTGAATATTTCTGGTTCAAAAATGTAAATGCCAGTGTTGATATCGGTACTCAGAGCTTCCTCTACAGAAGGTTTTTCTTGGAAATCTTTAATTTTGCCAGACTCGTCTGTTACCACCACTCCATAACTAGGAACTTCCTCGCGGGGAACCGATTTCATAACAATAGTAGCGATCGCCCCTTTTTCCCGGTGCCACTTCACAGCAGCAGTCAAGTCCAAGTCAATCAAAGCGTCGCCGCACAGCACCACAAAAGTATCGTCAAAAAACGGCGAGAAGTCCTGAATTCGTTTCATGCCACCAGCCGAACCGACAGCCTCTCCAATCATTTCTCCGTCCTCAATTCGCCCTTCAAAAGAATAGGCAATTTGTACCCCAAACTTTTGACCGTCACGGAAGTAGTTTTCAATCACGTCTGCCAGGTGGGAAACATTGACCATAATCTGGTCAAATCCATGCTGGCGGAGCAATTCAACCAAAAACTCCATCACTGGCTTTTGCAGGATGGGAATCATCGGTTTGGGTATTGTCTGAGTAATAGGACGGACGCGAGTGCCTTTACCGGCCGCCAGAATCATCGCTTTCATTCTTAACTTCCTCAACCCTCTGTTAACTGATATCAACTGAACAATTAGATGCTAGCGGTTGCGATCGTCGAATCGATCGAGCACAGCAAAATCCTGACCTCTTTATAGGCGACATCGTACCAGGCTATCAATCATTTATTCCGAATTTACCTGGATTCTAAGAAACCAGGTATCGGGAACCAGCAATAACTTCACGCTCCCGCTCTCCGCATCCCAGACTCAGCAACAGAATGCCATAGAGCGAGATTCTGCCTAGAATCTTAACCGACGCAGTGGCATAGTTATTAGTTTCCCCCGAGAACCTAATACCGTGCAAGCTCAAAGCGCGCGGATTTTCAGGTCTTGGTAAAACTCCTCTTGAAGCAACTCTACTTTAGACTGAGCCGATAGGAGCAACAACGCCCAAAAAATACCCACGCGGTCATGATTTGGCAAGTGAACTTCCGCAGTCGATACCGGGAGTTCTGGGTTGACAGGAGAGTGCAAATCGTTATGGTGCCAGAGCTCTAGCAATGTGTCCAAGTCCAGCCAACCCTCGTCAATTTCCGCGCCCCGCTGAGCCAGAAACCGTTCGAGTTCACTAGCAGTTTCTACGAGATTTTCTTGGTGAGCTAGCTCAAAGATAGCTTGGGCCGCTTGCGATCGCATTTTTGAGGTAGGGCGACGGCGGGGGGTAACTGTCTGCTCCATTGCTGCTTTCATTAGCTGCAACTGCTCAATCAGTTCTGGGAGAGTCACCGGGCGTTTTTGCGGTAGTTGAGCTACACCGCGACGGCGCAATTGCCGCTCTAAATGCTGCGGCAAGTGTCGCCCGCCTGAGTGCTCTGCGTCTTCTACTGCCGGCTCGTCGGCCGAGTCGGGATTCGCGGGGGGTTCTGAGAGGACGATACTTTCTGCTTTGAGCAACACCAGCATTGAAGCGTACAAAAACGCTTGGCCGGAGTGGGACAAATCGGAGAAATCCTTACTCTGATCTGCATCGGAGGCGTTCGTAAGCTTGCTCAGACATCGATCGAACACTTCAATTACCTTAACGTCCCAAGGATCAATTTCTCCCCGTTCCGCTAGGTCAATTAAAATTGCGATCCCCTCGGAAATCGTTTCTAAGCCATCTTGGTCTCGGGAAACGGCCATTCGATTTTAGATTTTAGATTTTAGATTTTAGATTTTAGATTTTAGATTTTGCCTCTGGGAAAACGAGAGAGCATATCAAGTTAATTGGCGGTTATTTCAGCAGCTTTGCCCTCAATGGCTGCTATTTCTAAACTTATCGGTTCTCCACTTTCTAACAAAGGTTGTTGACCTTCTACTTCGGCTTTATAGCGTTCAAGATTTTGTTCTAATTCCTGAATCCGCTGCTCTTTTTCGCGAACTTGGCGAATCTCTTGGCGCAACGCGAGGGTTCGCTGCATTCTCGACCACAGACTGAACAGCCACGCTAGTGTGGCCCCTAATCCGGTCGCTACAATTAGTTCTACGCACAGCGGAGCTTTAACTTGGACGCCTTGGATAACTTGAATCGCGACTGGCTGTGTATTTTCGATGCTGAATAATACTAGAGCCAAGCAGATCAGAAAGATGAAGAAGAAATTTAGCGATCGCATTTTCTCTGTTCCTAATTCTTAATTCAGGTCAAGCAAATTATTTACTATTTGTCAACTGTTTTTTGACAGATGTTCTCAGTCTTTTTTGATAAGATCAAATCTGGTCAATTAACCATAATATCCGGGGAGGGGCGGGTTTATTGGAGTTCTGAGAGCTGAGTGAAGATATTGGTTAACCCGCCCCTCCAGGACATATCCTCTTTAGGTATGACCGATGTTTTGTGGTTTCTTGCCGATTCCGAGTGCTGGCAATATTTGATATTTCAAAGCAATGCCCGCGGCTACAAATAAGGCAATAATCAGCGCCCCAATTCCTACCGGGCTGGGAATCCAGAATATCGCCTCCAAATAGTTAACTTCTCCGGGTTTGAGCTTCCAAACTAACTGTTTTCCTTGCTGATAGCTTTCGGGAACCAGCGCACCGGCGACAGTTTCAATACTTTCGGCGCCCCAAGGCGTGTTCAAGCTAAAGTCTAGCTCCAAAAGTCCCCCCGGACTCAGCAGCAGACTGCCGTTAGAAGAAAGCAGTGAAAGAGAGCGCAAATCCAATTCCAAACTCAACCGATTTCGCAGCACCAATAACAAATTATTCTGCTTGATATTCAGGTGAGATTCAAACTTCGGCAAATCTGTTTCTAGCGGACTTGCGGCCCGATATTTTGTGGTTGGTGCGATCGGATTGTAAAATTGGTTGAACTTGTCTTGCAACTCGGCTCCATTATTGAAAGGAATCCTCACTAGAACTTCTGTGGGGGAAACCCGTTTAGTTTTTCCGTCCAGCAACCTCACCCGGCGTTCTACGCTTTTCAACCATTCTGCAACAGTTTCGCTGCTGAAGCTCGTCAACCTTTCCCCCAGTTTAATGTGCTGCACGATTTCGCCACGAGTTTGACTCTCAAAGTTAACCCCGACATCGTACTGAACGCATCCAGTCACTAGAGTTAAAAGGCAAAAAACCAAAGGTAAAAAAAAGAAAAAGTGCTTTTTCTTCTTCCGAGTTCCATCCTTGACATTTTGCTCTTTCATTGTACCTTTTTCCCTGTTTTTCCCTATTTGCATGAATTAGCAAAGCGTTGAATTCGCGGCACTGTTTCTGTGTTTCTATTTCCACGTCTGGACTTGCGAACCGCATACCATAAACGCGGTTTATGGGCTACCGAAGGGCAATTTCACAGATGCTGCGTGGCCGAAACCGGGTCTTTTTGAGGTGAGTGCTAAGATTTTTCTAGCAACAGTATCAGCGTCACCTGGAATTAACCGCACTGAACTTATTGCCTAGAAGCTACACCCAACTGTTGAAACAGCATACTCGGCAAATAGGCTGCACCGCCTACCCATTCGGCTTCGCTACTCAAATCTGCCAAATTTTTAAATGCTTCAAAAATGCTGCCTGCCACCATTGTATTCTTGACGCGACCCACAATTTTGCCTTTTTCTACTTTATAGCCTAAGTCCAAATTGACAGAAAATTCGCCAGCTAACTGATTGGACTGACCGGCTCCTAAAACCTGCTCTACTATTAGACCTTCGTCCATGCTAGCAATCAAGTCTTGAGTGGCGGTATTTCCTGGAGAAATGCAAAAGTTAGTCAAATCAGGGCCTGGGCGAGACAATCCGCCACGAAAACCGTTGCCGGTTGATTCTACACCGGCGCGAGCCGCCCACCTGCGATCCCAATAAAATCCCGTGACAGTACCTTTGTCTATCAAGACTTTACGGGTGGTGGGTGTACCTTCGTCGTCAAAGGGACAAGCAGAAGGGCCTAAGGTGGGGTCTTCAAAAAAGGTAAAGCGTTCGTCAAATAAGGTTTCGCCGATTTTGTCGGCTAGGGGAGAGGCTTTTTGAACTACTGCTTGACCTGAAAGGATGGTATCAAACAGGCCCCCCAGGGTGCTAGCAGCGCCTCTGGGGGTAAATAATACTGGGTAGGAACCGCTGGTGATGGTGGCTGAATGTTCGGCGAGGCGGTATTTTTCGAGGAGTGATTGGAGGATGCTGTCGGTGTCCAGGGGACGATCGCACGCTACGTCGTAACTGTATGCTTGCATAAAGTCTTCTCCCTTTACCAAATTTCCCGCGATCGTCCCGCTGATTATTTGGCTGCTTCTTTCGGCATAGAGGTCTTGCGTCGTAGCAATTTTCACGCGGCCGCTGCGGACGTGGAAGCCGACATCTACCATAATATCGGGATTGTAGGCGTGAACTTGCTCGATCAGGTTTTTGCCGTTTTCTACTAATTCTTGAGTTGTGGGCGGAGTGTAGGTGGTTTCCGGGCCTTTTAGGTGAAAGTTGGAGGCGAGTTCAAATTCTGCGGGGTCGCCGATTTCGGCTGTTTGAATCGCTGCATCTACTAAATCGTCTATCCGCGTTAAATCTGTGGAACTGGCAAAACCGATTTTGCCTTGGTATATCAGCCGGAGTGCTACGCCTTGCAGTGCTTTGGTTTGCAGGGATTTGAGGCGATTGTTTTCAAATTCGATGGGCGTGTCTTGACTCGACAGGTAGTAGACTTCAGCCGCATCGGCGCGCTGAGAGGCCAATTTCAAAATCTGGTCTACGGTTGAATCGCTCACAATAATAGCCTTTCTGGTTGGGTCTTTTTTTTATTTTAGCAATTATCGCTATTCAACTTCTGATTCCTGCCTCATGCTCGATAATTAATCCGTGTATCCGTGTCAAAATCAGTGTCGTTTTCTACTTGTTCCTTCTCCTCTAATTGTAATTCACACTGTTTAAAAACATAGTTAACGGCTGCAAACAGTCGCTCTAAGTCCTGAATTGTATAGAAAAATTTATTTTGAGTAAACATTTCTAATTTCAGCTTGCCAAACTGCCACATTGCCCCATTAGAAACAATCCCAAAGATAGTTTGTTCGGGTTCATTGTTAAGCCGCTGCACGGCGATCATTTCTGCCAAACACTGCCCCCATCCTTCATCAAATGCGCTCTCTTTCTTGGCTTCAACTAATATGAAATAGGGCTTGTCAAAAACTACTGTGCCGAGGGGGGAGCGCTTCGCCAATATATAATCGGGAATTCCTGACAGATTCTCATTATAGACTAAGGTTTGGTGACTCCAGAGGAGAAAATTACTTCGATAATTTTTCCAAACTTCTTTTAATACAGGATAAATGATATTTTCACAAATGGCGATTTCCGAGTTGTCAAATACTCCGTCATTGAAAATCAATTCTAATTCATTCCGAAAAACTTCGCTGACTGCAAATTCTGTTTCGACAATGAAATTATCCCGTAGGTAATTAATTTGGAATTCTTTGGCGACCGCGCTGATACTTTTATAATTGCTAAAAGGCATTGTTTCTATCCAGAAAAGCCTGTATTGAACAGGCAAGATGCCTGTTCCACAATAATTATTGGAAATGTGTATTGGTCATCTGCTTAATAACTAAGAAATAATCCGCCTAAAATTAGCCCAATCGCAATTAACGCCACCCAAATAAACCTATTATCTTTCGTATTAACCTGACTCAAATCTACAGGCTCTGGTACGACTGGCTTGCGTTTAGCGTACTTGATATCAGCGTTTGGATTAGCTTGAAAACTGATTGATTGATTTTCATCTAAAGCTGCCAAATCAGGGATTTTCACCATCCATTCAGGAGGGATAGTAAGTTTGGGAGCTTCGAGAATGAACAGCAAGCGCTTTGCTTGTTGGCGGGTTTCTTGGCGGGGATGGCGGGTGAGCTTGCGGCAAAGCTCGATCGCCCTTTCTGTATTGCCAGAGGCTTCGTAGGCTGTCACTAACCACATTTGTACCTCACCGCCCAACCGGGAATTTCGATCGACTAAACCGGTAGCTGTTTCTAAACTCTGCACAGCTTGAGCATACCGGCCACTCTCAAAAGCTACTTGCCCAGCTTGGTACTCAGTTTGAACAATTTCTAACTTTTCTGAAGTCACAAGCACCCACCCAATTCACAAATATTACTTCCCCAATTCCCCAAACGCTAGAATTCGCTGTTGTGTTGCGACATACCCGACTCGTTGTCGCGTTTGGAACCCAGCAAGTCTAAATGGTCTACCTTAATTACCGGCTTCGAGCGATTTGAACCCGTATTGCGGTCTTGCCAGCGATCGAACTTCAAAGAGCCTGTTACGCCAATTAGAGAGCCTTTGCGAACGTAGTCAGCAGCAATCTGCGCTGTTTTGCCCCAGATTTCCAGATTGAACCAGTCTGGTTGATCGCTGTTCTTGGTTCTGCGATTCACTGCCAGCGTCAAACTACACTTAACTGTACCCGACTCAAAATACTTAACGTCCGGGTCGCCGCCGACGCGGCCTACTAAAGTCACAACATTAAGACTCATAAACTTTTTTGGGAATGTGGTCGATCGGTGATGTAGTTAAACAGTCCACACGCGCATTAGCCTCCAAACTGAACTTGGAACAACGCTTGTGAGGCTTCATCCTGATTGTACACCCAGTTAGCAGAACATATTGATAGTGGATGATTGGCAAGTCTGCGCTCAACCTGAGCTCGACAATGTACATTTCTGACTAGACTCAGGATGAAAAACGTAATAGAATCCACCTCGGTTACACTTTTGTAACAACATTATTGCACACAATAGTATTTTAGTTTTTGGGGGGGGTACGAATCAGTGGGTCTTCTCAATCGATTTTCGTTATCTAGAGATATGGGTATCGACCTCGGTACTGCTAACACGCTCGTTTATGTATCGGGCAAAGGTATTGTTCTGCAGGAACCTTCTGTAGTGGCGATCGACCAAGATTTAAAAATACCGCTGGCTGTTGGAGAAGAAGCAAAAAAAATGCTCGGCCGCACGCCAGGGAATGTCATAGCACTGCGCCCGCTTCGCGACGGGGT
Source organism: Microcoleus sp. B3-D7 (assembly GCF_036705305.1). Classification (NCBI taxonomy): domain Bacteria; kingdom Bacillati; phylum Cyanobacteriota; class Cyanophyceae; order Oscillatoriales; family Microcoleaceae; genus Microcoleus; species Microcoleus sp. B3-D7. The sequence continues at coordinate 266,859 of NZ_JAUBUE010000002.1, read as the reverse complement.
AATTGCAGACTTCGATACGGCAGAACTGATGCTCAAGACTTTTATCCGCAGAGTTCACGAAGGCCGAAGCTTAGTTTCGCCGCGGATAATTATTGGCATCCCCAGCGGTGTCACCGGAGTCGAGAGGCGTGCTGTCATTGAGGCGGCGACTCAGGCCGGTGCTAGAGAAGTACGGTTAATTGATGAACCCATCGCTGCGGCGATCGGGGCTGGACTGCCTGTTGCTGAGGCGACTGGCAATATGATTATAGATATAGGCGGAGGTACGACGGAAGTTGCGGTTTTGAGTTTGCAAGGTACGGTGATCAGTGAGTCTGTGCGGGTAGCCGGCGACGAACTCAATGAGGCGATCGTCCAATACATGAAAAAAGTTCACAATTTGGTCATCGGCGAACGCACTGCTGAAGAAATTAAGATTCAGGTTGGTTCTGCATATCCAACTCCAGAGGATGACGATGTAATGATGGAAGTGCGGGGCTTGCACTTACTGTCGGGTCTGCCACGAACTGTTACTATCAAAGGCCCAGAAATTCGCGAAAGTATGTCGGAACCGCTTTCAGTAATTGTGGAAGCTGTCAAGCGTACTTTGGAACGCACCCCCCCGGAATTAGCAGCAGATATTATTGACAGGGGAATTATGCTGGCTGGTGGTGGCGCGCTAATGAAAGGTTTAGATACTCTGATCAGTCACGAAACAGGAATTGTCACTCACGTGGCAGCAGATCCGCTGTGCTGCGTGGTTTTGGGAACTGGTAGGGTATTGGAAAACAAACAGTTGGAACGGGTTTTCAGCGGGCAGTCGTCGCGTAATATGTAGTTAAAAAATTTGGGATTGTGGATTTAGAAATACGGCTGCAATCTCAAATCTAAAATCCTGACTTAACAATTTTAGATTAGTGAAATTATGCTAAAAAATACATTCCGAAAGTGGTGGGATCTGCGGCTGCAAATTGCTCTTCTAGGTTTAGCTGTAACTGCCGCTTGGGGAGTTCGGCAAACACAAGGTGCGGCAGTATTTGAAGTTTACAATTGGGTTACTCGTCCGTTTCACGCCAACGGCTCTGGGCAAGAGGAACTTATCTCGGCGCGCACTCAAGAATTGCAAGCGCAGCTATTAGAATTAGAAAATCAAAATCAGAAGCTAAAAGAGCTTTTAGGGTACGTTTCGGCTAAGAAACCAGCAGGGATTGTAGCTCCTATTGTCGGTCGCAGCGCCGACCACTGGTGGCAGCAAGTAACCTTGGGGCGCGGCAGTAACGATGGCATCAAAACAGATTTTACTGTGATGGGCCCCGGCGGTTTAGTAGGCAGGGTTGTCAGCGTTACTCCTAATACTAGCTTGGTGCTGTTAGTCAGCGACGCTACGAGTCAATTGGGTGTGGGAATTACCCGCAGTCGCCACATGGGTTTTATGCGCGGGAAAGGCGGAAATCAGGCGGTGATGGAGTTTTTTGAGAATGTTCCCAATGTCAAACCTGGGGATGTGGTTTCAACTTCTTCTTACAGTCAGTTGTTCCCTGCTGGTTTGCCTGTGGGAAAAGTGGTTTCGGTGGATATGAATAAAACTCCGGCTCCAGAAGCTGTGGTTGAGTTCTCTGCACCGATGAATGCTCTGGAGTGGGCGGTGGTTTACCCCCACTCTAAGCAAGTCGAACCAAAAGATTCGCAGAGTCAATCTTCTGCACCATCTGAGGGAGCACAGCAACAATGAAAGCTTTATCTCGGATGTCTTCGCCGCGATCGCGCCAATTTCTCAACTTCGCAGTTACATTTCTATCTGTGATGCTGTGCATACTGATATTGCCCACTCGGATGCCGGGAATGGAATTGCTGGGAATTGGACCGAACTGGCTGTTAATTTGGTTGGTAGCTTGGAGTATTAAGCGGAAACGTACAGTTTGGGGAGCTGCTAGCATGGGCTTGGTTTTGGGGTTTCTTCAAGATGCGATGACGGCTCCTCATCCCACCCATGCTGTCAGTCTAGTTGTTGTAGGAGTCTTAACAGTTGTTTTGCAGAAAACCTGGTCGATTCCGGTAGATATTGTTGAGAGAGATCCGATCCCGATCGCGTTAATTGTGTTTGGGATGGCGGTGGTAGCGGAAACGGTGATGGGGCTACAATTTTTTTCTATGGGCGATCGGGCTTTACTGGAAATTTGGAGCTATCACCAGCGAGTGGCTTTGTGTTCTGCTATTCTTAGCAGTCTTTGGGCTCCGGTGATTTATTTTCCGCTCAATCGCTTGTGGGAAATGACCAGGAATGTAGAAAAACCTTAGTCAGCCATTAGTCAGCATTCATGAGTCCTTAGTCAACAGTTAAGTTTTCACTAATTATTGTTAACTGTAGTCATTCTACTATTAGTTGTTGACCGGAACCTAATAAGTGATGAACGGCAATAATCAAGTTGCTGAGAATGAAATTAGGCTGGTGCTTTTGGAGTTGATAGCGACTGCGAATTCCGCAGGTAACGGCAATTGTAGGTATTCCCAATGCTTTTCCTGCGAGGATGTCTGCTTCTGTATCTCCGATCATCCAAGCCGAACCCAGCGATGACTCAAATTCTTCTGCAACTTCAGCCAACAATTCAGTTTTTAAGGCTGTATAGTTGTGATAGGCGGCATCAGCCATCTGAGTTCCGCGAATGCTGGTAAACAGTCTGGCTAAACCGTAATTTTGTAACAGTTGAACGGCTTGATTTCTCGGCCGCAGGGTGACTAAAATCAGCCGCACGCCGCGGGAGTGCAGAAGTCCGATCGCCCATTGTACTCCCGGCTGGATGCGATCTAAGTGCAACAAGTCTGGCTGATTGACAATCTGACTGACGCATCCGAGAAAAACGTGAATTTCTTCTCCCGACAAGCCGGAACTTTTGGCTATTTCAGAATCGGGCACTCGGTTTTGTTTCATTTGCCAAAACTGCTGTTTGCTGAGTATTTGAAGGTTGAGGTTGATTCCCCGAGCAAGATATACTGCTTGAGTATCGGCTAATCCCTGTTGATAGGTGGCGTAGTAGCGATCGGACACATCGACTATGGGCCCGTCTAAATCGCAAAATACCGTCATCCGGGGGGACGACTCAGCCTCTGATGGTAGCTTGTACTGAAGGTTTTCGGAGTCTTGGGCGACAGCAGTTAACATAAAACGTTAAGTAAATCTAGGGAGTTATACATTTCTTGACTGTAGCAAAAAATGTATAAGTTATAATACATAAATTTTAATGCTATTATTAAAAAAACCTATGAATTTGTTGAGGATGGGGTTCAATAAAGGCGATCGAGCCTGTGCGTCCATAACTTTAAGGGAAAAAGTGATTTTTGTGGCTGTTAATATGTGCTTTAGCCATTAAAGTTTAGAATTAAGTTTTTAGTCTTCTGTAATTTACCCATGCTCAAACAAAGCGATTTTGTTAGGAATTCGGACACTAATCGAGTAGAGGTGCTGTCCGAAGCACTGCCTTACATTCAACACTTTGCCGGTCGCACCATTGTGGTCAAATATGGCGGTGCGGCGATGAAAGATAGCAATCTCAAAGACAAGGTGGTTCGGGATATTGTGCTGCTAGCTTGCGTGGGGATGCGTCCGGTTGTGGTTCACGGCGGTGGCCCGGAAATTAATATTTGGCTGGAAAAATTGGGAATTGAGCCGCAATTCAAGGATGGTTTGCGGGTGACTGATGCGGCGACAATGGAAGTTGTAGAAATGGTTTTGGTAGGTAAAGTAAATAAAGAAATTGTTTCGTTAATTAACCAAGCTGGCGGCAAAGCAGTGGGATTGTGCGGCAAGGATGCCAATCTGATTCAAGCTCGTCCAGATGGCCGGGAAGGAATTGGGTTTGTGGGTGAAGTCAGCGGCGTGAAAATCCAGATTTTGGAGTCTTTGGTGAACAGCGGTTATATTCCGGTGGTGTCGAGTGTGGCAGCCGATGAAAACGGTCAATCTTACAACATTAATGCTGACACGGTGGCTGGGGAAATTGCGGCTGGTTTGGGAGCGGAAAAGTTGATTTTGATGACCGATACTGCGGGAATTTTAGAGGATTATCACAAGCCGGATAGTTTGATTGCTAAGTTAGATATTCAAGAAGCAAGAGAGTTGGTTGAGTCTGGAGTTGTGTCTGGGGGGATGATTCCGAAAGTTAATTGTTGTGTGCGGAGTTTGGCTCAGGGTGTGAAGGGTGCTCACATTATTGACGGTCGAATTCCTCATGCTTTGCTGCAAGAAATATTTACGGATGCGGGGATTGGGTCGATGATTGTGGCTTCTGAGTTTAGCAGCGCGAACTTAAGGCCTAAGTAAGGTGTAAATCCTAGCGTGGGGAGGGCGGGCGCGTGAAAGGGGTAAACTCGCTGCGATCGCGTATATCCTAACTAAACCTGCCCCTAAAAACCTTGAAAAGGTACTTCTGGTAAATTACTTCAACTATTTCTAACCGTTGTTGAATTTCAGCTTTTCTTAAACTATGATTAAACACTTTAGAGTTTTGGATTCTGTTGCGATTCTCAAGCCGATTTCAAATACGCGATTAGCGCTAGTGGAACCAGAATACGCATCTATTTCTAGTTTGCCAGTTGGACTTGTGGGAACTATTGTTGAACTGTATGAGACGGGAAAAGAATGTCAGTATTTAGTGGAGTTTGCTGATAGTCAAGGGAGTGAATATGCTATGGCTATGTTGAAAGCTGATGAAATTTTAGTTCTGCAATATGAACTTGCAGTTGCTTAGTAATGTGAGGAGAATAGAAGTTAGATAAGGACGATCGCACTTGGGGACAGAAAGGGCTCTCGCCCCTCCACTGAGAGGCAAAAATGTTAATAATCTTATAGCTGATAGTTTTAGAAGGAACTTTTTGATAAAATATCAAAATTAAAACTGTCTCGCCCGCTTCGATTTTACCTAAAACAATCAAATTAATCAAATTTATGTCTCGATTAAGTATCAGATCGAACAAAAAAGCTCTGGGCTTTGTGCTGGGTTTATTAATTTTTGTCATTTTCATTCCCGGATGTTGGGCTTTAACAACTAATATCGCTCCCACACCAGTACCGCAAGTAGATAACACAGTAGCGGTGCGTGCCAATGTACAAAATACGTCAAATTCTCGCTCTTCTTTAGGAGTTGGGCTTAATGGTATTGCTGACTACTCCACACAATTACCCTTTTTAGATGCTTTCAAATCTTCTAGGCAATGGATAACTCAATGCGTTAGCGGACAACCAAACTGTAAAGGTGAATGGGATACAGAGGAGTATAATCTTTTAAATCTTGATAAAAATGGATGGGTGAAGTCTCTGCCATCGCCCGAAGAAGCTCCTAAATATACTAGGGTAAGTACGCTATTACTTAGGGAAATCCCCAATCGCTATCCTTCAGGGCAATATATTGTTACTTATGAGGGTGAAGGTGCGATCGAATATCAATTTGATGGAAAAAAAGATGAGGCTGCGTCGAAACCCGGCAGGGATATCATTAATGTAGATGCCACACAAGGGGGAGGCATAATGATTACAATTACTGCTACCGATCCCAATAAAACAGGGAACTATATCCGCAATATTAAAGTGGTTCGATCCCAAGATGAAGAGCTTTTTCAAAGTGGTGAAATATTTAATCCGCTGTTTATAGAAAAGATTAAAAAATTTAGGACCTTGCGTTTTATGGACTGGATGGATACAAATGGTTCTGAACAAAAAGAATGGTCAAACCGACCCAAACCAGAGAGTGTATCCTATGCTTACAGAGGAAATGTTCCCATAGAAGTTATGGTGAATTTAGCTAACAAAGTCCAAGCAGAACCCTGGTTTAATATGCCGCATCAGGCTACGGATGACTATATGACTAACTTTGCTAAAATGGTCAAAGATAGTTTAGATCCAAAGCTGAAAGTTAATGTAGAGTATTCTAATGAGGTTTGGAATTGGTCATTTCGACAATCGAATTATGCCTTGGAACAAGGTAAAGCGAGGTGGGGAGATAAAGGCGATGCTTTTATGCAATGGCACGGAATGCGTAGTGCTCAAATGTGCGATATCTGGAAAGGCGTCTTTGGGGATCAAAAGAATCGAGTTGTCTGCGTGTTAGGAACTCAAAGAGCTTGGAGAGAGTTAGGCAATTATGCTTTAGATTGTCCCTATTGGGTAGCTGAGGGTAATAAACCTTGTTATCAACACGGTATTGATGCCTTAGCCATAGGTGGATATTTTAGCGGAAACTTGGGCGGGAAAGAAAGTGTCAGCACAGTAGAGTCTTGGTTGAATGACGCAGATGGCGGGTTTGGCAAAGCTTTTAAGCAATTAAGAGAGGGTGGGTTACTTCCGGGCTTCAAAGATAGTTTGCCCGATGTTGATAATGACTTTAAATATTACTTAGGTGTGGCTCAAAAAAAAGGACTCAAGTTATTTGTTTACGAGGGGGGTCAACATATTGTAGGTATTCAAGGAGTTGAGAATAACGAAAAACTGACCAAGTTTTTTATGGAATTAAATAGGCGCCCAGAAATGTATGATATCTACACCCAATTACTAAATAGTTGGAAACAGGCTGGAGGCAGTCTTTTCATGCACTTTGTTGATGTGAGTTCATTTAGTAAGTGGGGAAGTTGGGGGGCTTTGGAGTATGTGGAACAAAAGGGTTCGCCTAAGTATGATGCTTTGATGGATTTTATTGATAAGAATCCTTGCTGGTGGGATGGGTGTGCTGTTGAGGGATGATCAGAAATTGGGGGCAATCAAGAATCCTTCGACACTTCCTCAAACTCTTCAGCATCCCCCGGCAAACCCGAACCCTCGCTACTCCTCAACCGGGGCGATTCCCCATTACTCGCACCCGCACCGTAAACCCCAGAATACCTATCCTCCAAACCCGAATCCCTTAGCGAAATCGCACTTCTTTGACTCGGCGACAATCTCTCTGTTGAACGGCGATTTGTCCCAGAAATCGGCGGCTTCCGAGTTAAAGTTTTCCAAGCAGCCTTAATCCCAGTCACCACGCTGCGAGTAGTTACCTGCACGTTTTGCGCCTGCTTTTTGGCGCTACCAATACTTCGATCGACCTGTTTGACAACCTCGCCCGCACTTTGTACTCCCTCGCTGACATCATCCGTCAACTCGCTAATTTCCAGCCCCGTCAACCGAATTGCCTCCAAAGTGGGCGGAAATTCGCGAGAAAGTGTGTCAGCGAGCTTTTCCACGCTGCGGGCCGCCCGTGCCAGCGCTTGCACCGCAGGTATTAAAGTCACTAAAACAGCAGTCAGGCTAACTGCCACTAGCAAAATTGAAAGTCCTAGCCAAAATATGGGATCACTCACTTGAATCTGGGATTGGGGGTTGAGAATTTCATGGCATTTAGCGGATGGGAGGGCGCGACGGGGGACTCACTTCAGATTCAGCTTCCGACAGGGTTTGGCGTTCCCGCTGAGTCGCTTCCAAACCTGCCGCGATCGCCTCTTTGAGTCTAATCAAAGTTTCGTCCCAATTCCGGATTGCAGTTTCAGAAAGTCGATCGGCCTGCAATTGCACGCTAGTCGATAAATCTTCCGCCAACTCCGGCAAAGCATCGGCCGATTTTTTCAATATCTGGCGCGTCTCCTTGCCCGGTCGCGGTGCCATCAGCAAGCCAGTCACCGCCCCGATCGCAGAACCCACAAGCAAACCGCCAATAAATAATCCTGAACGTTTAGTTGACATTTTTATAACTTCTCTCCATACACCAATTTTAGGGGCGTTTGCCCGATCGCAGCCCTTTACAAAGGTAGAAATATTGTTGAAAACCCTAGGGAGTCAGCACAGGCGGCAATTTTAGAATAGCTTACCTCAAACGTCGATCGCGCCTGGACCAAAGCATCCGTCCCAAACCCAGCAATCCCAAAAGTTGCTGAACTTGTTGCAGTTGCAATTCCAGTTGTTGATAACGTAGTCGCAGTTGCCGGGTACCTTGCTGCCTTTTACCAAGGAAATCCGGCGTCGTACTGAGGACATTGCTGCTACAGCGTTCGATTGCTGCGATCCGAAGTTCCAAACGTGCGATCGTCCGCCTGATTTTCCACACTCTCGCAGCGATATAAAAACAGACTACAGATATTAGTATATTGATAATTACAACAGCATTCAGCATTTATTACTTATTTTCAACTACTACTAAGATATTCCGCTTTTTGTGGCGGGCTATGAGCAACGGCCTACCAGATATATTGTAGGGAGACAACATTGTTGTGTCCTGAGCTCTGTTTTAAGGACACAACAATGTTTTGTCCTGAACTATGTGTCCCTCTCCCTAAGCGGGGTCAATTTTTAAGCCTGAGACATAGCAGGCAAACAAACCTTAGTACCGCCCAAACCGCAATAACCGTTCGGCTCTTTAGCAAGATACTGCTGATGATAGCTTTCTGCGTAATAAAACTCAGGAGCATCAATAATTTCAGTGGTAATCTTGCCGTAACCGGCAGCAGTCAAAGCCTGCTGGTAAGCATCGCGCGAAGCTTCAGCTAGCTGCTTTTGGCTGGCTGAATACGTGTAAATTCCCGATCGATACTGAGTACCAGAATCATTGCCCTGACGCATTCCTTGAGTAGGATTGTGACTTTCCCAAAAAACTTTGAGCAGCGTTTCGTAACTAATTACTTTGGGATCGAACACAACCAGAACTACTTCATTATGTCCCGTCATCCCGCTGCAAACTTCATTGTAAGTAGGATTCGGAGTAATCCCGGCCGCGTAGCCAACAGCCGTCGAAAAAACTCCATTTTGTTGCCAAAATTTGCGTTCTGCTCCCCAAAAACAGCCCAGGCCAAACAAGGCAGTCTCCATGCCGTTTGGAAAGGGAGGTTTGAGCGGATTGCCGTTAACAAAGTGAGTTGCCGGTACCGACATCGACTCTGCCCGCCCCGGCAAGGCCTCTTGGGGAGAGGGCAGGCTCGACTTTTTGCCAAATCCAAATAGCACCATAAGTTTGTGAGGGGATCTCTGATAAACGTCTTTACCTTACTTAATAATATCAGATGTATACTGAAAGTAGTGGCCCTCTTAAAGGTAGAAGGTAAAAACCCGAAGGCCGATTTTTTTTACGGAAGGTTTTTGGTGATACTGCTCACTGCCCACGCGGTTTTAAATCACATTAGGTAGTGTTTTATGTCACCAAAACACACCTAAAATATCACCTATTGTTGAGTTGTAAATCACGCGGATTTTAGGCAAAATAGCCGATTATTAAAGGTATGGTGTTGTAGTAGTTATTCAATACCATTTATTGGGAGTGTGTAGAAATGGGCGCTAAACCTTGCAGTCAACCTTTAAAATCTAATCCGTTTATTACTTACCGCGACCCAATTACAGGCAAGTGGATTGTGGTAAATCAGACTTTGCCCAAAGCAGCAGAACAAGCACAGCTAGCAGCAGCTTGAGTTTTCCTATTGATTTTTGACCTAAAAATTAACCATTCTTTCAAACTTTAGGACTTACGCAAAAAGTTATTGGACGCGCTACTTATATTCGTAAGGTGCTTACGTTACACATACCTAAGCACCTTACTTTGAAACATTTCTCATCTCTTTTTGCAGTTCCAAATACCGATAGAGATATTCCGAAACTATCCCGTGCAAAAACAAGTCGCGTGCCGCATTAAACGGACTGTTGGGCGCTAGCGGATGGCGGTTGACTATTACATGATTCCAGTCGCAATTTCCCCTAATCTCGCTGACGTACACTCCGAAGTTTTCATCTAACTGAAGCGACATCACTGCTCGCGCAAATTCGTCGCTAGTCAAACACAAAGAATAAAAAACTTTAAACAATTCGATCGCCGATTCTAAATCCAGAATTTTTAGCCATCTGCGTTTTTCAAAATCTATGGCAACTTCTACTGGTTGAATACTATCATAATTTATTCCCCGTTTTTTGACCACTTGCAACCAGTTAGGATTTGTCAGCATGGCCTGGTTGTAGTCCCAGACAAAGTTATAGAGAATTAAGTCGTGTTCGAGAAACGCATTGTCCGCTAAATCGTTCACAGTGCGCGGATAAAGCTTTGACTTTTCTATGTGGGTGTCGGGGCCGTTGTCAATCAAGAAGTTAATAATGTTGGAGCCGATGCAGATGTGTCGGACAATTAAATAACAAGCTTCTGGCGAGACAAAGTTATTTAGGAAAAATGCAGCCGATTTGTGCATTAAAGTGTAAGCGCGGAATTGAAATGGCAACAGGCGCTTTGTTGTCATAATTACCGCCAGCAACAAGTTAGCAATTACTTTGATCGGAATCAGCAAATAACTGCGAGTCCAGTTTTGCAAATCCCGGATCATGTAGGCTTTTGCCACTAAATCGACGGGAATAGATCGATCGCAAAACAGCACATCCCAAACATTCGGATCTCGGCGGTTGTAGGGTTTGGTAGCGTAAGGAATTTTTCGCTCATCTGGGAGATTTTCGGTATCTTGTTTTTGCAGCTTTTGCATTAACGAATTTCCTCCAATTGCAGCAAATATAAACGAGCAGTGACGCGAGCGGTTTTGACAATGCGGCGGGCAATATCATCTGTCATCCATTCGGCATTAATCAAAGTTTCCAGTTTAGCTAAATGCGACTCGTCATTAGATCCGTGATACGCTAAAAACGATACTTGTTCGTCTTGCAAACCGAGACTTTCTTTAATTTGTTTTGCCCACTTTCCCGCCAACCGATTGCCCAATCCTTCGATAATAAACATACTGCCAATTAAATCGACCGGATTTTCCCGCGATGCTTGGTGAAAGATAAAAGCTGATAGTGCTTCGCTGCCAATATTCTTATCATATTCCACAATTTTTGCCAATTCACCGCCCACAGAAACATAATTTTGTTCTAGCATTTGATAGTCGCGGTGTTCGTCTTGGGCATGGCCGATAAAAGTCGATCGCAGGCGAAAGTCACTCATGTTAGAAGCAGCGCGAGCAATCCAGCGAGCTCCCTCTACAACTTGCGGCCGGAGATTGCACAGCAAAGCTTGATAATCTTCTATTGTAAACTCTCCTCGGTACAATTTGCGGACAATAGGAACAGAACGAATTTCGCGATCGAACTTCAGCCAAATCCATGCTAACTCCCGCAACAAATAAGCTTGCGGAGAGTTGGGGTGTTCGGGTTTAACGCTTTCGAGAGGCGAAGCTTCGGGAACCTCATGAAAGTTAGAAATTTGAGAACTCATAGGCTTATGGGTATTTTCCACAGCAGTTAACATCATATATGCCGTTGTAAAGCGACCGCTTTCCGGGACAAAACAAAAGATTTTCTGTCCAGGCTGCAACTTGCCCGAATTGAACAATTCCTCTAACATTAAATAAATCGAGGCGCAGCCTGTATTTCCCCGACTGTATAAGTTAGTAAACCATTTTTCTTCAGGAATCATGCAGCCTGCTTGTTCCAGAAGTTCTACAATTTGCCCCCGGAAAAAGTGAGACGAATAGTGGCACAGCAGCCAGTCGATTTCCTGCGGACAAACTCTCCCGGCTTTAATCAGCCGCAGCCAACCTTCAACGCCTAATTTCATTACATTTTCCAGCAAGCGAATATTTTGCCGCAAGTCAAAAGCTCCCGCTGTGGCGGCATCGAGGTAGGAGGAATAATCCAACCAGCTTTTAGTGGAGGTTTCGTTGGCTAATCCTGAATACATACAAACAGGATAGGCGTTGGCGTGGGAAATTAGCTCAATCCATTCTATTTTTAAACTAATTCCTGTCGCGTTAGGATGGTTTTGGAGCAACAATGCTCCCGCACCGTCGGAGAGCATCCAGCGCAGAAATTCTGTATCGAAAGGCAGGGGTTTTCCGGCTTGCACTGAAGTCTTTGCTTCAAATTTGGTGTTTTTAAACAGGCGCGAGGGAAATTCGGAAGCGACGGCAATGGCGGTTTGTTTTTTGCCGAGTTCGATTTGAGAGGCGGCGTAATTTAAAGCACTAACTCCGGCACAGCAAACTCCTTGAGTTGACACTATTTCTAGGGGAGATAATTCGGAAAGTTCCCCGTGTACTGTGCTGGCAAATCCCGGTACTAATAAGTCTGGTAAAGTGGTAGCGCAGGCCAATAAGTCGATCGCCCCCGGTTCCAGATTTGACTGAGAAATCGCGTCACGGACGGCAAACGCTGCCATTTGGCTGTTAGAATATAGTGTTTGCTGCTGTTTGTCGATCGCGTAGTAGCGCTGTTGAATGCCGTTGCTGTTGAGAATTCGCTGCCTGACTCTCGAAGGGCGCGAGGCAATTTTGCCGAGATACTCTTCCATCTCATCGTTATTAATCGGTTCTCCCGGCAAAAACTTTCCCATCCGATTGATATAAGCACTGTACATGGCGTACACCTCTAAAGTTGCTAATTTACTCGGGTTCGTTCGTTTGTTAAATCAAGCCAGAAAATATCTAAAATTGATAATGCTTTGTGAAGCAGTGAACTTGCAAGGAGAAACCAGCTATCTTGTAGAGTCGCCGGAAATCAGGCAAGTTGAGCAACAGCGGCAACAAGTAATCTGAAGCGGGGTGAAGTTTATTGTAATTGAGCCAATATGTAACTAGAGTTCCTTCGCAGCTTCCCGACTGAAATGGATATTGCAAAACTAGATACTTGGTATTCTCCTTCTCAACGCCGCACGGCTGTTTCGCTGTTGATGAAACGAGTAGGCGTAACTCGCACTAGGGCTGAATGCTTTATCAGGCTTTGGGTGTACTTATCGGTGAAACAGCTTCAGGAAAGCCAGCCCCGTCTCAAACCACCGCTGGCGAAACTGGAAGTGCCAGCAACAGAAGTGCAGTGCACTCACCGGGAAGCCGCCGAACTATTTTACTGCGATTCCGATCGCGGGAGCGATCGCGCCGCCGGAATGATGTTAGATAAATTAGCAGCACTCGGATTAATCGCAAAACACTTTGATGGTAACGCTACGGCAATTCAAATTCAACCTGTTTCAGAAATTTTAGAGGCCGCCGAACCTCAAAAGCCTGTACAACTCCAATTAGATAATTTTGACCCCCGGTGCGACGCGATTCCGGTTGCCAATTTATTAGCCACCAATTACAACTGGATGAACCGAAACACTAACGCCGTCCCCCACAAAATTGCTAAAATCCTCCGGCTTTTTGCCAGTCAATACTCAAAGGGAATGCGAGTTTTGCGCCGCTCAGATAATCTCAATCCCGTCGGATTTTACTTACTTTATCCCACAGCTAGCGAATCTGAAGTAAATTTTTTTAATGCTGCTAGTAAAGGGCTTCATTTAAGTTCTATTTCCGATATCGATCCTTTCAAGATGGCGCTACCAGGAGATCTAAATTGCCAGTCAGTATTTGTCCGCAGTTGGATGATCGATCCGCAGTATTTGTCAGAATACCGCATTGCTTTTCTCGAAGACGCACAAAAAGTTTTAGGCGAAATGCAAACAGATTTTCCCAATCTTTGCGACTTGTACACCCTGATGATTCACCCCATGTACGAAAAACTGTGCCTGGCCTTGGGATTTCAGAAGACTAGCAGTGATAGTCAGTTATCTGTTTATTGGATGTATCTAGCATTGGATAGATTTTTAGCCCTGGAAATTAAGGAAGCATTGCTCAAACTGTAATAGATATCTGGTAAATAGCCAGCCAAGGGCAGGCAGGATGCCTACACCACAAGAGTTTTACTCGTTACTCGTTACCAGGCAGAGCCTGGTAACGGAGATCCACAGGCTCTGCCTCGAATTTTCGCAAGCAAGCGAGGCAGAGCCTCTGTACATCGGTTCCCAGGCAGAGCCTGGGCAACCAGTTAATCGCCGAATCATCTTGTTTATAAAACTTCCCGTCCCAAATAGGGTTGTAAGGCTTCCGGCACTTTTACAGTTCCGTCTGGCTGCTGGTAATTCTCCAAAATTGCCGCCATTGTGCGGCCCACAGCTAAACCGGAACCGTTGAGGGCGTGAACGAATTGAGTGCCTTTTTTACCCGCTTCTTTAAAGCGAATATTTGCCCGCCGCGCCTGAAAATCTGCGACGTTGGAACAACTGGAAATCTCGCGGTATTTGCCCGCAGATGGTAGCCACACCTCTAAATCGTAGGTTTTTGCCGCCGCGAAACCTAAGTCGCCGGTACACAGTGCGATCGCCCGATAAGGCAATTTCAGCGCCTGCAAAACTCCCTCAGCATCCTGCACTAACTTTTCGTGCTCTGCCTCGGAGGTACTTGGATGCACGAGTTTTACCAATTCAACTTTATTAAATTGGTGCAATCGAATTAATCCCCTCGTATCTTTGCCGTAACTGCCAGCTTCGCGCCGAAAACAAGGAGTATAAGAACAGTGATAAATTGGCAACTGTTCTGCTGTCAAAATTTCACCTCTGTACAAATTGACAACCGGAACTTCGGAAGTAGGAATTAACCACAAATCATCTTGGTCGCACTTGAAACTTTCTTCAGCAAATTTAGGTAATTGACCCGTAGCCGTGAGGGATTCAGTGTTAACTAAAAAGGGGGGAATTACTTCTACATAACCAGCTTTTGTGTGGCGATCGAGCATAAATTGAATTATCGCTCTTTCCAGGGCTGCCCCGGCTCCCATTAAGCTGACAAAGCGGGGCTGAGCGATTTTTACTGCCCGTTCAAAGTTGATAATTCCTAATTTTTCTCCGATTTCCCAGTGCGGTAAAATACCGGAATTTTGGGGTATGTATTCGTCTCCCCAGCGCCGGATTTCGACGTTTTCCTCTTCATTTTTGCCGATCGGCGTTGACGGACTCGGTAAGTTTGGCAGCGGTAGCAATAAAGCTTCTATTTGAGCTTTTAGGTCTTTTTCCTGTGCTTGCAGTTGGTTCGACTCGGTGCCGACTGCGTTGCCTTCTGCTTGCAGTTCCTGAACTTCGGGAGATTCGAGGGTTAAACCCGATTTTCTTTTTTGACCGATGAGTTTGGCAATTTCGTTGCTGCGGGCTTGCAGTTGCGATCGCTTGCCTTCCAACTCCCGCTGCTGTTTGTCTAATTGCAAAATCGGCTCGATTTCATAGTTACCTCCGCGCAGGTTGAGGCTTTCTTGCACGGCTTGCGGGTTTTCTCGGATTAATTTGAGGTCTAGCACAGATTTATTCTAAATCTTAAATTTTAGATCGGCTGGGACAAAACTACCTGATATAGAAGCTTTGTCAATCATTTGCGCCGTAAATTATAAGTTATTTTGATTGATAAATAAGTCGGGTGTCACCCATGAAGGGTGACACCCCACAAATGTCTGCTATACTTGCAAATATTAGTAGATGCACCCTGATAATTTTCTACCCCAGTCAGCGATGGCAGGGGTTTTTTGTTTTGTGGGATGAAATTGAAGTCCTGGACGCACTATCAGTCTAAAAAACCCGGTTTCTCGCGATTATCGTCTCAAATGAGGCAATTACGTCAAGAAACTGGGTTTTTGTGTCCCGGACTAGGTTACTAAAATATATTTCGTGTTAAAAGTTAAAGCCAGTGCGGAGCAACCAAACCCATTGAGTGTCGTTGCGGCTCTCATTCTCAGGATTAACAACGGCCCAAACACCAGGGGTAATGGAAATGTTGTCGTTGACCTGAAAGCGATAGAAGGCTTCAATGTGATAGGAAGTATCTCGCTCGCGGCGGACATTACTGCTCGTCACGCGACCTGGTAAACCCACCAAAATCCCGGGTAGGTTGCCTTCACCTCCCACATCTGGGAAACTGATCCCGATCGCTGCATACACAATATCGGCGCGATCGCCGCCGTCAACATTTAGCAAAACCACGCCACCTCTACCATCAGAAACGCTGCTAACACCGGAATTTTCTGCATTGGCGCGAGTATAAACGCCCCAACCGTGAACTTGCAACCGGGGAGCAAGGCGGTAGAATCCCTGTACGCCTACAGAATCACTAGATGTAGCAATATTGTCCCCAAACGGTCGCGCAGCCAGAAAACTGCCCGTACCGCCTGTAAGGTCGGCTTTACCGCTTGGCGCAAAGGTACGAGAATAGGCTACGCCAATTGCTCCGCGATCGCCTCGGTAGGCAAGCTGAACCAGAGCGTTGTACGAACCGTTGAATAAACCGTTACTTTGCTGCGAGAGATTGGGATTTCCGCCTACATAGCCCACAGTCAGGGTGAGGTTTTTGACGATCGTCCAGTTGACAGCAGCACCGCCACCTCCCCGGCGGTAGAGGGGATTGTATTGTCCGAACTTCGAGGGAATTCCCTCACTGTCGCTGGCGATCGTGGGAGGAGTCAGCAAATCCGTAATATCGGGATACCCAACACCTGTCGGGCCGACGGTCAGCGCCAGATTAGAGGTCAGCGGCGTTACATACAATACGTGAGGGACGGTGATTGTGTTATCGACATTGCCATCAAAGTTCAAGGCCGTCATATTTGTACCCGTCTCATCGGCAATGCTCCTGCCCAAGTTGCCGAATTCCAAACGGGTTCTCAGCATATCGCGACCGGTGAAGCTGGTTTCAAAATTTAATCGCCCCCGGTTGGCAACAATAGTGTTGGTGCGATCGCGCGAATCCCCAACACTGTTACCCGAGGTATCTGTTACCACCACGATAATTTCCGCATTCAGCTTCGTAGTAGTCGAGAACTGATTCGCTTCTAGTTCTGCTGTGCGTGCATCTAGAGCATCGACTCGACTCCGCAACACCGATAATTCTGTTGCAAATTCTGCTTGCAGCTTTTGGACGATCGCTAAATCTTCCCGAGTAATCAGGTTGGTTGTTCCTGCGGCAATTAGTTCGCTGACTCGATCGAGACAGCTATTCAATCCTGCTGCAAATTCGTACCGCGTCAGCGCGCGGTTTCCTCTGTAGGTGCCGTCCGGATAGCCGACAATGCAGCCGTAGCGCTCTACTAGAGATTGCAGCGCCTGAAACGCCCAGTCAGTCGGTTTTACATCCGAGAGTTGAGAAACAGAATTCACCTGCGCGAAGGGATCTTCTGCCAAGGTCTTTAACGGTTCAGGAGCAACTAATCTATCAATTGGTGCAGCAAAACTTGGGGATGATGTTAGTAGAAATACACCAGGCGTTCCCAGTATAAAAGCAGTAATCAGGTGAGGAAAATGCTGGATGTGCATAGGACAAAGCTCCGCATAAGGAACCGATCGACCGAATTAGCAATATTATTACGCTGCGCTTGAACCGGTGCGAACTTTGTCAATCGTCACTGCGATAATTATCACCAAACCTTTAACAACTAACTGCCAGAAGAAAGACACGTTCATGAGAGTTAGTCCATTGTTGAGCAGGGCAATAATTAAAGCCCCGAGCAAAGTACCCCAAATAGTACCAATTCCACCTGTGAAACTCGTTCCGCCCAAAATTACAGCAGCGATCGCGTCTAATTCGTAGCCTTGCCCCAACATTCCCGTAGCACTGTAGAGGCGCGACGCGCTCATAATTCCACCTAAACCAGAAAGCAACCCACTCACGCCATAGACAAATAACAGCACGCGACTCACCTTAATACCTGTCAATCGTGCTGCCCGAATGTTACCTCCCACAGCATAAATATGCCTCCCCAGAACAGTCCGCCGCAAGACAAACCAACTCGCTAAAACTGCGAGAAAAGCGATAATAACTAACCAGGGAATAGGGCCAACATAGCTGTTACCTACCCACGCAAAATTCAAATTTCTATTGATAACTGTAGTGCCGTTAGCTACTAAATAAGCAACTCCCCGTAAAGCAGTGTAAGAACCCAGGGTTACGATGAACGGAGGCAAACCTAAATAGGCAATTAGGGAGCCGTTAAGTAATCCTAAAAATACTCCGGCTATTAACGCAGCCGGTACGGCAAACCAACCCAGACCTGGAACTAAGGATACCAGTACCCCGACTACGGCAGTCACGCCCAAAATTGAGCCGACAGAAAGATCAATTCCGCCAGTCAAAATCACAAAAGTCATGCCGGTAGCTAGGACAATATTGATCGAGGCTTGCCGGATGACATTGATCAAATTTCCTACTGAAAGAAAGTTGGGCGTTACCAGGGAAAAAATTATACAGATGCCAACCAAAATCGGCAGGATACCGGCAACTTGGATGAAATTTTTCCAAGCTTGAGCTTTACTGGCTTTTTGGCGATCGCCCCCAGAATTTCTGTTCGTTTTTGTTTGCGTTTGACTCATGATTTTACTACCTCTTTTGCACCAGTGGCATAAGCCATAATGTTCTCTTGCGTAATTTTTTCCCCAGTCGATCCGCCTACTTCACCGACGAGGCTTCCTGCTCGCATCACTAAGACGCGATCGCTCATTCCCACAATTTCCGGCAACTCGCTGGAAATCATTAAAATACCTACACCCTTGGCTGCCAAATCGCTAATAATTCGATAAATTTCGCTTTTGGCGCCAATGTCCACACCCCGCGTCGGTTCATCTAGCAAAAGCACCTTTGGGTTGATAGCCAACCAACGCGCTAGCAGCAACTTCTGCTGGTTCCCCCCAGAAAGATCCATTGCCCTGATGCTCGGACTTGCAAGGCGAATCTGCAAATTATTAATAGCATCATTGACAATTTTTAACAGAAAATTTGAGTTAATAATGCCAGATTTTGCTTCTCGATCGAGGACATTCATGGTGATATTTTCACCCGAAGTTGCCTCCAAAAATAGTCCGAGAGCCTTGCGATCTTCGGGCACGTAAGCAATTCCGGCGGCCATTGCTTCATTGGGTGTTGAGACATTGAGAGGATGATTTTCGAGTTTTATTTCACCGCTTGTCTTTCGATCTGCCCCAAAAATTAGGCGGGCAAGTTCTGTTCTGCCGGCGCCAACTAAACCAGCTAAACCCAGAATTTCGCCCGCATGAAGTTGAAAAGTGGCAGGCTTTACTTTGCGGCCGTCGCTTAAATTTGTTACCTCAAGAACAACAGCACCTGGTGTTATTTGATGCTTGTTTTCGTACAAATCCTGTAAAGAACGACCCACCATCATTTCCACCAGGCGATTGGCAGAAATTTCGTGCTTTTCAAGAGAGCCAATATATCCGCCATCACGGATCACGCTCACGCGATCGGCAAGAGCATAAATCTCTTCCATCCGGTGGCTGATATAAATAATAGCAATGCCCTCATTCCGCAAACGGCGAACCACTTCAAAAAGCTTATCTGTTTCGCGATCTGAAAGTGCCGCTGTCGGCTCGTCCATCACTAAAATTCGGCTTTTATCTTTGAGTGCCCTAGCTATTTCCACTTGCTGCTGTTCGGCAATTGAAAGTGTGGAAACCAGGTCTCCAGCATCAAAACTTGCGTCGAGGTTTGTTAATACCTCAGCGGCCCTACGTCGCATTTCATCTTGGTCTAGAAATGTACCTCCTTTCTTCAGCTCGCTGCCCATAAAAATGTTTTCAGCAACTGTCAGATTGGGGGCGAGATTGAGTTCTTGATAAATAATCGCTATCCCTAAATTTCTGGCTTGACCGGGGTCTGTCATCTTAACAGCTTGACCGTCAATTTTGATTTCGCCTGCATCAGCTATGTAGGCTCCCGCCAGAATTTTCATCAGGGTACTTTTGCCCGCACCGTTTTCCCCCATGAGGGCGTGGACTTCGCCTGGGTAAACGGTGATATTTACATCGTGCAAGGCTGTAAAACCATGAAATGTTTTTGTAATACCTTGCATTTCGATCACGGGCTGAGTTTTAATTGAATCTTGAGTGCTATTTACCATCGCAACTACCGTAATTTTAGGCGAATTACAATTCGAGGTTTGCTAAATCAATTTGGGGAATTAATTGCAGGTATATCGGTAGGGTACGCATTGCCCACTTTACTCCTGTCAATAGCAAAATGACTACCAAAAAGAAGTTATTTCACAAACCAGTCGGTTGCCAGTAAGTCCTGGTTTATTCACTTGTCCAGCCTTTATGTTGATTGACGTTTTCGCGAGTAATCAGCGCGACTGGAATCAGAATGTTTGGATTGGCTGGCTTTTTTCCTTTCAGAATGTCGTTCCCGACTTCAACGGCTTTGGCTGCCATGCGAAATGGATCTTGAGCTGCTGTAGCCACAAATAAACTGTTGTTCTGCTTGAGCGCATCTAAAGCTTCAGGTGCACCATCGACTCCCACAATAAAGAACTCGCTCCTTTGTGCTTGCTTGGCTGCTAATTCTGCACCAATGGCACAGGGGTCATTAATTGCAAAAACAGCATCAATTTTTGGGAAGGAAGTAAGCAAATCGCTCATCACTCTTAACCCGCCATCGCGACTACCTTCTGCGTTCTGATCTTTGGAAAGAACTTTGAGATCGGGATATTTGGAGAACACACTCTGGCAACCCTGAACTCGCTCGACCACTGAAGCGACGGGAGGCCCGTTGATAATCACAACGCTGCCTTTTCCTTTCAAGCGATCGGCTATATATTGACAACTTACTTCGCCAGCTTGCACGTTATTTGAAGTAACTGTGGCATCAACGCCTCCCTCGGCGGCGGTATCAACTGCAATTATCGGAATTCCGGCTTGCTTGGCTTTTTCGACAGCCGGGGCAATGCCTTTGGTGTCAGCAGCATTGAGTACAATCATGCTGACATTAGAGGCAATAAAGTTTTCGATTTGATTAAATTGCTGATTTAAATCGTCGCCGCTGGAAACGAGAGTTGTCCTCACGTTTGCACCGCCGATTTTCTTGGCTGCGGCCTCAGCGCCCTTGCCAACTTGTACGAAGAATGGATTGCCGAGGTCACGGACTGCTACAGCAACTGATGAAAGTTCGGAGTTGCTTTTTTGCGTGCTGTTTTGAGCGTTCTGGGAAGCGGCGGTGCAACTTGCCAGAGTGCTGCTGAGTAGACTAAAAAGACTGAGTGCGATCGTTACTCGTTTCACCTCAAACTCCAATGAAGGCTCATTTGGAGAGAGTCGCTCGTCAATATGACGTTGCCAACCTAACATTAGCTTTGTTAGGTTTAAGCTCGAATACCTAATGTTTTAGGTGAGCGGCTTTTCTTTGTACATAATTGTACGAGATCGTGTTTATTTTCTGCTCGTAAAACTTTCTCACTCGGCTCGCTCGACTACTTTTGTAAACCGAAAAGATATGAATAGTCAAACTATCTCCTCGATGCCAAAATAATCAACGATATTGTTTTTTTTAATGCTTTATGAGCATTAAATTTTTTGCAAGTCGTGACAAAATTTTAGGAGAATATTTTCGACAAAATCTTTCAGAAAGGGCTTTTAAAACCTGGCCGAGTCATATTAAATTTAACTCTCTATGTTCCTGATGATAACAATTAAAAACTGCCTCTATATCTATCTTTGGATAGACAATACTTTTACCAAAGACTAAAGAGGCGAGACCCTCGATAAGTACCCCTTTGCTAATCTTCAGTCTGCTCAGACGCGCTGCGTCAACTCAATAAATCTTAAATTTTGGTTGGGGTAGGATATTGTAAAAAATCATTAAGTTTACCGTCAATTACGGTAGACTATAGTAAACTGAAAGCAAAGCCTCGCACTCACCGATGCAGCCTGTTAAAAAGCCCTAGTAAAAAAGCAGATAGTCGCTCAAAACCAACGGTGAAAGTAGGCGAGTCAAATATTTGCCTGTAAAACCTGCAAGTACAGTCATCTTGACATGGTGGAAAAGCTCTGGATAATGACGATCGCCCTTTTTTGCAAAGTCATTACTATACAGGAATAATTGTCTGCGCTGTTAATGGGTAAATCAGAAATGCGATCGACAAATTACGTGTTCTGTTTCCTAGAAATATTTGCCAGCGAAGGCGGCATTCAATCCTACGTTCAAGACCTTCTCAAAGCTTACCAGTCAATAACCGCAGGGACAAACTCACCGCCACAAGCTGAAGTTTTGCTGTTGCGAGATTCCCCAGACTGGAACAATCCTTACGAGTCAAAAAATCTGAAATTTTATTACATACAAACCGAGAATCCCTGGTTTGGTCGTCTTAAATTTGCTACAATATTACTAACTCGATTGCTGCAAAAACGACCGAAACGGGTTTTTTGCGGTCATATCAAACTCGCACCGCTGATTCAAACTTTATGCCTGCCACTGGGAATTCCCTACACAATTTTAACTTATGGCAAGGAAGTGTGGGAACCGCTTCCGCCCAAATATCAAACAGCAATGAGACAAGCTGACAGTATTTGGACTATTAGCAGGTACACGCGCGATCGCACTTGCGAAATTAACCAATTAAATCCCGAAAATTTCCAAATAGTGCCTTGTACTGTAGATGAAAATATATTTACCACTGGGCAGAAGCCACAGGATTTATTAGAGCAGTACAATTTGGTTGGTGCTAAAATATTGATGACTGTAGCCAGATTGCGATCGACGGATATTTACAAAGGCGTCGATGTCACAATTCAAGCTTTGCCACAAATAGCCAAAACTTTTCCGAATGTGAAATACTTAGTTATTGGCAGAGGAGACGATCGACCTAGATTAGCCAAACTCGCTGAAGATTTGGGAATTGCCGAAAGAGTAATATTTGCGGGTTTTGTACCGACAGAAAATTTAGCAGAACATTACCAGTTGGCCGATGCTTATGTAATGCCCTCCCAGGAAGGCTTCGGTATAGTTTATTTGGAAGCGCTGGCTTGCGGAGTACCCGTACTGGCGGGGGACGCGGACGGGTCTGCCGATCCACTGCAAGATGGTAAACTGGGGTGGCGAGTTCCTCACCGAGATTCAGCAGCAGTAGCGCTTGCTTGTGTGGAAATGCTGCGAGGAGAGGATAAAAGGTGCGATCGCCACTGGTTGAGAGAACAAACCCTGGCGATATTTAGTTTTGAATCCCTTTGTCAATCCTTACAAGGAATTTTGCAACCCTCTGGCTCAGATAAACTTATGCCGTAGAGAGCGGTTTATGGGTGTACAATGGGAAAATTAACTCGATCGACCGCCTGAATTTCTGAGTAGGATAGAGTTATGCCTACCTGCAAAGACACCAAAGGAGACCACAGTGAACCAAGGCACCCCCAAAATATCTTTCAAGCTACCCCGTATTAGCAATTGGTTGATACTGCTGGGCATCGCGTATTTGTTGGTGTCTATTGGTTTGGGGTGGATAGTTAAATCAGTGTTGATTTTAGTAGCTTTTTTGTTGTTGACGCCTGTGGTCGCATTTTTCGTGCTTCAGTGGTGGCTGAAACGCAATTTAATTGAGGACAATTGTCCCGTTTGTCAATACGAATTTACAGCTTTAAATCAAACTCAGTTTCAGTGTGCCAACTGTGGCGAACCTCTGAAAATAGAGGAAGGTCATTTTAGTCGCTTGACACCGCCCGGTACGATCGATGTTACCGCAGTAGAAGTATCATCGGTTCAACAGTTAGAAGATTAATTAGAAAGAATAGGGCATTGGGCATTGGGCGTTGGGCATTGGGCATTAGTTGGTTGTTATTGGTTATTTGTTACTTGTTACCTGTTATTTTTTATTTGTTACTTGTTACTTGTTGGTTCTAATAACCAATGCGCGATGCCCTATTTCCCAAATTACTTTTCCAACCGCACAGCATACCACTGTAAAAATTTTCCAGCCCCGACATCTAATTCACAATAAGTATCAATCAAATACTTGGCTTGAGCTTCCACGCCCGATATTTTATCAACGTCCTGCGGCAAATCTTCATGTTCCTCTATTAACAAGGCTTTCAGCTTTTCTAACAGTTCCGCCGCAGTCAAAAACTGCTCTGACTGGTTTGTTTCTAACACCACAAAGGTGTCTTCGTCATACAGTGACATAGTTTCAATGGTTGAGGTTAATTATTTCTAAAGTTTCGTACACTTAAGCGATCGAAAGTATAAACTCTTAATTACAATTTTTCAGCCCCGGGTCGATCGTGTTACAATTAAGCACCATCAGAATTCCTAGCGGATTACCGTTATTAACTTAGTTGTTAACCGAGTTGTCAACAGATCCGACACAGCATTTCTGAGGAGATTTGTCAAGTGCAAATTTGTCAAGTGTCAAATTGTCAAGAAATATTCGATCGGCTGTATCTAATTATAACTGGCACTATACATTCCCATGATCACATCTTCCACTTCAACCCCTGTTGCGCGCAAACCATCTAAATCAGAAGGTCTTAAAGAACGCAGCAACTATTTACGAGAACCCGTTGCGACTGAACTGTTACAAGAAACTACCCACTTCACCGAAGACGGGATTCAGATTCTCAAATTTCACGGCTCGTACCAGCAAGACAACCGCGACAATCGAGTTAAAGGACAAGAAAAAGACTATCAGTTCATGCTCCGCACCCGCAATCCCGGCGGGTTCACTCCGCCGCAATTATACTTAGCCTTAGACAAGCTATCTGAAGAATACGGCAACCACACGATCCGCGTTACAACGCGCCAAGGTTTCCAACTGCACGGGGTGTTGAAAAAAAATCTTAAAGCAGTGTTTTCCTCAATTATTAAAAATATGGGGTCAACCTTGGGAGCTTGCGGCGACTTGAACCGCAACGTCATGGCACCGCCTGCACCATACAAAAATCGCCCAGAATACAAGTATGCACTGGAATACGCCAACAATGTCGCCGATTTGCTAACGCCGCAAACCGGTGCTTATTACGAAATTTGGTTGGATGGCGAAAAAGCTGTTTCGGCTGAGGAAGACCCCGCAGTCAAGGCCGCGAGACAGAAAAACGGCAACGGCACAATCTTTAGCGACGACAAAGAAGAACCGATTTACGGCAGCCATTATATGCCGCGCAAGTTCAAGTGTTCCGTCACCGTGCCGGGAGACAATTCAATTGACTTGTACTCTCAGGATTTGAGCTTGGTGGTAATTACCAATGAAGCTGGCGAGTTGCAAGGTTTTGACGTGTTTGCTGGCGGCGGTTTGGGCCGTACTCACAATAAAGAAGAAACTTTTGCGCGGGTTGCTGACGAGATTTGCTATGTTGCCAAGGATGATGTTTACGATTTGGTCAAGGCAATTGTAGCAACCCAAAGAGATTACGGCGATCGCACAGACAGACGGCACGCGCGGCTGAAGTACCTGATTAACGACAAAGGTGTACAGTGGTTCCGCGAAAAAGTAGCCGAATATTTTGGCAAGCCGCTAGAAGCCTTTAAACCGCTGCCTGAATGGAAGTATTTTGATTTCTTGGGCTGGCACGAACAAGGAGACGGCAAGCTGTTTGTCGGCATTTCTGTGGATAATGGCCGGATCAAGGATGAAGGGTCGTTTCAGCTAAAAACGGCTTTGCGGGAAATTGTGCAGAAGTACAACTTGCCGATACTGGCGACGCCGCACCAAAACGTGCTGATTTACGATGTTTCGCCGGATATCAAACAGGAAATTCAGGGAATACTCGATCGATGCGGCATTCAGCGGGAAACTGCGATCGACCCCTTGGTGCGCTATGGGATGGCGTGTCCAGCAATGCCGACTTGCGGGTTAGCGATTACCGAATCTGAGCGCGTGATGCCGAGCATTTTAGAGCGGATTCGCGCACTTTTGACCAAAGTTGGCTTGGCAGACGAGCATTTGGTGGTGCGGATGACTGGTTGCCCAAATGGATGCGCCCGTCCTTATATGGCAGAATTGGGGTTTGTCGGGAGTTCCCCGGAATCCTACCAGATTTGGCTGGGCGGTTCTCCCGACCAAACGCGGCTGGCAAAACCCATTGAGGAAAAGCTGCACGTCAAGGATTTTGAAGCTTTTCTGGAGCCGATTTTTGTTTATTTCAAGCAAAAACGGCAACTGAACGAGAGTTTTGGCAATTTTTGCGATCGCGTCGGGTTAGAATCTATCCGTCAATTTGTAACCAACTACCAATCTGCTGACTCGATGACAACTGAGATTAATGAATTAGAAGTTACGTCTAGTAACGACGATGCAAATGAGACTGCCACTGCTGGCGGTGGTAAAGTCCGCCGTCGAATTAGCGTCCGCGATGAAATTTACAACGAGCTCAAGGAAGAAGCAGCCCGTCAGGGCAAGCCAATCACGCAGCTAGCTACAGAAGCGATTTCCACTTATTTAAAGAAGATTAAGGAGGAAGGATAAGCCGATTTTCGATTTTCGCTTTGTGATTTTCGATTGTATTCAATAGACTTCTGGCAAAAGTAATATAAAGGCAGAGCATTTGCAGAAAAAAACTTGAATTTGTAAAATAATTCCGGTTGTAGATGCTTTGCCTTTATTGTTTTTTGAACAGTTGAAACCCCGCCTGCCTATCTCCTCTCATTCTCTCTTCCTCTGCGTTCTCTGCGTTCTCTGCGGTTAAATAAAAAAATCTCTAATAGAAAACGAAGAATCCCAAATTCAATGCCTCAATTACAAAGATTAGCAATTACTGCCGCTCAAATTTGCGAGAGCCAAATCGACTTAACTAGAGAACAGCAACATTATTTAAATCGAGTGCTACGTTTGCAAGCGGGCGATCGATTTATTGCGATGGACGGACGGGGACATTGGTGGTTAGCAGTCCTAGAAGTACGGGAAACCGGGTTATTTGCCTCCATAACAGAGGAGATTGCTGTGAACAGGGAGCTACCCGTGGAAGTTACTTTGATGGCGGCATTGCCCAAAGGAAACGGCTTTGACGAGGTTGTGAGACAAGCGACGGAGTTGGGTGTGGCAAGTATTGTGCCGGTAACGAGCGATCGAACTTTGCTCAAACCAAGCGATCAAAAAGTTGAGCGGTGGAGAAGAATTGCTGCGGAGGCGGCGGAACAGTCGGAACGTCAAATTGTGCCGACGATTTTAGAGCCTGTTTCGTTTGATGTTGCTGTCAAAGATTGCGGTCAAAAATATCGATTTATTTGTGTGGCTCGCGGGGACAATCGCCATTTGTGGGATTGTTTAGCCGCTTTGGCTCCCCCCCAGTCCCCCTTAATAAGGGGGGAGCAAGATGGGGGAGAATTATCGATTGTCATAGCTATTGGCCCGGAGGGTGGATGGACTGAGGGTGAGGTGGAAAGGGCGATCGAATTTGGTTTTGAAGCTGTTTCTTTGGGGAGTAGAATTTTAAGAGCGGTGACAGCTCCGATTGTGGCTTTATCTTTAGTGGGTGCGGCATTTGAGAAGTGCTAATATCAACAAATAACAAAGAATTCATCAGATAGGTGGGTTGACGGGCAATGAAAATAGAGTTGAGGAAAGGTCGATCGCTCTTTTGGTCGATTCCCTACGGGATAGCTTCGCTTCACGCGCTTTTGGCAATTTTCGGTACAACATCAGTTTCTGCACAATCTCCGATTTTTCCCATTGCTCAACCGATTAATTGCGATCGCCCGCAAGGAGATGCACAAGTCAGAACTTGTATTCGGTTGAATTACGAAGCCTCGGATAAACGACTAAACGAGGTTTACAAACAACTAATTTCCCAATTGAGTGGCGAAGAGCGATCGCTACTTTCCGAAGCACAATTAGGGTGGATTAAGTTAAGAGATAAAACCTGTGAATTTGAAGTTTATAAAAATCGGGGCGGTACGGGTTATGGAGGTTTCCTCAGTGAATGTTTGGATCGCATGACTAAACAGCGCACTGCGGAATTAGAAAACTATTTAAAACAAAGATAAAATAGTAAGTACACCGTACAACACCTGACAATAATAAAGATAAACAAGTATTTATGAAAAGCCGATCGCCCTTCACCCTCACCCTCACCATCATCTCAGCAATTGTAACCACCATCGTCCCAGCAGTTTTCGCCCAGCGACAGCCATCAGCCAACGAAATATACATCGATAAAAATTGCCAGCGCAATCAGCAACTACCGCAACTTGAAAGATTCACTATTTTTAGCAGAAACGAATTTACAACTAACGGTCAAAACTACTGGTTCTACGCCGCCCGCTATCTAGACGGAGCCGTGCTTTTCTGTACCTCAAAACCCAACTTCAACCAACCTAAACCTCTAACTGCAAAACAAATACAATCCCAATTTATTGACAAAATACTCCGAGATCCCAACAACAAAACAGCCTTTGTTATCGCAGTCAGAGAAGGAAATGGACCCGAGACACCCGTGACAAATTACGGCTTAGAATTGAGCAATGTCGATCGACCAAAACTCACCTCCCTTTCCATCCTACAGCAGCGGGGAACCCTCCAAGACGGCGAACCCAGTGAACACACATTTCAAGGACGGGCCGGTCAATCTATTACGATCGACCTCAAAAGCAGAGCATTCGACCACAACATAGCACTGTTGGACACCAGCGGCAAAAATATTGCCCAAACACCAGGCAACTCCCAGAATCTCCGAGAGTCTCAAATCATCGTAAAATTACCTAGTAACGGCACTTATAAAATAGTTGTTAAAGGAGGCGATCGCACAAGCAAAGGTACTTACACATTAAGCATAAATTCCAATCAGCTTTAACTCAATTTAAACCAAGCGCTAAGCAAACTCAAAAACAGGTGTTTCCATCACCCTAATAGGTTTTCTATCTTCCCAAATCATCTTCGGCAAACGTTCCACCGTTTCAGGTGAAAAAAAACGCTCTCCCGTTTCCACACACGCTCTAGCAGGAAGATTTTCAATGATAATAAACTTACCATTGATTTCCAGGGTATAACTTACTTTTTCTTCCACCATTGTTTCTTGCCAAAAATCATTGTTCATTTTGATTGTTCTTTAACTTAAAATAAATCAAAATTTTCGTATTTGGTTCGTATAAAGTAATGCTTTTTACCAAAGGAGGAGATCAATAACTGCACTGAACGTGCAAAGGTCTATTGGCAATGGTCAAACCGAAAATCAAACAGCTTGGGCTATATTTGTCATCGGGATACTCTTCGATAACTTCACCAGCCATTATTGCTTCCCGGAGTTATTGCACCCTGATACGGCGAAGTATGCTTTGGTTTACGGCGTGTTGTGAAAGCTCAAAATCATTTTTGACAATTTTGACACGTATTTTTTTAATGATTGTCATAGTTTCATATCGTATCTATAAGTTAACACAAAAGCAAAAATTGTTAACCAGTGGCGGAACCAACCACACATCAGCCAATATAGAAACAACGCCATTTCCGCAACCGCCATGACAGACATCAACCAAATAGCCGCCGCCCTAGAGGGTAAAGACTACAAACAAGCTGCCCAACTCATCAAACAACTACAAAAAGAATCTCCCGAAAATCCGTGGGTACAATACTATATTGCCCGCTACTACGAACTCACCAACAATCTCGAAAAAGCCCAAACAAGCTACAAACAAATACTCCGCGACATCACCAACCCCAAAATCCTCTCCCAGACCCGCCAAGCTATTCAACGGATTGAAACCGCCCAACAAAACCTCCGCCAACAGGCCATAGAAACCGCCAAAAACGACCCCAGTAACCTCGAACCCGGACTCCTCATCCTCGAACCCGTGAGTCCCGAAAACAAAGCCGCAGCCGTACAAAATATCAGCAGAATCTTTAAAATCGACGCCTACACAACCCGGATGCAAATCCAAAGCCGCGGCTGGAGACTCTACAAAACTGGCCCCATCGCCGAACTCCGAATTTACGGTCAAGAACTCCTCAACGCCGGCATTCCCGTATTTTGGGCAAGCCTAAGCGATATTCAAAAAATCCAACTCTTCCGAGTGCAACACTTCCAGTCTCTTTCTTCCCCAGCCGTTGTTTGCAAAGATAAACTCGATCGACTCGGTGCGATCGAATTTAGCTGGTCAGAAGTTACCCAAAGAGTAGAAGGCCTGTTGCCGATGTTCATCGAAGTCATGGACTACTCCCCCAACCGAAGAAAGGAGCAATTTCGCCACAGAGAAATCAGGCAAGATTACGCTCAAATCTGTGACTTGCACATTCCCAGCAGAAACTGCATTCTGCGAATTTGCGACCAAAGTTACGAATTTCAACAAGGAGTTGACTTCACCAAAGCTTCAGCCGAAATCCCCACTTCACCGAATCATAAAAACAAAACATCGAGAGTCAAAAACTCTCAACAAATTCCTCAAAGTACCACCAGAATTAACTGGAATCACTTATTGGAAATATTCGATCGCCAGATTGACGTTACAGTTTGGTCAGAATTTACGCCCTTTGCCGAGACAGTGCTCGATTACACTAATATGTTGAGCAAGATCGAATCTCATATAGAAGTCGAGCGCAAATCCGAAACTCCTTGGGACTCAGCTTTTCAGCTATACAGCGGATTAGCTTTCCTCAGAAACCAAGAAAATAGGGAATAGAACAAATAGTTAAAATTAAAAATGAGGAATCCCATTTTTAATTTGTTAACGTCAGCATTGGGAATTATCCAATGCCCAATTCCCTATTATCAATTCCCAATTTCCTACTTCGTTTTCACCTGACGAGCCATTTCCCGGAAATTGTTCATGCTGGGGCCAGGGCCACGACGAGTTGCATTTGATGTCGGCATTAAATTATTAGGAGCAAAAGTCCGATTCGGTTCAGCTTGACTCGGCACTTTGCCGTTAGTTGCTGCAACTGCAGGTACTTTTGCGGGTTCCGCAGTATTAGCAGGAACGCTAGCAACTGGTTCCTTTTCTTTCTGAGACTTTTTCTCTACCTTAGCCTTTTTAGCTGGTTCAGACTTCTCAGACTTAACAGACTTTTCAGACTCAACTTTTGCCGGTGCTATCGCAACAGGCTCAGCCTTCGCAGGGGCAACTTTTGCTGGTTCCTTTGCTCCCGATTCGCCCAAATCTAGGAAATATTCAGACTTTTTCAAGCCCAACAGTCTGCCGAAAAAGCCGAAAATACCGCCGAAGAAATTTTTGATAAAACCAAACATTAGACTTACTCCTTTTGTTCTTTTAGAGAAATTTGTACAAGCTTGTCAACAAAGTTAGATTACGAGGTAAGGCAACTTTAGTCTACATTTCTTAATCAAAATTTACATTTTGCTGTATCTAAGCTAGCTCATCAAAGCAACTTTTAGGTATAAATACCAGGCTGCTTTGCACTTATTTACAAGTATCTCAGAATTTTTTACCGATTCCCACTAATTGCCGATCGTACCTCGATCCGATTCCATAGCTGTCCTAGTACGGGTAAAACTCCCTAGGGGAGTGATTTATGCTGTAATCACCAAGCAATTTTCTTTTCAAATGAACAGTTCGCTCGATCGCAATCCCGTCATCCTCATACACGGCATCTGGGACACAAAGATTATTTTCAGCAAAATGTCCGCCCGCCTCACCCAACTTGGATGGTCAGTCCACAGCCTCAACCTCACCCCCAACGACGGCAGCCTCAGCCTCGACTTACTGGCCAAGCAACTCGCAGACTACATCTCTGAAACCTTCGACCCAGAACAGCCTTTAGACATAGTAGGCTACAGCATGGGCGGCATCGTCAGTCGCTACTACGTCCAGCGACTCGGAGGAATCAACCGAGTACAGCGTTTCATCACCCTATCTTCCCCTCACCACGGCACCCTCACCGCCTATTCCCTACGCCTACCAGGATACCTGGATATGCGCCCCGATAGTGGCTTGCTGCGCGATTTAAATCAAGATGTGACAATGCTCAAACGCATAAACTTTACATCAATGTGGACGCCATTTGACATAATGATTGTACCGGCCAACAGCTCCCAAATGCCAGTAGGTAAAGAAGTTAAAGTGAACGTTTTGCTGCACCGCCAAATGGTGACCGAACCCCTAAGTATTAACGCAATAGTTGAAGAACTCAAAGCACCTATTGAAAATAAAATTCCCACTTAAAAATGAATAGCAATTTCAGCCGCAACCCAGTCTTGCTGATTCACGGAATCTTCAGAAAATCGGGAATTTTTCACAAAATGTCTGCCTACCTGACCCAACTGGGATGGTCAGTCTACACCCTCAATCTCTCGCCCCATTGGGGCAACGCCAGCATAGATGAATTAGCCCAACAAATAGCAGATTATATAGACAAAACCTTTGCGCCAGAGCAGCATCTAGATATAGTAGGATTGAGCATGGGCGGTTTAGTAACTCGCTACTACCTGCAAAGGTTAGGCGGCATTAACCGAGTGCAGCGCTTTATTGCCATATCTTCTCCTCACAGCGGTACTTGGATGGCTTACACTCTCTGGGGAAAAGGCTGCATCCAAATGCGTCCTGGCAGTGCTTTTCTGGAAGATTTAAATCGAGATGCTGCCTTGTTGGAAAAGCTCAATTTTACTTCGATTTGGACAGATTGGGATTTCATCATCGTACCCGCTTCTAGTTCCCAAATATCTGCTGCCAAAGAAGTAAAATTGTCTGTTTTCGCCCATGCCATGATGGCGAGGCATTCCAGCAGTTTAAAAGCTGTGGCTGAAGCACTTTCCGAACCATTGAAAGTTCATGATTAACCGTTTGATTCATTCTTGTATAATGTCAAATTTTGTAGGGGCAGGTTTCACCTACAGTAATTGCCTAAAACCAACAATTTCCTAAACCCGCCCCCACAGGCGGCAAATCGCTACCGGACTAAATATCAAACAGCATCGCCAACTTCAGCGTATTCGCTGCGACCAAAAATTGCTTCAGCTTCACAATAATACTTGAACTCAAGTATATTGTGGAAAGGGTCTTCTAAGAAAAAAGTACGGTGTTCTGTAGGCAAACCGACAAATCGCCGTCTCGGTTCTTGATAGAAATTTAACTTGTTTTGCTGGGCTTTTTCTAGCAACGCTTCCCAGTCAGCTTCGGAAGTAAAAATTAACCCAAAATGCCGGGGATAAATGCC
The DNA here is from genome assembly GCF_036705305.1 of Microcoleus sp. B3-D7. Taxonomy (NCBI): domain Bacteria; kingdom Bacillati; phylum Cyanobacteriota; class Cyanophyceae; order Oscillatoriales; family Microcoleaceae; genus Microcoleus; species Microcoleus sp. B3-D7. The sequence goes on along the minus strand of NZ_JAUBUE010000002.1, from coordinate 234,245 downwards.
TCGCTGAGGCGTCAAAGGTTCGCGGCTGACGTGGGCGACTATTTGATGACCACACAGACCCATAATCGCAGAATTAGGCGATTCGCGACCTAGTTCGCAGCCGAGCCCGTCTACATAGAACGCTTTTGTTTGGGCAATATCGGTCACGGGGAAGGCAAGATGAAATAAGACTTGGCTCATGGAGGTACTAAATGCAGAATTCAGAATTGTTCTTTAATTATTTATCTTGGTCTAATCCTTGGTTGATGGCGATCGCCCTAAATACAGTTTTACTCGCGATCGCCACCATTGCTCCTAAAAAATTGCTCACTCCCGCTGGTCAATTTCACGGCTGGGTATTGGGCGTGCTTATTTGGGGCTGTTTGGGATGGCAAGGCTATGCTGTGGTGATGTTTTACTTTCTTGTCGGATCGGGAGTTACCCGCATAGGCAAAGCCCAAAAAGAAGCAGAAGGCATAGCCGAAAAGCGTTCAGGCGCCCGAGGCCCAGAAAATGTCTGGGGTTCGGCTTTAACCGCGACTCTTTGTGCTGTGGGAGTTTTGGCATTATCTATTTTAGGAGATACAGGCCAGATGGCTGTGTCACAAGATGCTATTTCCCTGTTATTGCTGGGTTACGCGGCGAGTTTTTGCACCAAACTTTCCGATACCTGCGCCAGCGAAATCGGCAAAGCTTACGGCAAGCGGACTTTTTTGATTACCAGCTTGCAGGCTGTACCTAGGGGTACGGAAGGGGCCGTAAGTTTGGAAGGAACAATCGCGGGTATTTTCGGCTCTATTCTGATTGCGCTTTTGAGTTGGGCCGTCGGTTTAATTGACTTGACAGGAATTGTTTTTTGTATTATTGCAGCTTTTATTGCCACGAACATCGAGAGCGTCATTGGGGCGACGGTGCAATCAAAGTTTGAGTGGCTCACGAACGAGGTGGTAAATTTTTTTAATACATTCATAGGAGCGATCGCAGCGATTATTTTAGCGGCGACCTGGAGAGCTTTTTTAGTTTAGTTAATCCTGGACGCATTCTCGACCCAATCAACCTGGTTTGTTACGATAATTCAAACGATTAACGCAGTATTTTTGGGAAAAAAGCCGGTGGCGCCGTCCAGGGCTATTAGCTATTAATCATTAGTCATTAGTCTCAAGCAATCAACTCATGACTAATGATTAATAGTTAATCAAACTAAGCGTCGTCTTGCGGCCCAAAAACCATTTGTAAAATCATCGTCGGTTCGCCCCGCTTGTGATAGCGATCGGCCCAATTGCGAATAATTTCATCTAATTCCTCAAGGGCTTGGTCGAGGCGTTCCGGCGGAATATCCAAAGTCTCCATAATTCGCATCACCTTCGGTTGTTTTTCCGCCCAATCCTTCATCAGCCGGAAATATCTAGCCGTATCCTCAACCATAGTAAATGTCCGCTCTTCCTGCTCTGCGGGAGAGTAAGTAGCGCGAGTGAGGGCATAAAACGGCATTCCCCAAGGAGAATCAATGCGAGTTACTGTCCCAGAATAGATCAAGCGCCGCTTAATGTGTTCTGCTAGAGCTTCGCTCAAAGGCATTCGCCTTTCTGGAGACATATCTTCTTGCGATCGCCTGTGCAGAAACTCGATCAACTCCATAAACTGAAAAGAATTGATCAGTTGAGCGTCTGGCGGATTCGGAGGAATCTTGCCTTCGAGATATTTTTTTTCATCTACAGTCAAATTGTTTCCCGGAATGCGAGGGCGTCCCGGCATCCAACCATACTGTTCCAGCCAGACATAAGGAAACTGAATCAAATATCTAGGTTCTTGGGAACCCAACATTTTCAGCAATTTTCCCTGAGTCAGAGCTTCCCGGACTTCCTCAACAATCACCTTCACCCGTTTAGGCTCAATGTGATGCAAGTGCCCAGTCATCCGCAGGTTGTTATCCTGCTCCATATAAGTCATATAAATGGCACACTTAGCCGCCGTTGCGGCCGCGTCTAGAAACGCCCCGTGCCTGTGCCCACTGGTTCTCATGGCGCTAAACGCCAGATATAGCATGATCTGATCCATTGCACTAGGGCTGAGGCTTTTGACCAGATCCAAAGAGTCATTTTTCATCACTATCCCCGAAATAGCCAAATTAGGAGGCATTTTGTCATCCTCCATTAAATTATTGCGAGAGCGCCGAATCAAGCATAGCCGACTGTCGCCGGAAAGCTTGCCAGCTACCCTAATATTCAGGTTAGTTAATTTCCCTGAGGTAACAGGGGCAGGGGCTTAAAGGCTATCCACACCGCATAAGTGGTTCTTATTGGTGGCCAATTTAAGTAGATTGCTGCACCCTCTGCGCTGACAGTTTACCTATATATAAGTTAGTTATCGCAAGATAATTATAGTGCAGCGGTTGAAAATTAAACCCTACCTGTGGGGGGGAGAAGGTAAATAACTGTTGCGATGCCAGGAATTTGAGGCGACTTCGAGCCCCTAATTCTTGAATAGTCATGGATGCCGAAACCCGGTTTGATCGACTAAAATAAGCCTGTTGCATAATTGCGGGAAGATTTTGATGGTTTTGTGGGATGGGATCTCGTAGCCCGTCCGCTGTATTTTCACAGCAGGCGGGACACCCCACAAGAATCCTCCTCAAATTGTGCAGATGCCACAATAAGGCGTGGAGGGCGAGGGATATCGGCTGAAAAACCCTGATGCTCAGAGGCCTGTGGGTAATTCCTGTTTAATTGAAGCGTTTTCAAGACAAAACCGCCACATACTAGAATGTATCTCTAGGTAGATGGCGGTTCCCGGTTTATATGCTAGTCTCAATTAGATAAAAAACAATCTCCTAACAACTGTCAACAAAAAGTGCAGTTGTGGCTTAAGTTGAAAAACTAGAATCCGAGAAAATCCGAATCGGTCGAATGAACAGCCTGAACCAAGTCAGTTATGGAAATCGCTTGCGTCCAGTGCCATTAGAGATCGTGTAGCGGATGAGTGTAAATATTAGGCTGGGTAAACTATCACCTGCGTCCGTCGCCCCTGTTAGGAGCGCGCGAGGGACGGCGCGAGTGCGATTGCTGAGTTTGGGTGGATAACATCTCTTCGGCGCTGGCAGTATCGCTCTTTGGGAGTTGAGTTTCAAAAGCTTGAGCGGCATTGGCACTCAAGGTAAGACTCAACAGGCTCAGTAAAGCAATTGCAGTGTAGGTTTGCATGGATAGTATCCGTGTCAGTGTCTATTACCTGATACGGACTTGCCCTGATCTATCAGGATAGATATCTGTAAAATTTTCCGAACTTTGCAAAAGACCTTACAAAAAAGGAGCTGTGGGTAATTCCTGTTTAATTGAAGCGTTTTCAATACAAAACCGCCAAAGACTAGAATCTATCTCTAGGTAGATGGCGGTTTCCCGTTTATATGCTAACATTTTTCAAACAAAAAAGAATCTCCTCAGAACTGTCCACAAAAAGTGCAGTTGTCGCTTAACCTGAAAAACTAGAATTCCATAAAATCCGATCGAGCGATCGAATGAACTGCCCGAAGCAACTCAGTTGTGGTCATCACTTGCGTCCAGTGCGATTAGAAATCTTGTAGCGGATGAGTGTAAACATTAGACTCGGTAAAATTCCTGCGGCTGGTGTTTCTCTGAGGAGCGCGAGGGGGCTTTTGTTGAGTTTGCACTGACAACATATATTGGGCGGTGCCAGTTTCGACGATTGGGAGTGAAGATTCAAAAGCTTGAGCGGCGCTGGCACTCAAGGTAATGCCCAACAGGCTCAGTAAAGCAATTGCAGTGTAGGTTTTCATGGGTAGTATTCGTCGTGTCAGTATCTATTTAGAGATACGACATTACCCAGGCTGATCAGGATGAATTTCCCTGAAATTATCAAACTCTAGAATCAGCAATCAGGAATCACGAATCAGAAGGAAAAAGGAAGAAGGAATCAGGCTTTAGTTAAGCTATCGCGCATTTAAATTGTATCCTAAAATCCTTGTAGAAAAAGCGGATAATTATCTTTCCCTCTCCCTTTCTCACCCTCTCCCCCTCCCGAAGCAACAAACACTTTAGATGCGTAGCATCTGATCTATGAGAGCAGTCAGAAGTCGATGTAAAAGGGAATAAATAAAATCTCTAGCTTCACTAATAAAAAAATTCCTAATTGCACTACCCAGACGGTTGCAATAATATACAAAACCGCCAAATACGAGATTCAATCTCTCGATAGATGGCGGTTTAAGGTTTATATGCTATCATCACTCACATAAAAGAAGAGCCTAATGACTGTAAACAAGAAATGCAGTTGCCTTGGAAACCTGAAAAACTAGCATCCCCGGAAATCAGATTGAGCGCTCGACACGGGCTGCTGAAACTAACTCAATAACGGAAATCGCTTTCGTCCAATGTCATTAAAATGCTTGTAGTTGATGAGTGTAAAGATTAGACTCAATGAACTCTCGGCGTCCGCTGCCTCTTTCTGGAGAACGATCGCCCCTTTGTTCGGTTTGGGCGGATAAAATGTATGAAGCGGTGGCAACTTCGAGCAGTCCGACGAGGGATTCAAAGGCTCGAACGACAGTGGCGCTCAAAGTAACGCCCAAAAGACTGTGTAAAGCAATTGGTGTGTAAGTTTGCATGGGGTTAGTATCCGTGTCATTGTCTATTAACTGATACGGACTCTCCCCGATCGATCAGGATAAATTTCTGTGAAATTTTCGGATCTCTGCAAAAAACCTTACCTCTTCAATTCTACGGATTCCGCCAGCAGCCAAGCACCTGCCGAATTCAGCCTACCCCATACTGTCAGAGGCTTTTCGGTTTCGCAATTATGTAAAAATCTGTCGGTTTCCGAGTCCAAAGTCACGAGTTGCCAAGTTTGACCGGTTAAGGATGCGGGGCTTGTCAGCGTTAGTGTCCAGTCTTGTTCGCCGAGGCGACGGAAAATGCCAGAAAATTGGCTGTGGGTATTTGCTGTTTGACTGCTTTGTTTCTCTCCTGACTCCTGACATTCGCCGCTCGCGGGATATGCTTCAGGTCGATCGAGATAATAGCGTTGCCAATCCAGCCAGTCCGATCGCCCCCGTGTCAAATTAAATAAAGGAATAACTGCCGCACTCGCCTCGGAATCTTGCAGCAAAGCTTCCTGCAAAACTCTCACCGGCAACTCCCGCGGCTGACATCCAGATTGCGCGCACAAAGCCGCCGCCATCCCCGCCGCCTGTCCAATATTCATTACCGTCGGTTGCAAGCGAGTTGCACCGTTGGCGATGTGAGAGACGGAAATATTTTTTTCGCACACTAGCAAACCGTCTGTACTCGCAGGAATTAGCGCGCTGTAAGGAATGGTAAACGGAGTTCCCGTCCAGCGGCCGCCCCACCGGATCGATTTGGGCTGCAAGGGAATGTCGCCACTGGTGTAGTGGTGATCATTGGCATAGTTGCCGATCGCAATTGTTTCACAAATGCCCTCAGAATTTATCGGCAACTTCGCGACTCTTCCACCGACAATAGGCAAAATATCTTGTTCTCTGACTGTACTTATCCCTCGCAAGCGCCGACTTTCTCGGTAGTAAGGATGTAAGGCAAACGAAGAAAGAAGGGAAGAATTTTGTTGATTGTCGATCGTTGAAATCGGGAAAATATTCTGTGCTAGGCCGTAGCGGTGGCCGAGTTGCGTTTGAATGAAGCGGGCGAAACTTTGAGTATGCCAGAGACTTTCTTGCAGGAATTCTTGTCGAGATGCTTCAGATGCAATTAGTCGATCGACTCCTTCACCATAATCATTACCTCGAATCGGCCAATTAATCATCAACAATCCCCCTGGCAGCCTGCCGTAATTGAGAAATTGTTCGGGAGTGTAACCGTCCCAAGCACCGATAAATCGATCGGGATTTTCAACAGGCGGCGCGGGAATTTCTGGCCCGGCCGCACCTTTACCAAAATCCTGCATGATTGCCACCCAAGTCGGAGCTTGCACCGAATAGCTCTCTGTGAGATCATTAGAGGCGATCGGCGCGCTGGGTTCGCCCCACTCGGCTTGGAATTCCCAACCCCAGCGGTGCCCAACTTCGGCTAAAGCCAGCACATCTCCCAATTCCGTGGCATCCAAAGTGATTTTGGCCGAAACCGTAAAATCTGCAAACCGGACGCCAGAAATGCGAGAGCCTTCTTTTAGCACATCTTGAGCTGTTTGTCCACAAATCCACTGTAAGTTCGGCAAACATTTAACCCAATCAGCAAAAATTTCAGCACCTGTGCGGGGATCGTAAGTAAAAAAACTTACCCAGCCCCAATCCAAACCTCCCGGCTGTCGCTGCTGAAGTTCCCGCAAAAACGCGCCCCACAAACCGGTTTGAAAAGCTGCTAATTCATTGCCATCAGGGGCCGAAACGCCAGCGGAAGTCAGCATTCCTCCCAGCCAGGGGAATTCGCTTACTAAAATAGTTTTGGCACCTCGGCGGGCTGCTTGCACGGCTGCTGCAGTGCCGCCGGTGCCGCCACCGACTACCAAAACATCTGCTTTTAAGACCGAAGACATAGGCAATACCATTTTAGATTTTAGATGGCGAAAGGCTCAGTAAGGTGATGAGTGCGCTACGGATAGATATTCGGCGTTGGCGATCGCGAATTGAATTTTACTGTCTAAAGACTTGACAAATAATAAATCGGGAATTATGCAGCGCTCGCACAATTTTGTTACTAAATGACCGCAGAAGCGATCGCAACTTTTGATTTCTCATTTTTGGCGCGCCAATATTGGCAAGATGACACCGCGAATAACGATAATAGAAAAAAGGGAACAGCATCTATAAAGTTTTACGTCTTAATAATTTCCCAGTTACTAATTAACGGCTGAAAATGGAAAAAGGTTTTATTTTGTGGTTTACCGGGCTGAGCGGTTCCGGCAAGACAACTATCACCAAAGCTCTCGAACCCGAATTGAAGGCCAGAGGTTGCAAAGTTGAAATATTGGATGGAGATGTCGTTCGCACCAACTTGTCAAAAGGTTTGGGATTTAGCCAAGAAGACAGAGATACTAATATTCGGCGGATTGGATTTGTAGCTCACCTGCTGAGCCGCAATGGAGTAGCCGTAATGACCGCAGCTATTAGCCCCTACAGAGCAATTCGCGACGAAATTAGAGCAATGGAGCCCAATTTTGTTGAAGTATATATCACAGCGCCGTTAGAAGTGTGCGAAGGTCGCGATGTCAAGGGGCTATATGCTAAGGCGAGAGCAGGAGAAATTAAGGGTTTTACGGGAATTGACGATCCTTATGAAGAACCGCTCAATCCTGAGATTATTTGTTACACAGAGCGAGAAAGTGTGGAAGAGAGTGCTAAAAAAGTTCTCAGCAAGTTAGAAGAGTTGGGTTACATTTGATGTTGGCGGGGTTGGATGAGGATAGGGGCAAAAAGCGATGGTGGTGAAAAGTTATTCGCGCAAGGTGCAACTTGAGAAAAAATCTCACCCTTGTGCCCCCTTCGCGGAGAGGGAAAGGGAAGAATTTCTCTCCTTTCCGGCAAGGAAAGGGGCTGAGGCAGAGGTTCCCAGCAAAAGCTGCAAGCTAAGTTATTGGGCAAGCAATGCTGTCAAAAGTTTAATGATTCAAAGTTTAACAGTGTCAGTGCTGGCGGCGGTGGGTTCATCTCCTGCGGCTGCCCAGTTTATGCCTCCTCCTCCTCCTCCTGCTGATGCGGGTTCTCCTGTTCCTGTACCGGTACCTCTAGCGCCGGGATTTCAGGGGTTTCCGGCAAGTGCACCTTCAAGTGTACGATCGGAAGTTTACACTTTGGGAGCGGGCGATCGTATTCAAATGGACATCTTCAACGTCCCGGAATACAGCGGCCCTAACGGTCAACACCAAGTACAGGCAGACGGTTCCCTGAATTTGCCGTTAGTTGGCAGCGTTTCGGTGTACGGGATGACCCTAGAACAAGCTTCTAATGCTGTTAAAGACAAATATGGCAAATACCTTAAACGTCCCTGGATTACCCTGAAACTGCTGGCGCCGCGTCCTTTGCAAATTGCGATCGCGGGCGAAATCAACCGCCCCGGAGCCTATACAATATCCTCAGCAGCAGGCCCCGGAGGCACAGCAGAGCAAATGGGAACTCAAATGCCAACGATATCGCGGGCTCTGCGAATGGCCGGCGGAATTACGCAGTCAGCAGACGTGCGGCAAATCAAAATCCGCCGCCCCCAGCGCAACGCACCGGAACAAATTATTAGTGTGGATTTGTGGGAATTATTGCAAAACGGCGATTTGCGGGCCGATATGACTTTGCGGGACGGCGATACTATATTTATTCCCACTGTAACTAGCCTCAACCGCCAAGAAGCACCGACTTTAGCAGTAGCTAATATTACCGGACAAAGCACTCAACCAATTAATATTGCTGTGGTGGGCGAAGTAACTCGCCCCGGTACTTATACTTTGGCAAAAGAGGCTCAAAGTAGGGTACAAGAGAATGAAATGGGTGAAAATTCTGGTTTGTTTGCTGCTAGGGAAACCAACGGCGGGGAAACTGTTTTGCAGCAAACTGTAACGAGGGCAATTAAAATGGCGGGCGGTATTACGCCTGTAGCTGATATCAGACAAATACAAGTTCGCCGCCTGACACGCGCGGGTACAGAACAAATTATTAATGTGAATTTGTGGCAACTTTTGGAAGGGGGAGATGTATCCCAAGATTTAGCGCTGCAACAGGGAGATACGGTAATCGTTCCCAAAGCCGAAAACCTCGATGAAACCCAAGACGAACAAGTTGCTAATTCTAATTTTTCACCGGATACGATTAGGGTGAACATTGTAGGAGAAGTCGTGAAACCCGGAGCGATGGCGGTGCTGCCCAACACTACTTTAAATCAAGCGCTGGTAGCAGCCGGAGGTTTTAATAAAGCGCGGGCAGAAATGGATTCGGTGAATTTAATTCGCCTCAATCCTAACGGCACTGTTTCGCAGCTAACTGTTAAGGTTGATTTTTCCGCAACTGCCAATGAAGAAACTAATCCAAAACTGCAAAATAATGATGTAATTATGGTAAGGCGATCGGGTCGCGCGACGTTCTCGGATAATGTAGGCGGGACTCTCGCTCCTCTCAGCCCGCTGTTAGGAATATTCCGGTTGTTCGATATTTTTCGGTGAGTTGAATAGACTGGCATTAAGACCTCAGAAACCCGCTTTATAAAAAAATTGCGGTTTGGTAATGAAATATCTAGGAATCAACCGATTTCCTGAAACTCAGCCACCAATACAGACGTTTAAACTAATAAGTTGTAGAACTCAAATGAAACCAGGGAAACAATCTCACGTAGCACTGTTTAATCATAAAAAAAACGCTGATGTGCAAAAAATGTCTTCTGGGCTTTATGAAGAAGATCAGTTTTTAGGCAGAAACAAAACCGAGGCAGAAGAGTTAAGTTTTTGGGAAGTTTGTCGCAGTCGCTCCATCTTAGTCATCGGCGTAGCAGCGGCAGTGACTACCGGAGTTTTCGCCTGGACACTGAATCAAAAAAGCGAGTACGAAGGGCGCTTTCAATTATTAGTAGAACCAGCAGTTACGCAAAATACTTTAGCAAAAATATACTCCGGTGAGCTGAAACTGCAACCAGCGGGCCCCGCGACGACGGAAAATGCCGGTTTTGACTACGAATCCCAAATTCAAGTTTTGCAAAGCCCGCAAGTAATGTCGCCGATTATTAAACAGTTGCAGGCTAAGTATCCTGAAATAAATTACAACTACCTCTTGAACCAAAAAGCAGATAATGTGCCTTTTTCTCAGGAAACTAGGTTGTCGATTAATCGATTCAAAAATACCAAGATTATCGAAGTTAGATATCGGGATTATGATCCGAAAAAAATTCAGTTTGTTTTGGAAAAAGTTGCGCTAGGCTACCGCAACTACAGCGTGCAAGATACCACAACTCAAATTAGTCAGACTTTGGATTTTGTGAAATCGCAAATTCCCAACCAGCAAAAGCGCCAACAAGCTCTGCAAACAGAAATTCAAAAATTGCGGCAGCAGTACAATTTCATCGACCCGCAAATTCAAACCCAACAGCTTTCGCAGCAAATCACCCAACTTCAAGCACAAAGATTGGACGCGCAAACGCAGCTCAATCAGCAGAGATTGCTCTATTCCAATCTACAAAATCAGCTCGGACTGAACCAGCAGCAAGCGCTGATGGCCTCGGCTCTGAGTCAAGCTCCCCGCTATCAAGCGATGCTGACTCAATTGCAGCAATTAGAAGGGCAAATTGCGATTAACTCGGCTACGTTTACAGACCAAACTCCGCAAATGCAATTGTTGCGAGAACAGCGCAAGAACCTGATTCCTTTGTTGAAGAAAGAAGCCCAACAGGTTCTGGGAACTGATTTGGCTAAGGTAAATTCGCAAGTGCTGACTTTTCAAGATCCGGTGCGGATTAAGTTAATCGAGCAGTTTATCGGTACTGCTAATTTAATTCAGGTGCTGGGCGTGCGGAATCAAGTTTTGGAACAAGCTGCTAAGCAGTTGAATCAATACTCTCAAAAATTCCCGGTGATTTTGCGGCGCTATTCCGATTTGCAGCGCGAGTTGGATTTGACTAACAATACGCTGAATAGTTTGCTGGCAAAACAGCAAGCTTTGCAGCTTGAAGCTGTGGGCAAAAAAGAGGTGGCTTGGGAAGTTATTGCTAAGCCGGAAATTCCACGTTACAAAAATGGCGAGTTGAGGGCTGTTGCTCCGATTATGCCTTTGAATTTGGCTTTGGGGGGATTGGCTGGTTTGCTGTTCGGTATGCTGGCGGCGCAGTTGGCGGAACGGTTTAAAAATAAAACGGTGTTCCAAACTCCAGAGGATGTCAAACAGTCCATTCGCCTGCCTTTGTTGGGGGTAATTCCTGCTAGCGATAAAATTTTGAGACTTCCTCCTGCTGAGACAAGCCCGCTGGATGTGGCAATTTCGCCGATGCCGACGGATGCTTTTCAAGAAGCTTTTCGATCGCTCAATGCTAATATTCGCTTATTAAACCTTGAGACTCCGATCAATTCTTGTGTAATTACTTCTTGTCAAGTAGGTGACGGCAAGTCTACGGTAGCAGTAAATCTGGCGCGGGCGGCGGCTGCAATGGGTCAGCAAGTGCTGTTGGTGGATGGGGATTTACGGCGCCCGCAGGTACACGAAATGCTGGGTTTACCGAATTGGCAAGGCCTGCACAATGTGATTGCTGAGGATGTGGATGTGCAACAGGTGATTGTGCGATCGCCCCGTGATGAAAATTTGTTTGTGTTAACTTCCGGCCCGGTTCCTCTCGATCCCACAAAGGTGCTTTCTTCCCGAAAAATGCAGCATTTAATGGCAGCTTTGTCAAGTCATTTTGACTTAGTTATTTACGATACTGCGCCGCTTTTAGGTTTGGCGGATGCGAATTTGTTGGCGGCTCACACTAACGGATTGATGCTGGTAGTAGGGCTGCATCAAACTCAGCGGGAGGCGCTGTTGTTGGCTTTTGAAGATTTAAAAATGGCGGGAATTCCGCTGTTGGGAATGGTGGCGAATAACGATAAAGGCAGCAGGTATTACTATCAGTCTTACGTGCAGGATTACGTCCAGGAACAGTCTGTTTGAGGGAGAGGAATGGAGAAATGTGTAATGGAACAGGCCGTCGGGTCTGTTCTTGAGAATGCAAGGCGGGCGTGACACCCGACAAGATATTTCATCCATCTTGCACCATTAATTGTGAATAAAGCTGTCATATCAATTCCGGTTGCACTCCTTATGATTGTTGACTGTTGACTGTTGACTGTTGACTGTTGACGGGCGGGTCGAAAAACTGAATGGTTGAGTGTTAACTGTTGACTCGATTTTATTATTCCGATGCAACCGGAAACGATATCAGGGGCGGGCGGGACGCCCCACAAGAACATTTAACTTTTGTGGAACAGGCCGTCTAGCCTGTTCTTGAGATTTGTGCGTGATTTCAGAAAGACAAATTTTCTTAAGATTTGCGATCGAGACTCTGAACTATAATTAAAAGTAGGAGAAATTTAAACAAATCGCGGCACTTGCAAATTGGCAAGACCTGAAAGAAAACGTGGCTGGTAAATTCCTATTTTCTAATACCTTAATACAACTCCCTGCCTAGGCTGAAAACTAGCAGGGAGTTTTGTGTTTTTCACACAGGAGATAAAACCATGGCTATTGCTACTATCAACCCGGCAACGGGAGAAACGCTGAAAACTTTCGAGCCGATCGCGGATGAGGTAATAGAAGCTAAGCTGGAATTAGCACAGCAAGCTTTTAAAAAATACCGCCAACTGCCGTTTGAGCAGAGAGCTCTGTGGATGCAGAAAGCAGCAGACATCTTGGAGCGCGATCGCGAAATTTACGCTGAAATGATGACCCTGGAAATGGGCAAAACGCTCAAATCTGCGATCGGCGAAGTGGAAAAATGCGCCTTAGTTTGTCGGTATTACGCGAAAAATGCCGCTCAATTTATGGCAGACGTACCGGCAACCACTGACGCTAGCAGCAGCTTTGTCCGCTACCAACCGCTGGGTCCTATTTTAGCCGTTATGCCGTGGAATTTCCCATTTTGGCAAGTTTTTCGGTTTGCGGCGCCAGCACTGATGGCGGGCAATGTCGGCTTGCTCAAACACGCTTCCAACGTGCCGCAGTGTGCTTTGAAAATCGAAGAAATTTTTACGCTTGCTGGCTTTCCCGAGGGAGTTTTTCAAACTTTGTTAGTCGGCGCCGACAAAGTAGCCGATATCGTTGCGGACGATCGTATAAAAGCAGCAACTCTCACCGGTAGCGAACCAGCGGGTGAAAGTTTGGCAGCAAATGCGGGCAAAAATTTGAAAAAAGTAGTGCTGGAATTGGGAGGAAGCGACCCGTTTATTGTGATGCCCAGCGCCGATTTAGCAGCAGCTTTATCAACGGCTGTAACGTCGCGGGTGCTCAATAACGGTCAATCTTGCATCGCCGCCAAACGCTTTATTTTAGCAGAAGAGATTGCCGACGAATTCATCACAGGATTTGTCGAAAAATTCGAGCAATTAAAAGTAGGCGATCCGATGTTGCCAGAAACCGATATCGGCCCTTTAGCTACTCCCGCAATCCTCAAAGACTTGGACAATCAAGTGCAAACTTGCATCCAATCGGGAGCAAAACTTCTGACAGGTGGCGGCCCATTGTCAGAGAAGGCCGGCAATTTCTACTTGCCAACTATTCTGGCAGACATTCCCCCGAATGCCTCTGCCCGTCAAGAAGAATTTTTCGGGCCCGTAGCTTTAGTATTCCGAGTTGCAGACATGGATGAGGCGATCGCCCTCGCAAACAGCACATCTTTTGGCTTGGGTGCGTCAGCTTGGACTACAGTAAACTCAGAGAGCGATCGCTTTATTTCCGAACTAGAGGCCGGCGCGGTATTCATCAACGGTTTAGTAAAATCCGACCCGAGATTGCCCTTCGGCGGCATCAAACGCTCCGGTTACGGACGCGAATTGAGCATCCAAGGAATGCACGAATTTGTTAACATAAAAACAGTGTGGGTGAAATAAGCTCCCACTCTATCAACCGATCGCACAAATCTACAGAAGTCTGCGTTTATCTGCGTTTACCTGCGGTTAAAAATTCCCATTTAGTATTTTTGCGATCGGTTTAAAAAGACCAAAAACCCACATTAACCGAGGAGAGAAACGGAAATGAACACAGCTCAACTATTGGTAAAATGTTTAGAAAATGAAGGCGTCGAATACGTCTTCGGACTTCCTGGAGAAGAAAATTTAGAAATTCTAGAAGCCCTGAGAAACTCTTCAATTAAATTTATTACTACTCGGCACGAACAAGGCGCGGCTTTCATGGCTGACGTTTACGGTCGTCTCACCGGCAAAGCCGGCGTTTGCTTGTCCACCTTGGGCCCAGGCGCAACTAACTTAATGACAGGAGTTGCTGACGCCAACTTAGACGGCGCTCCTTTAATAGCAATTACCGGACAAGTTGGCACAGACAGGATGCACATAGAATCGCACCAATATTTAGATTTGGTCGCCATGTTTGAGCCAGTTACTAAGTGGAATGCTCAAATTGTTCGCCCCAGCACGACTGCAGAAATTGTCCGCAAAGCCTTTAAAGTAGCTCAAAGCGAAAAGCCGGGAGCAGTTCACATTGACTTACCTGAAAACATCGCAGCAATGCCTGCTGAAGGAAATCCGCTCACCAAAGACAACCGTGAAAAAACTTTTGGCGCTTACCAAAGCTTGAATAAAGCCGCTGTGGCAATTTCCAAGGCAAAAAGTCCTCTGCTTTTAGTAGGAAACGGCGCGATCCGCGCTAACGCCAGCGATGCTTTGACACAATTTGCTACTCGATTGAATATTCCTGTAGCTAATACTTTCATGGGCAAAGGTGTAATTCCTTACACTCATCCTTTGGCGCTTTGGACGACGGGATTGCAGAAACGGGATTATATTAGTTGTGCTTTTGAAGAAACGGATTTAGTGATTGCTGTTGGCTACGATTTGATTGAATATTCCCCGAAAAAGTGGAATCCAGAAGGAACAATTCCGATTATTCACATTGGATCTTTGCCAGCAGAAATTGACAGCAGTTATATTCCTCTTATAGAAGTTGTGGGAGATATTTCTGATTCCCTCAATGAAATTTTGCAGCGTGCCGATCGCATGGAGAAAGTAGACCCTTTTGCTAAGCAATTGCGGGCGGATATTCGCGCTGGGTACGAACAATATGCAGCCGACGACGGTTTCCCGATCAAGCCACAAAAACTCATTTACGATTTGCGGCAAGTCCTGGGCCCGGAAGATATTCTTATATCTGATGTGGGAGCTCACAAAATGTGGATCGCGCGCCACTATCATTGCGATCGCCCGAATACCTGTTTGATTTCTAACGGATTTGCGGCGATGGGAATTGCGATTCCGGGTGCGGTGGCTGCAAAACTCGTTTATCCCGATCGCAAAGTAATAGCAGCCACCGGCGACGGCGGTTTTATGATGAATTGCCAAGAGTTAGAAACTGCTTTGCGAGTCGGTACTAATTTTGTGACGCTGATCTTTAATGATGGCGGTTACGGGTTAATTGAATGGAAGCAGCAAGATTATTTTGGTCATTCCGATTTCGTCAAATTTGGCAATCCCGATTTTGTGAAATTTGCCGAAAGTATGGGTTTAAAAGGCTATCGTGTGGAATCTGCAACCGATTTTATTCCCATCCTTAAAGAAGCCCTGGCTCAAGATGTCCCTTGCGTGATTGATTGTCCGGTAGACTATCGGGAAAATGCGCGTTTCAGTCAATTATCTGGGGATATGAGTTGCAATTTGTAAGAGTAGCTAGAGCCCCGACTTCTTAAAGAAGTCGGGGTTCTAACAATGGACATTCTTCGAGATAGAGTTTTGTAGCTTGTTTAAGATTGGCGATCGCTTCTTCTATGGTTTCGCCTTGGTCAACTGTGGGGACTTCTGGACATTCGGCAATGTACTTCTGCCAATTATTTTACCCAAGTATGAAAAGCATAAATAACTTCCTCTTCCTTCTGGCGAGCGGTTGCAATTTGCTTCTCAATCTCTCCGTAGAGTTTTGTTTCCACTTGTCGGAGTTGTGATATCAAATCCGGTAGCATCGGAATTAATATTACCCACTGCCAGGACACGGCGCCGTGCCTAATCGAGTCAACAGTTAACACTCAACCATTCAGTTTTTCGACCCGCCCGTCAACAGTCAACAGTCAACAATCATTTCGGTGCCACCGGAATTGATATCAAATCTAATCACTTCAAACCCAATAACAAGGCAATTCCGCCGATCGCACCAACTACCCCCAAAACAGCCCGAATGCTCACTTTTTCGCCCGCCAGCACTGCTAAAGGCAGTATAAATAGGGGACTGGTAGAACTGAGTGTTTGAGCAATTGCTGCGGGTGCATATTTCAGTGCAGTCTGTTGCAGGAAAATCCCGAGATAGGTTCCTAAAAAAGCTGCCACAATTATGGCACCTAATGTTTTTGAGGATTTTAATTGTTTGAAACTGTCAAGGTTTGTTGGCTTTAAAAAGCACAGCATGACTGCCATACCACCGCTCAAACGAAATGCCGCAGTCCACAGAGGATCGATATCTATTTGAGTGAAGGCGGCGCGGGATAAAATTGCACCAGCGGCGTGGCTTGTTTGTCCTAATAAACTAATACCTAATCCCTGCCAAATATGTTTTGATGATAAGGTTGTTTCGGCTGTTCGTTCTGCAATTACCCACGCTACGCCGCAGATTGTTAAAAGAATGCCAGTACAAGCAATGGGTGATAAGTTTTCTTGCAAAAAGATTAAGCCCAATAAAGCTGTTAAAGGGGGAGATAGGGTTTCTAAAAGTAGCGTTCGCCTCGCGCCTAAATATTTTAATACAATAAAGAAAGCGGTGTCTCCGATGCCAATTCCTAGGCCGCCGCTAATCAGCAGCATTGCTAAAATATTAGGGTTGATTGCGGGTAAAGATTTTCCTAAAATTAGTACAGTGGCAAGGAGCATGAAAAGGGCGATCGCACCTTTGAGCAAGTTGAGCACCACTGCGGGGATTTGCTGTCCCACTCGCTGCCAGATGGTGGAAGATAGAGCCCAGACAAATGCAGCGCCTAAAGCGGCGATTTCACCCATAAAATTTGTTGACTGTTGACTGTTGTCATTAGTTACTAATTCGCAATTGGCAATTGGCCATTCCCGATGCCCGATGCCCGATGGCCAATTCCCAATGCCATATAAATTAGGGTTCCAGACTAATCATCTGGAACCCTAGATTTATTAAGCTTTTCTAGCAGTGGGCGGGGAGAGAATCGAACTCTCATACCTTTCGGTGTCAGATTTTGAGTCTGATGCGTCTACCAATTTCGCCACCCGCCCTTTTTCGTTTCACCATCATAACACACAGATCGATTTCCTGCAAGCAAAGATTCATAATCTTTTGAACTTGCCCAGCGATCGATCTCTCTGGCGCGCAAGACTGGTACAGGATGGGACAACTGAGCCGTCTGAGCTTGTTTGAGCATTTCTCCCAGTTGAGTGGTGCTGAGGTCGTCGTAGGCCCGGGCCTGCGCCAAAAACGCATCGACATTCAGTTTCGGAGCTAAAGTCGGCGAACCTCCGGCCAGTTTCATCAACAGTGATGCTACCACTCTTGGGTCTTGAGTCGCGAGCAAGGCGGCGCGATCGCACGTAAATTCCGCACACCGCAACCATTCCAACATTTGCGCCTGCAAACCCTGAGCGAGCACGGTTCCCACAGGGGAAATTTGGCCCGCGGCCAACACAATTAAATTAGCCAGAGTCAGGTAAACTCCGTGCTCGCACTTCAAATGCCCCAACTCGTGAGCAATTACTGCCTTAACTTCCTCGTCTGTGAGCAAATCAATCAGAGAAGTGTGCATCACCACAAAAGGCTGTTTTCCCCGCATCGCAAAGGTGTAAGCATTTGGCATCGGATGCTGGCGGACATAAAGCTGCGGCGGTTCCAAATCAAGAGTTTTGCAGGCATCCAAAAGCAATTGATGCAGGTGGGGCAATTGATTTTCGCCGACTTGGACGCTGGAAGCCAGATTTTCCAGCATAAAAAACTGTTCGCCCAGTTGTCCCAGCAACTGCCGCACGATCAAATCCAGGCCGGGCAGTTGTTTGAGAGTGCTGGTAGCTTCCAGGTCTAGCGGGTGGCGAAACTGGTCTGCTTTCAAACCGATGAGCGGTATTTTCGACATTTTAGTCAGTTGGGAATGGGGAATTGGGAATTGGGAATTGGGCATGGGGCATAGGGAATTGGGCATGGGGAATTCTTTTGCTTCTTCCTTTTTTCCTCTTCCTTCTTCCTTCTTCCTTCTTCCTTCTTCCTTCTGACTACTTTAAACCCGATCGCACGGGATTGACAGGAGCCTCAGCAGTCGCCGGGTCTGTACCCTCTTTGACACGCCGCAACTTAGCTCCTAATTTTTGCAGTTTCACCTCTAACTGCTCGTAGCCGCGGTCTAAGTGCTGCAAGCTGCTGATGGTGGTGACACCATCGGCAGCAAGTCCCGCTAACACTAACGCCGCCGAAGCGCGCAAATCTGTTGCCACTACCGGCGCACCCGACAGCCGCGACACTCCGCGCACAATCGCTACATTGCCTTTAAGGCGAATGTCTGCGCCCATGCGGTTGAGCTCTGCTACGTGGCGCAAGCGATTCTCAAACACGGTTTCTTTGATCAAGCTGTCGCCTTCGCTCAGCGTCAGCAAGGCCATAAACTGAGCTTGCATATCTGTGGGGAAACCGGGATAAGGCAGAGTTTCGATGTCTGTGGCCGAGTGAGTTTGGCCCGGAACTATCCGCAAAATGTCGGGGGATTCGGCAATAATTTTCGCGCCAATTGTCTGCAATTTGGCAATAACTGCGGTCAGGTGGTCGGGAATTACCGGCGACAAACTGATTTCCGAGTGAGTGATGGCTCCGGCTACTAAAAATGTTCCGGCTTCAATGCGATCGGGAATAATTGAATAGTCTACCGCGTGCAGCTTGGGAACTCCCGAAATGACGATCGTATTCGTGCCGGCGCCTTGAATTTTTGCTCCCATGGCGCGGCAGAAATTCGCCAAATCAGCGACTTCCGGCTCTTGAGCCGCATTTTCAATTATGGTTTCTCCTTCAGCCAGAGTCGCCGCCATCATCAAAGTTTCAGTTGCGCCGACGCTGGGGTAGTCCAAATAAATTTTGGCTCCTTTCAGGCGGCGGTTCGGCCCTTTGACGTAAGCGTGAACCGTGCCGTGGTCGATGTGGACTTCGGCACCGAGGGCTTGCAGACCGCGAACGTGGAGTTCAACGGGTCGGGCACCGATGGCGCACCCACCGGGCAAGGGCACTTTGGCAAATCCCAAACGCGCTAGCAGTGGGCCGATGATGAAGAAGCTCGCCCGCAGTTGGCTGACTAATTCGTAGGGGGCTTGAGCGTCTATGAGGTTGCTGGCGTTGATGTCTAAAACGTCGCCGTTCTGCTGTAATTTGACTCCTACAGCCGAGAGAATTTGTCCCATGCGGGCGACATCGACTAGACCGGGAACGTTGCGGAGACGGCAATCCTCTGGGCAGAGCAAGGCTCCTGCCATGACGACTAAGGCCGAGTTTTTGGCGCCGCTGATTTTAACGTGTCCTTTAAGGGGCTGGCGACCCCAAATTTGCAATACTTGTTGGTCGCTTTCAGGTGAAGCTGGCAGGTTAGATGAGTTCTGAGCTGGTGTAATGGGTTTGCCCTCCATAATTCGCTTCGTTACTTTATACATTATTAATTTTGGTTCGATTTTACCGGAAAGTTTTTATATGTCTAGGGGTAACATGAGGAATTCCGGGAATTATATTTGCTGGAATTCCCTCGGGACAAGGCTTTCATGTTTAATCGCACAAATAATGCCGATCGAGTCTCATGAAGTTATCTGTATCAAAATTTACGTTAATTTGTAGCGCTCGCTCGGATCGCAGAAGTTGTACCTTTGTCAACGATCTTTTTAAGTAAAAGCAGGCTCGGTTGTTGACAAAGGTGTAAGATATCGGTTCGATCGACAATGCCAGAAAGTTAACACATTGTCGATCGCCCCATTGCCTGTGCTACCCTGTGACAACAACCTAGAGCCAAAGCTACTCCTAGCATAT
The DNA here is from genome assembly GCF_036705305.1 of Microcoleus sp. B3-D7. NCBI lineage: Bacteria > Bacillati > Cyanobacteriota > Cyanophyceae > Oscillatoriales > Microcoleaceae > Microcoleus > Microcoleus sp. B3-D7. The sequence continues at coordinate 214,621 of NZ_JAUBUE010000002.1, read as the reverse complement.
GGTTCACATTAAACGGATCGAACTGACGAACTTTAAATCTTTTGGCGGCACGACGGCCATTCCCGTGCTGCCCGGTTTTACTGTGGTTTCCGGGCCCAACGGTTCTGGGAAGTCCAACATCCTCGACGCTTTGCTGTTTTGTCTCGGCCTTTCGAGTTCTAAGGGAATGCGGGCTGAACGTTTGCCGGATTTGGTGAACAGCGCCCAAAACAAACGCGGTACGATCGAAGCTAGCGTGACTGCGACTTTTGCGCTGGAAGATGTGGGGGAGGAATGGTTCGCCCGGGATGAAGATGAGGAGGAAAATGCAGCAGATGAGTTATCTGTTGAAGCAGAGGAAGTCGAAGAGATAGATATTGGCGAAACTCAAGACAACAACGGCCAATCACCTGCCAATCGAAAATCGAAAATCGAAAATCCAAAATCGGATGAGTTATCTGTTGAAGACGTAGAAGAGATTGAAATCGCAGCAACTCAAGACAACAACGGGCAACTACTCGCTACCAATCGAAAATCCCAAATCGAAAATCCAAAATCGGATGAGTGGAGTGTGACGCGGAAACTTCGGGTAACTCGCCAAGGTACTTACACTTCAACTTATTACATTAACGGCCAACCTTGCACGCTGACTCAACTTCACGAACAACTCAACCGCTTGCGAATTTATCCCGAAGGCTATAACGTCGTGCTGCAAGGAGACGTTACCAGCATTATTTCGATGAATTCTAAGGAACGCAGAGAAATCATTGACGAATTAGCTGGCGTGGCTCAGTTCGATCGCAAAATCTCTTTAGCTAGGCAGAAGTTGGATGAAGTTAAGGAAGTGGAAGAACGCAGCCGAATTGTAGAAAAAGAGCTGATTTCTCAGCGCGATAGACTGGCTTCCGATCGCACAAAAGCGGAAAAATATCAAAAGCTGCGGGCGGAATTTCAAGAAAAGTCGCAGTGGGAAATTGTGCTGAAATTCCGCCAATTGCAGCAGCAAGAATGGAAGCTGCGAGAACAAATCGAAACGGGCGATCGCACTTCTGCATCTCTCACAGAACAACTGCAAGCAATTAACACCCAAATTCAAGAAGCAACCGCCGAACTTGATGCGCTGAATGCCCGCGTTAAAGCTTTGGGAGAGTCGGAATTGTTGGCTTTGCAAGCGACGATTGCGACTCAGGAAGCGGAACGGCGACAACTGCAAAACCGCAAACAGGATTTGGAAACAACTGCTGGGCAAATGGCTGCTAATATAGCACAAACCGAGGAAGAAGTTCGGCAATTCCGGCAAAGTTTGGAGCAAATTGAGATTGAAATATCTTATGTTAAGTCACAAACAGGAACTTTGCAGGAACAGCGGGATGCAGCCCAGCAAAGTTTAGATGAAAGTCGGGAAGTTGCAAACGCGATCGCCTCGACGGCCGAAGTTTGGGTACAGCAGCAAACAGAATTGCACCGCCAAATCGAAACAATTCAACAAACTTTGGAACCGCAGCGTACAGAACAAGCTACTATTGGCGAAAGAGCCGATCGCCTGCACAGTCAAATTCAAGAACAAAACCAATCGCTGCAAGTATTGGAACAGGAAATTGCAGCGAAAAAAGAGCAGCAATCTCGCCTTGTGGAAACCAAAGGCGTTGCATCTTTGCAAGTAGAATCGCTGACTCAGATTTTAGTCGAAGCCGAACAAGAATTGCAACTGCAACAGGAAACTCAAACTCGTTTGTTGGAAGAACAGCGCGAAAGACAGCGCAAATTAGACAAACTAGAAGTGCAGTTTCAAGCACTGCAAGAAGCGACGGGAACGTTTACTGCAAAAATTGTCGCGCAAAGCGGAATTGGCGGAGTTTGCGGCTTGGTGGCTCAACTGGGCAGGGTGGAACCGCGCTATCAGTTGGCGCTGGAAATAGCGGCGGGCGGGCGCATGGGAAATATGGTGGTGGAAGATGACAGCGTGGCTGCTGCTGCGATCGAATTGCTGAAACAAAAACGCGCGGGAAGGATGACGTTTTTGCCTTTGAATAAGATTAGGGGCGGCAGGTATTCGGTGAATGAAAATTTGCGGCGCGCGGCTGGATTTGTGGATGCGGCTGTTAATTTGATTGATTGCGATTCCCGGTATCAGGAAATTTTTGCTTACGTTTTTGGCAGTACGGTTGTGTTTAGCAACCTCAGCGACGCCCGCCGCTATTTGGGACAGTACCGGATTGTCACTTTGGACGGGGAAATTCTGGAAACTAGCGGGGCGATGACTGGGGGAAGTTCTACTAACAGATCTACTTTGCATTTTGGCACGGTTGAGGCTAGTGAGGCTGCTAGTGAAGCGCGGACGATCGCCTCTCTGCAAGAAAGGTTGGAGGAAATTGAGCGGATTTTGGAACGCTGCAAAATTGCGATCGATCGCGCTGCTGTTGCAGTCAAAACTCGCAGCCAAGAATTGATGGAAGCAAAACAAAATTTGCGCGAACATCAGTTGCGCTTGGAACAGTTGGATTCAGAAATTAAGAATTTGCAAGCGCAACAGGAACAAGTGCGATCGCAAATTGCGAAAAATACACAGGAATTAACTAATTCGCGATCGAGATTGCAGTTGCTGGAACGAGAATTGCCCGCACAGGAAACTCAATTGCAGCAGTACCGCCAAACTTTGGCGCAGTTGGAAGAGTCCAACAGTCACAGCGAATGGCAGCAAATGCAATCGAGTTTGCGCGCTCTAGAAGCGCAGCTCCAAGAGCGAGAATTGGCTCTGAGAAACGTCCAGCAGCGCCTTGTAGACTTGGAAAATCAATTCGGGCGTTTGGAAGACAAAATTAAGGAAGGCAGCGAGAAATTGCAGGAATGGCAAGTGCAGCAAAACGCGGGGGCGGATGCACTCGATCGCATTGTTTCGCAGCAGTTAGAACTCGATCGGCAAATTGCGGAAGCTAAGGCGGCTTTGGGGGAAATTGAGGAAAAATTGGGCGTGCAGAAGGGAGAGCGCGATCGGGCGGAATCTCAACTGCGAGAGAAGCATTTAGCCAAACAGCAGTTACAATGGCAGTTGCAAAAACTCCACGAAACCCAGCAAGAACGCCGGGAACAATTGAGCGCAGTCCGCACTCTATTGGAAGCGCAGCGGGCGGAAATGCCCGACCCCGTGCCGTCGATTCCTGAAAATGTCGAGAAAGCCAATTTGACGGAATTGCAGCAGGAAGTAAAGGCGATCGCCAAACGCATTCAAGCTTTAGAACCGGTCAATATGCTAGCCTTGGAAGAGTACAACCGCACTCAAGAACGCCTTCAAGAATTGAGTCAAAAATTGACGACATTGGAAGGAGAACGCACTGAACTGCTGTTGAGAATCGAAAATTTTACCACACTCAGGCGGCGCGCTTTTAAAGAAGCTTTCGACGCGGTTAACGAGAACTTCCAGACTATCTTTGCGGAACTTTCCGAAGGCGACGGCTATCTCCAGCTAGATGACCAGGAAGACCCCTTCAGCAGCGGCTTGAATTTGGTTGCTCACCCGAAGGGCAAACCCGTACAGCGGCTGGCTTCCATGTCTGGAGGCGAAAAGTCATTGACGGCGCTGAGTTTTATTTTTGCGCTGCAACGCTACCGCCCGTCTACGTTTTACGCTTTTGATGAAGTGGATATGTTTCTGGATGGGGCAAATGTGGAGCGATTGGCTAGAATGATAAAACGACAGTCGGAACAAGCCCAGTTTATTGTTGTGAGTTTGCGGCGACCTATGATTCAATCGGCTGAGCGTACAATTGGTGTTACTCAAGCACGGGGAGCTTATACTCAAGTCATAGGACTGAAGTTGTAGTCCCGGAGTTTATGTTAACGCTCGTGTTGAGTGATATATGTACTTAATAAATCAGGATTAAAGTTAGAATGACATCCGAACAAATCTGCCAACGCTCAGACATTCTAGGCACTCAGGTCATCACCCGCGACAGAGGTAAACGCTTGGGGGTGGTTAGTCAATTGTGGGTGGACATCGATCGGCGGGAAGTTGTGGCGATCGGTCTGCGTGATAATATATTTGCGGTCGCTGGAATGCCGAAGTTTATGTTCCTCAGCAATGTCAGCGAAATCGGCGACGTGCTGTTGGTGGAAGATGAGAGCGCGATCGAAGATGATGTTGATGTTGAAGTCTACAGCATTTTGATTAACAGCGAAGTTATTACCGAAACCGGCGAACTTTTAGGTAGGGTGCGAGGCTTTAGGTTCGACCCCGAAGACGGTAAGTTAGTTTCTATAATTATCGCTTCCCTGGGCATCCCCCAAATCCCCGACCAAGTTCTCAGCACTTACGAGTTGGGGATTGAGGAAATTGTTAGCAGTGGCCCGAATCGCTTGATTGTGTTTGAAGGTTCCGAGGAAAGGCTCAGGCAGCTTAGTGTGGGTTTGCTGGAGCGCGTTGGTTTGGGCCAAGCACCTTGGGAACGAGAAGAGGACGAGGCAGGTTATTATCCGAAACCCGTGGCTACGGGAAATCAATTGGGCCCGGGCGTGCGGATACCTGCACCGGAAATGCGGAGCCGCGTAGCTGCGCCTGCGGTGGAGGAAGTTCCTTGGGATGAGGATTTAGAGTGGAATCGGCCTGCGGTTCGCCAGCCGCCCATGCGCGCGGTGCAGGCACAGCAGCCTGAGCCAATAATCGACGATTACGAGGATTACGAAGAGGATAATTGGGGCGGTGAGGAGGACGATTACGAGGATGAGTACGAGGAGAAGCCGCAGTACACTCGCGCTGAGATTTCTCGCCCGAAGCAGCCGGTGGTGGAGTACGAGGATGATGTGGAGGCTGATGCTTGGGCTGACGATGAGGCACCGAAGCCTTACCAGGCTCCTCGGGTGAATATCCCTGAGAAAACTAAGACTCCTGAGTATGAGGAGGAGCCTGGTTATTAGAAATTAATCAATTAGGTCAAACCAATATTTTGCACTCTTCTTAAGAACGGGCAAGATGCCCGTTCCACAATCAAGTTTATTTTTTGTGGAACGGGCTTCTAGCCCGTTGCTGATATTGGCGCAATATCTCAGTTTAAACCAATATTTTGTAGGCACGGGTTTTACGAATAATATTTAATTCGGGCAAACAATTCAGTGTGGTAGGTTGGGGGAGGCATTGAAGGCACTCAATCTAATTAAATTAGATCCATGGAGTAGATAATACTGGCATGGCAGTTTACTATACTTTTCCTGACGTTTCATATTATGTTAATGAGCAAAAAAGATTTTGCTAAAAATGTTGCTTTCAGATTAATAACCTATCTAATTTTTCCAATTTTTTTATCCACAACCACGGCTGAAATTGTCTTGCGAGTTGCGGGATACAAACCCTGGCAAATAGAAAATGTTGATGTTGCGGTCGAACCAAAAGGTAACTTTTTCACCAAAGACTCGGAACTCGGCTACAAGCATTTGCCGGGTAAATTCAAGGTAACACTTAACGGCAATTACTCATTTAATGCCACTCATCTCAATAATAGTTTAAGAATAACTCATCCCCTCAATACTTACAATTTATCGTCAAAAAAGCCAGAAGTTTGGATATTTGGCTGTTCTTTTACCTACGGTTGGTCATTGAATGATAGCGAAACTTATTCTTGGTTGCTGCAAGAGAAATTACCCAAGTATGAAATAGTAAATTTTGGCGTTAACGGCTACGGCACGCTGCACTCGTTGATTCAATTCAAAGAAGCACTCAAACAAGGAAATAAACCAAAAATTGCGGTGATTGCTTATGCGGGATTTCACGACCGCCGCAATACTTTGTTAAGGGCGAGAAGAAAGCAAATGGCTGCTTGGAATAAACTGGGTATTTTATTCCAGCCCGATGCTAGGCTGAACGGAGAAAATGATTTTACCTACAAAATGGCAAAACTTGAATATCACGAGTTCCCGCTGATGCGGGTTTCTGCATTAAGCCATTTTTTGGAGGTTAATTACAATCAATTTGAAGAGGGATTGTACAAAAGTCACGAGGTTTCTAAGGCAATTATTGAAGAGTTTAACCGTGTGGCTGAGGCTAATGGTGTTAAGTTAGTTGTGGCGGGAATTAATGTCGGTTCTGCTAAAATGCTGCAGGAGTTAAGTCAGGAGGGAATTGCTACGGCGGATATTTCGGTTGATTTGAAAATACCTGCCAATAATAATTTACCTCATGACCTTCATCCAAGTGCGATCGCGAATCGGCAATATGCAGAAAAGTTAGAAGGTTTTTTGCAAGGTACTGTTTTAAGATAAGTTAACGAACCGCGAAGGCGCAAAGGGCGCGAAGGAATAGAGAAAGAGGAAGTTTAGAAGTTATTTAGGGTTGCTAGAGTGATGGGAGTATTTGATATTGTTTCTTTTAAATTGCCTCGAAAATTTATAATTGATGGGTTTATCCTGTTTTTAATTGTTCTCGTAACAGTTGCAGTAACATCAATCTATGTATCCAGCGAACATACTTTTTATTGGTGGGATTACGCGGGCTACAACACTGCTACAGTCAACACGGCAAATTTATTTCGAGACTCGCCAGATAAAGCATGGCGCGGAGTTATAGAATCGCTATCTAAGGAAAAAAATCTATTAATCTCTCTGCCGTTAGTGCCGTTTATTCTGTTATTTGGCGAGTCTCGGCTGAGTTACATTCTCAGCGTATCCCTGATTTATGTGCTGCCGTTTCGCCTGTTGCTGGGGGCAATTTCTGCAACGCTAATTCCAGTTTATCCCCGCCGGGTGTTTTGGTCAATGGTGCTGCTGAGTTTATTAATTCCGATGAGTTGGATACCGACTCTGCGGGGATATCTGGATACTGGCGGCTGTGTGTTTGTAGCCTTGGCAATTTTGGTTTATTTGCAGGATGTTAAGCTGAAATCTTGGTGGAAAATCCCGTTAATTGGGTTTTTGCTGGCGGCGGCGATTCTGTTGCGGCGCCATTTTGCTTATAGTGCGATCGCATTTTTTGGTGCAGCGACTTTACAGGCTTTCATCGAGTTTCTTGTACTAATCTACCTTAAGGAAACGACGTTTTCGTCTCCAAAAGACAAGGAGGGGGTAGTGCCGTTTCCCTACAGATGCTTGTTTGAATCTGGTGTCAAATTGGGCTTGATAGCTGTAACTAGCTTGACTATTTTAATGTTGGTAGCGGGAGATTTTACTCGCAGTGCTCTGACGGTTGACTACCGCAATTTGTATGTCGCTTGGAGTTTGCCTGTAAGTGATATTTTAACTCGTTATGCGGATTTTTACGGTTTGGGAACTTGGCTGCTGGTACTGATTGGTTTTTCGGCGGGAATTCTCACTCGAAAGCTGGTTCCAGCGGCGGCTATTTTTGTTTCGTTGTTTGGGGTTTTGTCGCTGGTTGAATGGCTGTTAGTTTTGCGTTACGGCTACTTGCACTATACAATTCATATTACACCGATCGCACTTTTAGGACTATCCACATTTTTCTGGACAACTTGGCTGACACTCAAGGGAAAAGTCCGGTATTTGATGCTGGGCGCGGCGGGCTTGTACCTGGTTTTGAATGCCGCAGTCGGGTTAATTCCTCTCAAAATTAATTTGCCAAGACTGTTTGTGGGTAATTTTCCGCCGTTAGTGCGATCGGACTACGAGGAAGTTGTAAAATTAGTAGAGTTTCTGCGAAAATTAGCACCGAATGAAGAACCGATTTATATTGCCGGTGCTTCTAACAGTTTTAATGCTAATATCCTGCGACAAGCTAACCGAAAAATAAATCCGCCGGAGGGTTGGTGGAAATTAAATACCATCGGGAGGCCGCAAATTGACTCGCGCGATACTTACCCGCTACCGGAGTTGTTGCAGTCACAATATGCGGTGGTTGCTGTGCCTTTTCAGCAGGTGTTACCGACTGACGAACAAGTTTTGCAATCGCACGAACAAGATGTTGTTAAAGTGGTCTACGATGCCTTTACTCAAAACTGGGAAATTGCCCGCGATTTCCAATTGCTACCCGAACAGTTTAAGCTAGAAAACGGCGTGACTGTCAGCGTTTACCGGAGGGTGAGGCCGACTGATACAGCAACGGCATTTAGGACTCTGGAGGCGATGCAGCGGCAAATAGTCGATCGACCAGGCACGCAGTTAGATTGGATTAGTTTGCATCAATCAATCTACACAAGTGCCAATTATTCAGTCACTCAAAAATCGGATTACTTATATAAGATTGTAACTCATCCAATTAAAAACAGCAAGAAAATCGATACATCTTTCCTGTATTTAGGTTCCATCTCAGACAAAGCGAAAGTTACCGGCAAACTCAATTTACCTAACCAACTATGTCCAGGAGTTGTCCTGCGCTTGACTTTGTGGGACAAGCAAGGTAAATTAATAGACTCAGCAGAGATGGCTTATAGTCAAAAAAGTGCGAGCGACTTAAATCTATTAGTTGAGGGCAAAAATCCCATTTATCTGCTGCTTGAGGTATTGAGTAGCAGCAAACAGGATTTAACAAACCAATGCCGACTGGAGATTAACAATTTGGCTGTCAGTAGGTAAGTTGAACCGTCAATGCAAAAACATCAAAAATCCCACTGGTATTTTAATCTATCTCTGTATACTTTTGTCATCATCGGCTCCCTGATGGCCACTGGGTATATTTTCCCGATAGGAGGCAACTTTCCCGAAGTGCCGCCAATTCAATTTATGTTAAATCCTGAACTATACAAAAATGACTATTACGTTCAGGAAATGGTTAAGTTTAATCCGAGATATTACTATTATTATATTATTTATTTGCTCGCCAACTTAGGAACAAGCATTCCCCTAGCGCACTTTATTTATCAATTCCTCGCCTTCGGTTCATTTATCCTAGCTTGCTACGCAATTCTCAATATCTATACTAATTCCAAACTGCCTGCCGCAGCGATGGCTTTTTTATGTATAGCGGCCTCATTTACAGATGTTGGTAACACCCTGATATTTTCCACTAAATCAGTACCCAGTACCTTCGCAATGGGTTTCGCAATTTGGGGAATTTACTTTAGTTTGCGCCAGAAATGGCTGACCGGATATTTATTTTTTGGACTGGGCTGTTTGCTGCAATTTTTAGTTGGTTTGTTGCCCGGATTGATGATGGTTCCCGTTTTATTTATTGAATCTGTAAGACAGCGAAAGTTTAAAACACTGATTTTGGCGATCGTACTTTTAGCAGCAATGGCAAGTATCGTTTACGTACCGATGTTATTAACAGGTACTACCAGCACTCACACTATCGACAACGCCGAGTTTGTCTACATTCATGCGAAAGTCCGCAACCCCCACCACATCCTCCCGTCAAATTGGGATGTCGGGAATTGGTTCAACTTTATATGTTTCATAATGGGTGGCTTGCTGTGCATCAAAAATTCCGATTTATTGCCAAAAGAAGACAAGGTTAATTTTTATATAATTGTTGGTACATCCCTTTTTGGGCTGTTTCTAAATTACATATTTGTCGAAGTTTACCCTTTGGCTTTTATCGCCAAACTACAGTTAGCTAGAACCGTCCCTTTTGCTCAATTAATTATATTTATTGCTGTGGCTTTGACGGTAGATAGACTTTACAGAGACAAACAAATAGCTGTTAGCTTGTTGCTGTTAGCTGTACTAACTTTGTCTTTTCGGGGTATCATTTTCCTAGTATTATCAGTTGGGCAAACAAAAAATTACGTATTTCCCAAACGATATAATATATTGTTGTGGATTTTAGCAGCAGGAACGGTAATTTTCAGCTTCATATATCCGCTGGCTGATTCATGGGAAATAATAGGCGATCGAATAATTAGTATCCCCGTCCTCTTCTCAATCCTCGCCTTCCCATTCATTTTAGAAGAAACCTCCCTAGCTACATCTATCAAACAGGCTATAACTCACACATTAGCCTTAATAACTACCGCCACCTTAGTTTTTGGAGTAGCAGGAATTCTGCCCAAACCTATATTAAATGTATTTCAAACAAGAGTTAATATCAATGCCGTTCCCAGGGACGACTTAAGCAGATTAGCTGTGCGTTTTTCGCAAATTAGCAGCCGCGATGTACTCGTATTAGTTCCACCCTCAGTTACCAGCTTCCAGTTTTTCTCCGACAGAGCGATTGTCGTCAACTTCAAGAACTTTCCCTTTACCGAAAAAGGCATTAAAGAATGGCAAAACCGCATGGAAGCTGTTTTAGGGGTTCCCTTAAACCCGCAAATGATTTGGGGAGGAAATAACTTTTTTATCCGCCGCAGCAGTGCGGATTTAGTCAAAGTAGCCCGAAACTATCATGCCGATTATATCCTGACTCGCAGCGATTGGCATCCAAATATTGACGGAGAAATAGTAGAGCAAGAGGGCAAATGGATACTGTTTAAAATTAGATAATACTATTTTTGAAAACATGAGAGATTTATTCAGTCTGGCGTTGCGCCGACTTTGTTTGTATAGAAGCGGTTTCAACCGCCGAATCAGATATGCGGTTAAATATCAAAACCCGAATCATCAATAATTTCGCTAATTTGCTTGTCCACATAATCAGCATCCACATTCCGCGCCATCAACTCAGCTAAAATCCCCAAAGAAATTAACTGCACCGACAGAATTGTACACAAAATCCCAAAAAATAACAAAGGTCGATTCCCGATCGGCCCAAAATTCATCCCCGCCAAATTCAGAAACCAAATAACTATCAAATAACTCAGCGAAACAGTTCCAACCAAGCCAAAACACAATCCCAAACCTCCAAACAAATGACCCGGTTTGTGCAAATACTGCGTCGTGGCTAACACCGTCAACAAATCAATAAATCCCCGCGCATAACGTTCCCAGCCGTAATTTGATTTTCCGTGCTTTCGCGGATGATGTTCCACCACTACTTCTCCAATTTTAAACCCTAAATTGTTTGCTAAAGCTGGAATGTAGCGGTGCAATTCCCCGTACAATTTAATCGACTGCAAAACTTCCCTACGGTAAGCTTTAAAACCGCAATTCATATCGTGCATTTGCACCCCCGTTAGCAAACAAGCAACGGCATTAAACAGCTTGGAAGGTAAAGTTTTAGAAAGGGGGTCGTTCCGCTGTTTTCGCCAACCGGAAACTAAATCAAATCCCGATTCTAAATGATGTAAAAATTTGGGAATTTCAGCGGGGTCATCCTGAAGGTCAGCATCAAGAGTAAAGATAATTATCCCTGCGGCATTGCGAAATCCTGCTGAAAGTGCGGCGGATTTGCCAAAGTTGCGGCGCATTTTAATCGCTTTAATTAGTTTGGGATTTTTGCTGGCTAAATCTGTGATTTCTTGCCAGGAATAATCGCGGCTACCGTCATCTATGAAAATGACTTCGTAACTCTCAATTTCTGTTTGAAACATGACAAGTTTTATCTTTTCAAACAAAAATTTTAGGGTGGCTTCTTCGTTGTGAACTGGGATTACGAAGCTGAGGTGTTTTGGCATAGGGATATTCTATTTCATTTGTGTTGTCAATGAGATTTTTTTATTAACCGCAGAGGGCGCTGAGAAGGAGAAAGAGAGATTTTTAAGTTTTTATTGATAACTTGGGAGTTTCGCAAGGCTACCCAACCTTTGCGGTTTTTAAAGGAGGCATAGGCTGTCAATAATTTATCTGTTGGTGATGTTTGAATGTATCCTCTCCAAGCTGCGAATTCGTAGGAAGAGCCAAACAATTTAACTAAATCGGGGCGCGGAAATCCTGACATGGCGAAACCTCGAACGACATTTTCTTGGTTGAGAATGGCAATACATTTTACATTGTTTTCGGGGTCTCCTACCCAGCCAATTACTCTGGAGGCTGTTGGTGCAAGTTTGGTGGCTGTATCAAAATATCCGGGTACTCCGTCTTTGGGCGCTGACAGTAAATTTGCGTCTATTTTGGTGTCTAATGCTGCACAGAAATTGTGTTTTTTGATGTCTCGGTTAAATGGCACTAAGTTGTTAGTTTTTAATGCGTCGATTAACCCGATAAAAGCGGCGGGTTTGTTGCCTACGCGGTCTTTAATTAACGTTACGTCGGTGATGCCTAATTGCAGTGATAATGCTACTAAGGGTTGATAGGTGGCTCTGCGGGCGATCGCCATTGCAGTTTCGCCTCCCACCCCGTACATTAAAATAATCGCAACTGTGGCGACTGCAAACAGCGGTGTCAGCCAACGCCCTTGAATTCTTGGTGTTGGCTGCAACTCGCGCACCCACAATACTGTCAGCACAATTGTGCTCATCCAAAACAAAGCTGGGAGTGTGGCGTAGCGGGAAGCGGTGGCCTGTTCGACGCCAAATCCCGATCGACTAACCGCAGCCATTAACGCCGTTTGCAGCGTGTAAAGTTGGATTGATAGCCAAGGCAGCCAATCCAGGCGATCGACCTTTTTTACAAATAGCCAATAACCCACAAAACCCGTCGCTGCACTCAAACCAATTATACCAATAATTGAAGCAACAATAATATTTTCGCTAAAAATTCCGCCGAGATAAGTAGGAATATATTCAAGAGTTTTGAGCGGGTTAATTTTAGTTAAAGAAGGGTGATGAGAGGGAGTTTTATAAGTTAAAAAATAAATGCCACTCACTGCAACCGAAGCAATGAAATACAAATAAGTTATTCGCCGAGGAAACCGCAGTACAACAGCAGCAGCACACAATATCGGCCACAAAGCTAAAGGAGTGCTGTAACTAATACAGCCTAAAACGCCAAAAACAATGCTGCCAATTACCCACTTATTTTGTAAATGGGGGGGCGCAGCCCCTACAAACTCGTTACCAGGCTCTGCCTGGGAATGAATATCAGGAGGCTCTGCCTCCCTTTTATTTAACAAAACTGTCACATAGGATTGCAAACAAAATATCGAACAAATCACAAATAAATTAGCAATTATCCAGTGAACACCGCTGAATCCCCGCATCCAATTGTGAGCAGCCGCCGGAGTAAAATTAAAAATAGAAATACAAAGGAGTAGCGAGATAAATTGCAGCGGAAAACGCCTCAATTTTAACGGCAGCAGAGCAATTAATACGTGGCACTGAATCCAAGCCAAGAACCAGGCAACTAAACATAAACCAATATTTGAACCTTGGGTGACAGCTATATTCAAGCCATAAATAATTGCCGGAATCAAGACAAAATGCTCGTTCGCCCGAAATATCCAATTAAAAGGATTTGTAGAAAAACCGTCTACTGAATAAAAATTCCAGGTCATCCACCAATAATCAAAATTAGACAATTCTCCCGCTTGCGATATCAAGTACAAAATATATGACGCTGGTATTAGAATGCCGATAACGGATGCGGCAATTAAAGTATATTGTTGCTTGACTTTCATGGATTCAGACAGGGGAATATTTTTATTAATTGGTAGGGGCGAGTTTAGGTGAGAAACTTTGGATATAACAGGTAACTCATTAACAAAACTCGCCCTCGCGATTTGAGTTTTCCTCGATTTTTTATTTCACTTCTCTGGCCAGCATTTGTCTGAGCCCTTGCCGCCAGTGGGGGGGATACGTGCCTAGAAGTGCTGATATTTTTACCGTAGAGAGGACAGAAAAAGCAGGACGTTTTGCGGGTGTTGGATATTCGGCGGTGGTGATGGGAATTACGCGCTGAACTTTTAGGGGAAAGCCGAGTTGTGCTGCTTCCTCAAAAATGGCGATCGCAAAATCGTACCAACTACAAACTCCGCTGTTAGTGTACTGGTAAGTCCCAAAACTTTCTGACCCAAGCAGAGGAATAATTTGCGAAACTGCCTCCGCTAAATCCCCCGTCCAAGTAGGACTTCCGATCTGATCTGCTACTACTCGAATTTCTTCCCTTTCCTTTCCCAACCTCAGCATGGTTTTGACAAAATTACCTTTGCCGCCGTTGCCGTAAACCCACGCGGTTCTAATAATAATATGTCGGTTCCCCGCTTTCCGAATTGCTTCCTCGCCTGCTAATTTCGACTTGCCGTAAGTTCCCAGCGGGTTTGTAGAATCTGTTTCCTGATAAGCAGAACCGTGGCTACCGTCAAATACATAATCAGTAGAAAAGTGAATCAAACTTGCTCCCAGTTTTTCGCATTCTTCTGCGAGAATTCCGGGTGCAATGCCGTTGATGGCGTTTGCTAATTCCGGTTCGCTTTCCGCTTTGTCTACGGCAGTATAAGCACCCGCATTGACGACGAAATCCGGTTGAATTTCAGCCATTGCCTGACGGATGCTTTCCGCTTGGGATAAGTCGAGGCGAGTGCGATCGACCGCAATTACCTCTCCCGAAGATAATAAAATTGGCTGCAATTCTTGAGCTAGCTGTCCGCTGCCACCTGCGAGTAAAATTTTCATTGTTAAAAAACTTGAGCTTTTTTGAAGGTGTGTCCCGCTTGGTCTTTAGCTGATAAGATTGGTTGGGCACCATCTAGTGGCCAGTCGATCGCCAAATCGGGGTCATTCCACAGGATACACCGCTCGTGTGCCGGTGCGTAATAATCTGTAGTTTTGTACAAAACTTCAGCCGTCTGGGAAACCACTAAAAAACCGTGAGCAAATCCCGCCGGAACCCAAAATTGCCGTTTATTTTCTGAACTCAGCAAACACCCAACCCACTGCCCAAAAGTCGGCGAACTTTTTCTAATATCCACCGCTACATCAAAGATTTCGCCAGCAACTACCCGCAGCAATTTGCCTTGAGGCTGCTGCAGTTGGTAGTGCAAACCGCGCAACACATTTTTAGAAGATTTGGAATGATTGTCTTGAACAAATTCGACCGTCACGCCTGTTTTATCGATAAAAGCTTTGTGATTGAAACTCTCAAAAAAGAAACCGCGATCGTCTCCGAAAATTTTCGGCTCAATGATCAGAACTTCCGGTATTTCGGTAGATATAACATTCATAGTTAGCTGTGAAAGTGATAAACTCATACTCAGTCTCTGCTATTTTACTATGAAAGCCGACGCATATCTCAAAAAATTGTACGCCAATCGATTTGATTCCCGACAACTGCAAGCCAAGGTGGCACTATGGAAAGTTTTAATTGACGAGTTTTTACAAGAGTATGTTCCTCCCGAATCAACTGTTTTAGATATTGGTGGCGGTTACTGCGAGTTTATAAATCAAATTCGGGCTAAAAAAAAATATTTAATTGATCTCAATCCCGATTCCAAGTTATTGGCTCATCCTGATGTTAAAGTGCTGAACATAGATGTTTTAACTTTTGACGATAAATCAGCTCTTAGCGAACAATTTGACCGGATATTTATCTCTAATTTTTTTGAACATCTCCGCAATAAGGAAGAACTCATACAAATTATTTCATTTTGCTTTGAGGGGCTTAAGCCTGGGGGTTCTCTCTTGGTTGTCCAACCAAATTTTAAATATTCTTTTAAAGAATACTACGATTTTATCGATCATCAATTACCCATTACCCACTTATCGCTGCAAGAACTTTTACAAACCGTCGGCTTTGAAATAGACCTAATTATACCCAGATTTTTACCATTTTCGACAAAAGGCAGACCTGCCTCGCCCTGGCTTTTAAAAGTTTACTTAAAATTGCCTTTTTTGTGGCGATTTTTGGGAGGTCAAATGTTTGTTAAAGCATCGAAACAAAACCCGAGAGGTAGAGACTCATGACTCGCAGATGCAGTCAGCTCCACGCAGAGCGATACATCTGCGTTTATCCGCGTTTATCCGACTGCATCTGCGGTTAAAAAATCCCTACAAAATCGAACTTAAAACCGCCTCATTAGCAGCAATCCAATCATAAATATCCTGCAAAGCCGCTTCCGACCCAATCACAGGCTGCCATCCAGTTTTCTCCATCACCCTAGAAGAATCCGTAATAAAAATCGGAATATCCCCCGCGCGTTCCTCCAAAACAGGAGGAATCGGAATCGATTTACCCGTAATCTTTTGGCACAAATCAGTTGTCTCAACCAAAGAAAGACTGTTGCTCAAACCGCCGCCAACATTAAAAACTTCACCATCTAATTTGGAAAAGTTTTCTAACTGATAATTAACTAACCTCAACAAATCTTCAACGTGCAGTAAATCCCTAACCTGCTTGCCGCTGCCACCAAAACCGATATAACTCAGCGACTTTTGAAAATAGTGAGCCGCCACCCACAAACCGCAAACTCCCTGATCGACTTTACCCATTTGCCAAGCCCCGGTAATCAACCCGCAGCGGTTAATAATTGCCGGCACATTGTATGCTTCCCTGTACTCCTCAATCAGCAATTCTGAAGCTAATTTAGTTGCTCCATAAAGCGAACGGTGTCCTTTTAATGGGAAGTCTTCTGATATGCCCAACTCGGATATACCGGGTAAAGTTTGCTCGGGGGCGATCGCAAATCTATTCGGCAACTCTAACAGTTTAACAGACTTGACACTGGCGATCGGATAAACCCGACTCGTAGACAAAAACAGCAAACTCGCACCCGTTTGTCTCGCCAACTCCAAAACATTCACAGTGCCCAGTAAATTCGTCTGCAAAACGTACTGAGGCGAACTAAAACCAGCCAGCACAGAAGGCTCCGCAGCACAATCTATAATGCAGTCAGCATTCAGTGCAACTGGATCTAAATCCGCGGCTGTACGAATGTCCCCGTAAACAAACTGAATCCCGCAACTTTTAAGCCGAGGCAGATTCAATTCCGAGCCCCGGCGACGCAGGTTATCTAAACAAATTATTTGCCATTCTGGGTGCAGTTTCTTCAGGCCAATTGCCAAACAACTGCCGATGAAACCGGCACCACCAACAATTAAAATTCTCTCAGGCATTCACTTTCAACTTTGCTATCTTTCTAGTCCGGTGGTAGTCGCCGCGAGACAGATGTTTTTCCAGCCAGACATATAAGACAATAAACAAATATCGACTGCCCATCTCTTTGATTTTCAGCTTAGAAATACCAGCAGTCCGATTGTACCACCTCAGAGGAATTACCGTATAGGAAAAACCCCTAACAATTGCTTTTAAAGGCAGTTCGACTGTCAAATTAAAATGATGGCTCAAAATCGGTTGTACGCCTTCAATTACTTCTCTGCGGTAAATTTTAAAAGCATTGGTGACATCGCTGTACCGCAAGCCGAAAATACTTTTGACAAACCAGTTTGCTAAGCGGTTAATTGCTAACTTGTGAATTGGATAATCAACCACAAATCCGCCTTTGATAAAGCGGGAACCAAAAACGCAATCATATCCTTCTTGCAGCTTGCGGTATCCTGCTACCAAATCTATCGGATCGTCGGAAGCATCCGCCATCACAATTGCTGCAGCATCTCCGTCAAATTCCGCCAAACCCCGGCGCACGGCAAATCCGAAACCATTCGGAGGTTGATTGTTGATGTATCTAACTGTGGGAAAAGTCTCTGACAACTCCTGGCAAATATCAAGCGTTCGATCGACACTGTTGTCATTCACAATCAAAATTTCGTGCGGAATGCCTTCTAAATCCAGCGTCTGGGCGATCGCCCGCACAGTACCGTACAAACAGCCCTCCTCATTGTGAGCTGGTATTATCACAGAAATTTTCACTCCTCATCCTCCGCGCAACTGGACAAACTGGTTGTCAACAGGATTATACACCCAAGCCTTAATTTCAGTTTGGGCGATCGGCAAATTATTACCAGACAAATCAACCGCCCACCTTGCATTATTGTATAACTCAGATTTTAAACTCTCAGCAATGTCGGGACTGTCCAAATTTACATAAGCGTTAGCAAAAAAAGATTGTTTATCACCGACAGATAGCAGTACAATATTCGGCTGTTGCAATTTTTCTGGCAAAACCGCCCAACCAGCAGCCTTGACAGCATCATTTGGCTTAACAGTCAAGGATTTATCGCTAGTTTGAGGTTTGTCTAAATAGCCGTAAACTTTCTCGGTATTAGAAATAAACTCTACATTTTTCGCGAACTTTCTCCAACCTATTTTCTCGATTATTGCAGCGCCTTCTCTCACCAGCCCAGTTTTTTTGCTCAGCACCCTCAAACAGCTTTCCGGCGAATTATTGAAAAAATCAGAGGGGTCGAGATAGTTAATTAACTGCAAACAATCTTGAGCGCCTTCTTTGTAAAGAAGTGCTGAGCGAGATTGGGCGATCGCCTGTTGAGAGTTAACAATTATTGTAGCAATTAACAGCCCTGCCACTACCCGATAAATAAATTTATAATTAAGCTTTAACGTTGCTTTTGTTTCTTTATAATTACCTCGGACAAACAATTGCCCTAGCTGAACCCAAGCAATTAATAGTAAAATCGAATTAGTCGTATATCTCGACGATCCAATCGCCTGAATTGCCCCAAATTCCGCCCTACCAGCCGTAATAAACAGAGCGGATAAAACCGAAAATAAACCTATTGACAGCCAAGGTAAAGCCTCATAATTCTCAGCAATATCATTCCTATCTGTCATTGCGAGGGAGGAAGCAATCGCCGGGACTTGAGGTGGCTTTTCAGAGTGATCGCTCACAGATGAAGCTATCGAACTTGATACAATCTTTTTTCCAAAATAAACTACAAAAAATATAAAATTTCCCAAAATTACCAATCCTACAAAGGCCGAAATTCCCGGCGAGCGCACAATTGGCGAACCCAGCAAACTTAAAAAGTAATCAATCACCACAAACGGCTTATTCAACAATGAAATAATACTTGCTTTGCGGCTAGGATTATAATCAATTGAGTAAACAGCACAAGTTGTCGCAAACAGCAGCATCCATGCGATCGCTCTTTTTCGTTTCTGCGCTGCATTTCCCTCCAAAGCCGCCACAGCCGGAATCGCCGCCAACCAAGACAGCAAGCCTTGAGCCAGCGAAAAACTAGCAATAAAGCAGAATACAGCAGCAATAGAGATTCTAATATTAGGCAATAATTTGTGATTTGAAACCAGCGCATAAACCGCAGCTACAAAACATAAATTTACAAAAAACCACGCTAATTGAAATCCCCAAAGCCAGTTTTCGTGCTGAACTAGAGAGAAAAGCAAAATACAAGTTAAAATATTAGCTAAATGCCACAAATCCTCCCCGACATTCTTAACCTGCATCGAGGATAACTTGTACATAGCGATAAAAGTTATCCCAGCTAAACCTATGCTGACGCACAACTGATAATTAATATTCCATCGCGAAGCAAAAGCCAGCACCGCAATAATTATTTTAGGGAAAAGTATGCGGTGGTTGCTGTGCAAACCCCAAAAATCGTTAAAAGTTACATTTCCCGCAGCTAATTTTTCAAAAAGGCTAGCTAACCTCCACTCGTCATCAACGGGAACGTTAACGCTAAAATTCGCTACAAATCCGATTAATAAGAGGACAGGAATTAGATATAAAGTAAATAATATGATTTTTTTCATTAATATCCAATCCGGTAGCATCGGAATTGTAAAATCTAGTCATATCATGCCCGATCGATTAACCATAATATCCCGGTCGGGGCGGGTTTTTGAGAGGGTGAATTATTCGCAGGTACTGTGGGTGAACCCGCCCCTACAAAAATCCCGGTCGCTCGACCGGACATGATATCATCAGCTTTTCGACTGACAATCAACTCTCAACTCTCAACAGTCACCGGCTGTCAACAGTCAAGAGTCAACCGTCAACTGTTCGCTACTTAATAGTCTTGAACGTATCCATTTTGCCAGTAAATCGGTTGATAAACATCTGCAAAACAGTCCGCTTGCCGATATTGATATTAGAGCTCACGGACATTCCAGACTGCAAGTTAACCTCCACTTCATTTGCCTTGCCCTTGTTCAAAACAAACTTCTGATTTTTGAGCTTTATTTTGGTTTTGAAAGCGTAGTATTTCCGCAGTTCAGTAGGAGGCTCAGCATCGCTGCTAATCTCTATCACCTCACCCTCCGCAGTACCAAACTCCATCGCCGGGAAAGCTTCTACATTCACTTCCACAGGCACGCATTGGTATTTCGTCAAACCCAGTTTCTCTCTGTTAACTTCCTTCTCTGGACAAACGCAACTTTTACCTGTTTCACAGTCAATTTTTTCTCCATCTAATTGCTTGCCGTGATACGCCTCCAATTTTGCCCGCTTCTGTCTCAAAGCATCCAATACCAGAGCCACATTGCTGTTTTCGAGGTAAACCACTGCTTCCAGACCGTTTTCGTCATCCAAAACTTTGAGCAGCTTTTCAGTTTGCTGCGCTTCGTAATAAGCTTCTTCGCAGCGTGCTGGGCGCGGTTCGCCCGGTTTCAGCACCGTATTAATAATGGATTGGCATATCGGATCTTTCGCCATATCCAACTTAGCTTTCTCCTTGGTAGAAGGCTTCAAATCAAAGATTACACCCGATACGGGAGCTTTCATCACTTGAGTGTCGCGGTTTTGTTGAGCCTTTTCTAGCTGAGCGTTCACCTCAGACAGCTTTTTCAGGTTTTCCACTTTGAAGCGACTTAGCTGAGAATCGCTGCTGGCAATTTGTTTCTCGTTTTCAGCAATTTTGCTGTAAAGTTCTTTTGCCCAGGAATCCTTGGTGTTTTTTAACTGTTCTTGGGCGCGGGCGATGGACTCCTGAATGCGTGCTTGCTCTCCTTGCTGGCGCTGTATGTCAGCACTAATTTTTTGGATGTCACCTTGACGCGCGTTAATTTCGCCTCGGCGCGTATTGATTTCACCGAGGCGTGTGTTAATTTCGCCTTTGCGAGAGTTGATTTCACCTTCGCGCTGCTTTATTTGATCTTGCTGTTTGAGAACGTCGCTTTGACCCCTGAAAACATCTTGTTCTTGACGTTCTTTTTGCAGTTCAGCGATAGCTCCTTCCTCCACAAGGGGGGCGAGTCTGCCTAGAATGTTTTGGTTCGACTTCAATACTTGTTGGGATTTCGCTAACTGTTCTTGGGCCAAATCTCTCTGAGCCAGGGCTGATTTTACTTGCTCTTGCGAAGAAGCTAACTGCTGCTGAGCATAATTTAATTGGTTCTGGGCAAAACCCAATTGTTGCTGTGCCACTGTCATTTGATCGCCGGCTGCTTTCTCAGCATCCTGAGCTTGCTTCAGTTGTTTTTCTAACTCCTGAACTTGACCTTGAGCAGCAGCGACGCGAGACAGAAATTCCGATCGATAATTAACATAAAGTCCTTGCTGGGCTGCATCAAAATTTCCGCTAGCTCCCCGATTGAGGTACAGTTCGTCAATCAAAGCTTGCAGCACTTGATTTTGTGCCGTGAGGCTCTGTCTGTCCTTGATTGTTGATTCTAGGTTAGAAGGAACAGCGCCTTGAATTTTGCCGTTGACAACATCTTCGTAAAATTTATTTTCCTTTTCCAGAGCTTCTTTAGTTTTCTGTATCGATGTTAAATCAGCACTGGGTGCAAGGGGGTTGAAAGTGAGCAGAGGCTGGTTCTTTTCCACACGATCGCCATTTTCAACGTGAAGTCTCACCACAGCGCCCGTAGCAGGTGCTTGGATGTCTCTAGCACCATCTTTGAGCTCTAATTGGCCCACAGCGGGGACAGCTTGCTCTACGCTAGCAAAATAAGCCCAAACTACAGCAGAAGTGGTCATCAGCATGATCATCCACAAAAACAAGTGCGACCAAATCGCTGGTTTTTCGAGAATGACTGGTTGCTCAGAAAGTATTAACGATTTCATTGCCATTTGTTAGTTCTCAGTTGTTAAGCGTTAGTGATCAGTTGTGAGTTGTTAGATATCAGGTATTCGATGACTCTTGTTGTTGGAAGAGGCAGTAGTAACGCCCTTTAAGAGCCATTAATTCTTTATGAGTTCCCCGCTCGACTACAGAACCTTGATCCATCATAATAATTACATCAGCGTTTTGGATTGTAGTCAGGCGGTGAGTAATGAAAAACACCGTGCGGCCGGCGAAAGCTTCTGCTAAGTTATTGCAAACTTGGCGTTCGGAATGGTAGTCGAGGGCGCTTGTAGCTTCGTCCAAAATCAGCAGTTTCGGGTTTTGCAAAATCGTGCGGGCGATCGCCAAACGCTGCCTTTGACCCCCAGAAAGCGACGCACCCCGCTCTCCGACTATCGTATTGTAGCCAGCAGGCAAGCCCATAATAAAATCGTGAGCTACCGCTAATTTTGCAGCTCGCACAATCTCATCCGTACTCGCATCGGGATTACTCAGAGCAATATTTTCCTGCACAGTACAGTTAAACAGCAAAGTATCTTGCAATACCACCCCAAGTTGGCTGCGAAGCGAGTACAGTTCCACCTTAGAAATGTCATACCCGTCAATAAAAATCCGGCCCGACAGCGGCGGATAAAGACGCTGCAACAGCTTCATCGCCGTACTTTTACCGGAACCGCTTCCCCCCACAATTCCCACAAAACTGCCAGCGGGAAATTCCAAATTCACATTAGCCAATTGCAGTGGGCCGCTCTCCAGAAATCGGAAGGAAACCTCCTCATAGGTAACCTGCCCTTGAATTGCCGGCAGCGGGATATTGTTCCGGTCTTCATCGCTGGTTTCCGTCGGCGTATCGACCACATCCTTGAGCATATCGATCGACATCGAGACTTCTTGGAAACTCTGCCAGACGCTCACAAAACGCAGCAGCGAACCAGTCACGTTCCCGGAAATAATTCGGAAAGCAATCAACTGACCCAAAGTAATCTCATTTCCCAGTACCAAATAAGCTCCCACCCACAACTGAGCTAAGTTACCCACCTGGTTTAAAAAGCCGCTAATTGTACCCGCCGCAGTCCCCGTGATAATTGTTTTAAAACTGGCTGTAATGTATTTTGCGTAGCGGCTCGACCACTCCCACCGGGATTTCAATTCAATATTTTGAGCCTTAACCGTTTGAATCCCGCCGACTACTTCCACTAAATAAGATTGAGAGTCAGAAAAACGCATATTTCTCTGTTTTATCAGGCGCAGCACCAGCGGATTGATTAGAATAATCATCAGCCCCAGTATCGGTACCACTGCCAAAGATACAAACGTTAGCTGCACACTGTAAGAGAGCATCACGGCGACATAAACCACCGAAAATACCGCATCGAGAACCACTGTCAGAGCTGTACTCGTCATGAATTCCCGAATCTGGCCCATCATGCTGAATTTGTAAACCAGATCTCCCACGCGCCGATTGTCAAAGTAATTCTGGGGCAGCCGCAGCAAGTGGTCGATTACCTCAGCACTCAATTTGACATCGATGCGGTTTGAGGTGTCTATAAACAAAAAGGTACGCAAACCGTTGAGCAGTCCTTCAAACAGGGCAACACCTAACAGAAATGCTCCCAAAATATCCAAGGTGTCAATGCTGCGCTGACCTAAGACTTTATCAATAATTATTTGGCTGATTAATGGGTTGGCAAGACCAAATAACTGTACAAAAAACGAAGCAAGCAACACCTCAAAAAACACTGTCTTGTGTTCCATGAGGGCCGGCACAAACCACCAGAAGCTGAACTGCTCTTTTTGTTCGACTTGCGGAGCTTGCAGCAGCAGGACTTCTCCTGATTCGCCCCAGATTTCTTTAAACTGAGGTATCCGCTTCCGCATCAGCCCCTGTTCGGGCGTGGCGATCACCAATTCTTGCTCGGTGATGCTGTAAATAATGGCAAAGGTATCTTGCCATTTAATCATTACGGGGGCTTTAATGCGGTTGATGGCTTCTGCTGGCACTTGCGCCAATTGGGGCGTGAGGCCGATGCTTTGGGCGATCGCCCCGCAGGCTTGCATACTGATAGAACCAGCGGTTTTTAACTGATTTTCTAGAACTTTGCGGATGATATCTCGACGAAATTTGAGGCCGAAATACTTGCTCAACATTTGGAAGCAAGCTAGCGGGGCGTCAATCTGCCCTTTGGCGCGGAAAACTGGGTATCTCGCCGCATCCTTTGTTTGGCCGCTTACTGGTTCTGGGGGACGGGGAGGGCCGGGTAGAACCTCGCGCCATTCTCCGTCGCTCGGCGTGGGTCCTGGACCTACTGTATCTGGCGTGCCATTTAATGACTCTGTTTCGGGTTGGGGTTCTGGGGGTTCCCGGAAGCCGACCAAGCGGGCGCCGAGGCGACCTTCTACTTTTAAGGATTTGGCTGCGTTTTCCACAGAGAAGCGGCTGCCGGTGGGAAAGTCGCCCAAGACGCCGCTGCTGACGAGCCAAACTCGATCGGCATCTAGCTCTTTGGCGAGGTCTTGAGTTTTTTTGTTGCCGTTTGGCACGTTGACAACTGTAGCGTCTTGCCAAGCTTGCAGGGTGAGTTCCTTGACATTGGAAGTGCCGTCCGCTTGGCGCTGCAACTCCAGGCTCAACAGTTCAAATACTTCGCTCAAGGAACAGTGTTCGCGAAAGGCTTCTCCAAAGGTCGGCTGTTTTTCCAGTACGCTCAGGAAATCTTCAGCAGGTAGGACGATCGCGATCACATCTGTAGAGGCAATTGCCGTTTCGCAGGGAACTCCCCTGAGCAACCCAGCCCAGCCCAGGATTTCCTTCGACTGCACCAAGCGTAAACTTACGTGGCGCTGCGAGCGCTGGTCAAAGCCCAGCAGCCGGGCCTGACCTTGATAGATAATTGCCACCTGAGTCGGCATTTTTTCCCGTTCAAACAGGGGTTGCCCCGTCCGGTAGCCGAGGAGTTGGCATTTAGCCACCAAGGCTGTCAGAGCCGTCTCTGACAGTCGGTCAAAGGGAGGTGTTTGAGCTAGGAAATCCTGAATTTGGGAGAGGGAAACAGCGGAAGAAGTCATCCAATTTTAGATTTTAGATTTTAGATTTTAGATTGAATCCACAGATGAATCCAGGGGGTTTTTGTCAGGATGCTACGCTTTTTCAAGTCTCCACGGATAAATCCGGGGGCCCCTGACCAAAATGCTTGACTGTCATGATATTGAAGACACGGAGGAGAGGGGCTGTAGCGGGCCTATTTGCGATATCTGTTCGGCGAGCCAGCTTTCAAAGAGTTCGTTAATCAAGTGCAGCCGCATCGATTCATCGAGCTGGGCCGGCATGAACTTTTCTAGTCGAATAATTACCATCCATTCTGCCAGAGGACGCGGCGTCCAGAGTTGATTTGGCTGGCTGACCGACAAAAGTTTGCTGATTGCCGGGTGGGGCTGGCTGAGGGGTACTGGGCCCAACAAGCCGCCTGACTTGGACTCGGGCCCTTCGGAATAGTCGCGGGCCACTTCAGCAAAGGTTTGTTCCCCTTCGAGGATGCGAAAGTAAAGTTCGTTTGCCAGTGCTGGATTTTTGGTGCGTACCAGGGAATAGACTACGTGGTCTAGGCTGGCTTTGCGGGTTAAAAAATAATTATCTACTTTAGGTCTCCAAGTGGCTTGCTTAAATTTTTCGATCAGCAAGGGCCTAACGGCCATCTCTTGAAGTTCTTCTTCCGTCATATTTTGGCCGCGCAGCCAAGCTTCTTTGGCTTCCGGGGCTGTCAGTTGGTGTTGTGCCAGAAAGTTCTCGACGGCGGATTGGCGTTCTTCGTCGCTGCAACTAAAGGATGCGATCGCTTGGTCTACTATTACACCCCGCAAGAATTGCGGCATCAACTGATACCGCTTCAGGAGCGATGGCATATCCTGAGCTTGCAGTAATTTATCGCCTATTTGAAAAAGTCCTGTCATTTTTTTATCTCCAACTGACTTGCGCTTCCCCTTTTAATTTAGCTGTGGCAGGAAAAGAGCGACAACCACTAACCCCTAGATTCCCCGATGATAGCAGACCGTCAGTGGGCTAGCGCTATTGCTGTCTATTTCTTGACGCTCTGCCTAGCGAGGGGTTCCCCACGGGTCTCAGAATGGTAGGGGAATGCGAGAGTGGGAGAGTGGAAAAATCTTTACTTCTGCCATCTTCCTTCTTCCCTCAACATCCATCCGTTAAATCCCGTACACTCCTTAGTTGCTGAACTTCCTTCTTCCTTCACTCTGGGAATAGTCTTTCAAAGAGTGATCCCAGTTGGGTCGAGCAAGCGCGACTGTCGAGATATTTCGGGTTTGCCGCCATTTTTTGCTGAATTCGATCGCGGTAGTGCTGGCGCAGTTCAGGGTTCGTTCCCAGTGCTGTGCTGAGCTCTAAATAAGAGTTCTCGCTGTTTGCTACCAGTTCCGGAATTAGCAGTTCTTCGAGCAGGGCGGCTGATTGTCGCGATCGAGTTGTTTGCCCTTTTCTTACAACTACAGGCAACCCCACCAACAGCGCTTCTGCAGCATAGCAGGCACTGCTGTATGGATAGGAGTCTAAATATATATCAGCCAATTCCAGACATTTTATGTAATCGGCGCGAGATGGCAGCGCTTTAATCACAACTAAGCGCTTTTTGTCAACCCCAAATTCGGCAAAGAGCGATCGAATTTGGTTGTAAAAAGGCACCGTCGGATAGTTTTCTGAGCGGGAACTAAAGGGATACAAAACTAAAATAGAATTTGGTACGGCAGCAATAATTTTTGCCCAAGTTTCTCTCAATTCTGGGATAATTGTAAAAGCTTGAGCGCCGGACATGAACACTACAGATTCGTCGGTGGCTCCCCAACTGCTGCGAGTCGGTTCAACTGTGGCAGGTGCCGATCCTAAAGTATAGCTTAAACAAACTCCCGACCCTTCTAAACTAATTAATTTTTCGCGATACTCTGCTGCTGCACCTGCGGGCAATGCCAAATCTCCGGCAATGAAATAATCGATATTTCCGGCGCCCGTGGTGGCGGGGGTTGATGCACCGGTAGCTATTTGCACTCGCGCTAGTCGGTGCAGGCACAGCAGCGCGCTTAGTTGAGAAGTGTTGGTAGTATTGGTGCAGATTAGCAGAATATCTAAATCGTGCGATCGCATTTCTCGGACTTGCTGGGGCAAATCTTCTGACAGTTGCACCAGTTTGTCGGCGCAACTTTCGCAATATTTCCTCAGTCGCTCGTCTTGTACCTGGAAATGGTACACGATAATTTCAAATTTGCTTCTGTTTAAATATTCAAAACTCGGAATTGCAGCACGAGTCTCGGATTCATCACTAATTTTATCAAGCAAAAAGCCAACTCGAATTTGAGTTATTTCTGGTTCTCTTTGAGAAAAATTCCATTCTATTTGACAGCCGATATTTTTCAAATAAAATTCCATAATCTCAGTTCGTTTACTCAATATATTGAGCAGATTGTCCTCGCTCAAATACAAAGCTTGGAAGCTAACATTTTTCGCCATAAATGCCGCCAAATAACGCCACACTTCTGAATCTGAAAAACGGGCGATATTTCCAGCGACGTACTTGATTAACTGCTGGAAATATTCAGAGTACCTTTCTATTTCCCAGTTTTGTTTAAAATAACCGGGAGACTGAAAGATAAATTTCAAAAAGTCGTCAAAAAACCACTGGGGAATTGCTGCATTTTTATACTCAAGTGGCAACTGATAAGCGTCGCGGTACAGCATCGCTGCGAGGAGATATTGAATCTTATCAGCAATTTCCCCTACTTCAGCAAGTTTGGAGGATAACTGCTGGACAAAACTTTGTTCTTCCTCAGTTAAAGTTTCATTTTTGAGGGCGCTATCTAGTAGCAATTTATGAGCTTTCCCCATGTCTTGCGAGTAAGCACTTTCTAATTTTTTCGCTGGGAAATTCAGCCAATATTCAGCTAGCTGTTGGCGGTATTGGCGCAGGGCGAGAAGAGGTTGTTTTGAGGGGAATTTATTGTATTGAGCAAGCATTGCTGACAATTCCGATAAACTCGGCTGGGTTCTCAATGCCAACTTTTGGCGGATTGTCTGTTTGATTGGTTGATCCAGGAAACTGTAATCAGGACTATGTAGTAGTTTTTTGTAAAATCTGACTACATCCTTATGATTTTCCCCAGCCGCGAAGTTTTTCCAAGTTTGTTGTTCGGGATGAATCCGAAGTGAGGACAGTTTTTCATCTACAAATCCGATATGATAGTTGCCCATGATTCGCCACCACATATCTAAGTCTACATACTGAGATAATCCCGAATCAAATAATCCTATTTCTTCAAAGACTCGCGCGGCTATTAAGACGGTACTAGGTTCACCAATTTTGTTTATGGGGTTGTTCAAGCAGTTAGTATCAGCCAGTAATTCTTTTCCGGGCTGAAGAGATTTTAAATTTGACCAACTTTTATGCAAATCTTTAATTGATTGGGAAGCTAGGCGCAAAATCGGGTTAGATTCATTCTCAGCTATGGTGATGCCGCGCGGGGAGAAAACCATACCTATTTCTGGGTTTTGTTGGGCGACGGCGACCATTTTTTCAATACATTCGGGTGCGAGCAAGTCGTCTTGAAACAAAAACTTAATGTATTGACCTTTTGCTTGGGATATGCAAAAGTTCCAGTTTTGTGATAAGCCGTAGTTGCGGTGCAGTACGATGCGGAAATCGACTGAGGTTTGGGATTGGAAGGATTGGGCGATCGCAACTGTTTCGTCTGTGGAACCGTCGTCGGATATAATCAGCTCTATGTTAGCGTAAGTTTGGGTCAAAGCACTTTGAATCGCTTCGCCAATAAATGCCGCTCCGTTGTATGTAGGAATACAAATACTAACTAAAGGTCGTGCATTTTTTACTGTCGCCCCCTGAGAGGACTTTTTCCGTATCCCGCGCTCCAAGCTTTTGAAATTATCTGTAATTTCGGCAATATATTCGAGACGTTTTTGAATTTTGCTCCCGACAGTTGGCGGATTCAGTAAAGTCTTGATTTGATCAGAAGCTATTCTTCCAACTTGCTGAGCTTCCCGGTAATTGTTGAAGACATGACGCATTAAATAAGCAGCGTGTTCGACATCCGCTTGGGCCCAAACATTGCCTTTTTTGTAAGGTCCGAAATCTTTCTCAATTGGGATTAACTTATACTTGACTAAATAGCTGTTGCCGACATTCATAAATTCTGTATTTGATGAATAGCCGGTGGCAATTACGGGTTTGCTGTAAAACATGGCTTCAGCCATGGTTAATCCGAATCCTTCGCAGCGGTGCAGCGATACGTAACAGTCGCAATTGTAGAGCAACCCGTTAATTTTAGGTTTTGACAAATAGCCGTCTAGATGTTTAATATTTGAATTATTTGCTATGGCTGAGTTTAAGGATGCTTGCGCCGCTGAAAATTTGTTGGAGTTAGAAGATTTGATGACCAATAATACGCTGTTATCTTCCCCAAAAGCTTGTTTAAATGCTTGAATTGTCGCCAAAGTATTTTTGCGCTCGATGCGGCTAGAAAAGTCGAATACAAACAAGAAAATAAATTTATTTTTCGGTAAATTCAGCGCTTCTCTGTTCAGGGAAGGTGCGGGGAGAGCAATACTAGGCATGATTTTGATAACCGGAATAGGCGCTACTGCGGCAATTGCTTCGGCGCAATAGTTGCTGTAAGTCCATATTTCGTGAAAGTGATTAAATGCGGGCTGCCATTCCGGGGGAAAGGCGGGAAGTTCCCAGGCCCAAAAGCCGATGTTGTATTTTTTGTCAAAATAACTGGAACCTATATGTTTGATAAAGGTTGCAACTTCATCTGCGTTGACTTGAATTAAGTTTACGGGATAGGGATTATCTTCGCTAAAATTTTGATAGGTGGTGTCTTTCTTGCGGTGGGGACTGCGGGTAAAATTGTTGATGACGAAGGGAATGTTGGCGGCTTCTGCAGCCCTGATGTTTGCTCTGACACCTTCTCCTATGCCAAATTCGCCGTTGATGTAGCCGGCGATGTTCATTCCTAGATTAGGGTTCATAGTTTCTAATGTATTTAGCACAGTGTAGTGTGGATTTTTTGAGGAAAAGCAGAATTAATTAATCGGCTCAATTGCGCTAAAAAAGGGTAGGGTAGAGAAGAAATTATAATTTTGCCGAATATTTGCTAACATATAGCAATCCTGGAGGATTGGTGAATAAGATTTACAGGAAACGCTCTTAACGCAGACCAAGAGAATAGAAAAGAAAAAAAGCTCGCAACTGAGAATCTAGTGCTTGACAAAGATAGCGATCGCCATTGTATACTGGCATCGCAATGCTAACCTTCGGCTGGTTGTCTGTCGGCATGGGTTGCTCTGTTTTATTTTACGATAAACTAATCAGGAATTTTAGACAAAGTGATCGATCGCGTCAACCACGACCTCTTGAAGCTGCTCCCGCCGGATGCTAAAGTCATTGTCGAAATTGGCTGCGGTACGGGTTCGACGGGCGAACAGTACAAGCTGATCAATCCCCATTGTCAGTATATTGGCATTGAATGCGATCGAGAAAAAGCTAAAATTGCCGTCGATCGGCTAAACTGGGTGACGGTAGCCGATATTGAAGAAATTGCCCTCGAAAGTCTCGAAATCGCTCCAGGAACCGTCGATTGTTTGGTTTTTGGCGACTTGCTACCCTATCTGAAAAATCCCTGGGAAGTCCTCAAGCAATACAGTGCTTTGCTGAATCCAGAGGGGCAAATTCTCGCCAGAATCCCCAATGTTCAATACTGGCGGCGAATTGTCAATCTGCTGCGGGGACAGTGGGAGAATCCCGACAGCAAGATGCAGCACTGGTTTACCCTAGAAAGTATTAAATCACTATTTGCTCAAGCCGGATTGCACGTTTATGAATTTCAAGGGAAGGGACACAAAACCGAAAATTTTGTCCACTTTCAGGAATTACTGCATCCAATGGTCAAGGCTTTAGAGCTCACATCGAGCAGCTTTGCTACGGAAACAGGTGCTGAACATTATATCGTGCGCTCGACCAAATCGACCGTACCTGCGCGCAGGCTGCTGATTCAGACTATCATTATGGCTCCTACAGGGTGCGATCGCGTGCGAGTTTTGGAACCGGACAAATTTAGCGCCACAATTCCCGGTGTCCGCACCGTATCCGGCGTGAAAACAGCAGGCTTAATTCCCCCTTTGCCGGAAGAAGAAAAAGTTTTCATCTGGCAGCGGACAATCATGCAATATCCTGCCTACATTCCTCAACTCAAAGAACTCCTGCAACAAGGCTATTTAATAGTAGCTGAAATAGATGACAATCCCATCCGCCGCCGCGAATATGCAGATAATAATTACCTCAGCTATCGCGGCTGTCACTGCGTTCAAACTTCTACAGAACCCCTCGCCAAAATTTTGCGCCAATACAATCCAAATGTGGCTGTATTTCCCAATCACTTAGCTTATCTACCTCCGCCGCGAATTTATCCGGCAGAAGATACAGTCACAATTTTTTTTGGTGCACTCAACCGCGAAAAAGATTGGCAGCCGATTATGGCAGCACTCAATCGAGTTTTAGTCGCCCACAAGCACCGGATTAGAGTTAAAGTAATCCACGACAGAAAATTTTTTGAATCCTTGAAAATACAGCAAAAAGAATTTGAACCCTTTTGCAGTTACGAACGGTATCAAGAAATCATGTACAGTTGCGATATAGCTTTGCTCCCGCTTGTTCCCAACCCGGTTAACGAAACGAAATCCGACTTAAAATTTATTGAATGTGCAGCGCGGGGAGTAGCGGTGCTGGCAAGTCCCACCGTGTACGAACATTCGATTGTCGAAGGTGAAACAGGATTGATTTATAGATATGAAAAAGAGTTTGAAACCAAACTAAATTCGCTGATTTCTGACACTTCTCGGCGCCGGGAAATAGCGGCGAATGCTTACGAATGGGTGCGCGACAACCGCTTACTGTGCGGGCACTACCGACAGCGCCGAGATTGGTACTTACAGATGCGAGACGAGTTGCCACGTTTAAATGCTGAGTTGCGCGATCGCCTGCCGGAGTTATTTGGTGACTAAGTGCGGTAAGATTTATAGGGTTATTGTGCGATCTTACTGTTTTATTGTTTAATTTCTAATTGTTACTCCACACCAATGCGAATTCTATTCACTATTGCTCACTTTTACAATCCCAGTGGCGAGGGGAAACACGCTTCCCAGCGAAATGATCCGCAACCGCGACTGAATGCTTTAACCGCTTGCGTGACAGCGCTGCAAGCTTTGTACGGCAAATCTCAGTCCATGATTGACATTAGCGAATGTGCAACTATCCCAGCAAATCAATCTCAACAGCACGAAATTGACATTGTTATTTGCACTACTCAAGGTTATCATCTGTTGCCTCAACTGCCCGTGCAGCCCAGATGTTTTATGCACCACGCTACCAAATGCGAACCGCTGCTTTTGGGGTTTGAGTGTCAAGCAGTTTTGCGAGCGTGTCTTAACAAATACGATTATTTTTGTTATTTGGAAGATGATTTAGTTCTGCACGACCCGTGGTTTTTTAGTAAATTAAAGTGGTTTACGCATCACGGGGGAAATGGGAATTTGCTGCAACCTAATCGCTATGAAATAGCGCCTAAAGGCGCGGTTTTTAAAGCATATGTTGATGGTGATTTAGCCGACTCAGCGACTTCTCCGTTTCAAAATGTAGAGGAGCAGCGGCAGTTAATGGGAAAAATCATGGAACAAACAGTCGCTTTTGAGCGGGCGTTGAATCCTCATTCCGGCTGCTATTTTTTGAATGCGGAACAGATGGCACACTGGGCTAAGCAGTCTCATTTTTTGGACAGAGATACTAGCTTTATCGGCCCGCTGGAAAGTGCCGCGACTTTAGGAATTATGCGGACTTTTAGAGTTTACAAGTCAACTCCTTCCTATGCTAATTTTTTGGAGATTCAACATTTTGGAACGAGTTTTCTGAACTTGATTGGTAATAAGGTGAGGGTGCCGGAAGCAGGATGAGTTAAGATATTCAGGTAAGCTGCAATACTTGAGAGGTCGCATGACCCCGGCAACCGAAAAAATTGTCCTTCCCTCTCCTTTCCCCGACCACACTCAACTGCCAGAGGAAGATGGCACTTTTGTGAAGAATTTTCAGGAGCATCCCCAGAGTATTATTTTGACTGATTCGATTGGGTCGGTGTTGCAAGAGCTTCATCCCGATGGGCAATATGCTATAGGGCAAGACTGTGGCATCTACTGGCGAGAAACTGACCCGCTTGAAAAGGGAGCAGAAGCTCCAGACTGGTTCTACGTGCCGAATGTGCCACCAACATTAGGAAATCAGATTCGTCGCTCTTACGTGCTGTGGCGGGAATTCATGGCTCCGATGATTGCTTTGGAGTTCGCATCAGGAGATGGTTCAGAAGAGCGGGACACAACCCCACTATCGTACTCGGAAGTTGGAGCGGCGCAAAGACCTGGGAAGTTTTGGGTATATGAGCGGATCATGCGGATTCCGTTTTATGGCATCTATGAGATCAATAGTGGCAGACTGGAGGTTTACAACCTGAACAACGGGTTTTACCAGCAGTTGCTTCCGAACGATCGCGGTCATTATCCGATCGCGCCAATGGGCGTAGAATTAGGACTGTGGGAAGGCAGTTATCAAAACCAGACAATGCTGTGGCTGCGGTGGTGGGACAGCGAGGGCAATTTACTGCTGACAGGTACAGAACGAGCTGCTGTCGAACAGCAACGAGCTTCCTTAGCAGAGCAGGCTTTGAGTGCAGAAGCCCAAGCACGGCGGGATGCCATCCCTCGGTTGTTGGCAATGGGATTGAATACAGAGCAAGTGGCAGAAGCACTGGGTTTATCAGTAGAGGAAGTTAGGCAGAATTCACAATCTTAATGTTGGTTTTTATTAATAAGAAGTCAAAACATCGCCGATTTTAACTGTGCCGCTGTTGATAATTTTGGCTAAAACTCCAGTTTGTGCGTGACCGAATTCCTTTTGGAGTAAACTGAGTAGGGAAATATCCCGATCGCCTGTTTCTGGATTCACTTCTATATTGACACAGCGACCGATTCGTGCTGTAACTTCTATGCGCGCCGTGCCTAATTGAAACTGTTTTCCGATCAACTCAAATTCTGACCAAGCTGCCATACCTTCTAGCACAATGTTGGGGCGAAATCGGCCCACGTCAATGTTTTGAAGAGCGATTTCTGTTAATTGGTCTAATGTGGCTTGACTGAGTAAAGAGATGTGTACGGGTTCTCGATCGGGATAGCGAGTTTCGCCGCTGGTGTCGCCCACTAATTGCAAAGGTGCAAACTGCGGGTGTCTCGCTTCTTTTGTGGGTTCAATAGCCGCCAGATATTCTGTAAAAAAACTGCCGATGCGATCGCGCCCCGCTGCTGTGTTCGTTTCTGCGGATAACACTTCAACTCCTTGACGCTTGACTGTTAAAACCGTCGTTTCCGGTTGATAATCACATTCCAAAGCTGCTAACAGAGGCCAATCGTTTTGGACAGCAAAATTTTTTTTGCTCATCCAAGGCACATTGTCTGCCGGCATTTTTGCAGCTTCAAGATTATCTGCAAACATTAAGGCAAAAGCTCGATCGCCCTTAATTCCGTGTCCCGCTGTTAAAGCAAACTCCGACATTTCTTGCGGCGTCAGCCCTTTAATTGGATAAATAAATAACTGTTTTATTGTTGCAGATATCATGAATTTTAGGAAGTTACTACACTTTTAAATCTCAATCTTATCCCCCCTTACTAAGGGGCGCTAGGGGGGTAGAAGCTATTTCACAAACCCTTAATCAAATTGCTATAAAAACCGGATTAAGCTAGCAATTCATAGCGACGGATATCTGGAGGGCCAACGGCTAAACCGTCTAATTTCTGCACGGCGTCTTGAATGTGAGTTGAACCGAGATGTAGTTCCAGCAAATCTGCACTTTCCCACTCTTCAACAAAGGTAAAATCTGTGGGATCGGCTTGATTTTGCAGGAGTTCGTATTTGATGCAGCCTTTTTCTTTGCGAGTGGGTTCCATAATGCTCAGCAGCAGAGATTTAAGTTCTGCTACTTTTTCAGGAAAGGCAGCGAGGCGGGCAACTACTCGCAAGGTTGTTTTGGACATAGGACACAAAAGTCACAGATAGGACGATCGAATTTACCGATTTTTACTTAGCAAACTCAGCAAAACACGATTTCACTTAAAATAACCTAAAGAGGTCGATCGGTCAACGGCACTAAAATTAGCCCATGACGCCCTCATAGCTCAGAAATCCCCTTTCTTCCCAAATTCTTCGGTACTAACCGCCGAGCGTTGTATAAACCCGGTTTATTGATATATTTTGGTCAATACCGGAGAAACTCAATCTTTGGGATAAAATCGCTTGTTTTCTGTAGAATATTCCCAGGCGATGGCCTCCGGGTCTTTTTCGCGACTCCACTGAGCAAACTCCGGCTTAAGTTTCCACTTGCCGATCGTAGTTGCGTGAACTTTGAACCTGCGGGAGAGTTCCGTCTGGGTAAAAGAGATTTTGGGTTTTTCAGGTGTCTTGGTTTGAGCAATGGGGAATAAATTTGGTTTTTTATCTTGTGCTTTTTCCCGATTTGTGGGAGGCTCTTGAACAGCTATTCCCGCATTAGCTGTTTCGCTTTGATTGACAGGTGGAGCTATTTGAAAATAATACAAAATTCCGCCTTGTTCTGTCACTTCAAAATCTGCTGCAAACTCAGAGGCTCGTTCGTCGAGATACTCTTGAACCTTTTCTCCGGGGAGTTTTGCATTCATCGCCAAATCCAAAGCCGTAACTCGCCCTTGATTTTCCTTGATTAACTTGTAGAAAACCGAGTCTAAATGAGCGAGTTTGTGTTTTTGTTGCTGCTGGTAGAGCCTCCAAGCCCAAGCAATGCCCGCTGTGGTGGCAATCGCCCAAAACATCGTTCCCGACTCGAAACTGGCAACCGCCGTTAAGGAAATAGGCAAAAGCAGGGTAAGATATCCCCAAATGCTTCCCTTCTTTAGGTTATTGCTGTTTTTGACCATAGTTCCTAAACAGGTACGTAGTTTAGCTTAGTAGAGCGTGTCTGAATGCCGGAAAAATTTTTCGACAGTCGATATATAGGCTAATCGCTGACGCACTCTACTACACCATCCCAGAATCTACTTTTTTTTGCAACCGAGGGTTCATGTACTTTTTTCGCAAACAGATTGCCATCCTGCTGATAGTTGTTGCTTGCTGTACGCTGACGATTAGTTGCAGCGATAGCCGAGCTGTCCAGTGTACTAAATTTACTGAAATTGTCAACAAAGGCAACGCTCTCATTGATGTTGATAAAGACAGCAACGATGCTGCAACGACCGACAATTTAGCTAAAAATTTGAACCTGATAGCGAATGAACTTGAGGATCTGCGAATAACAGATCCAACCCTCAAAGAAATTCAGGAGCCATCGGTTAAATCCTTCCAGGAAATTAGTCAAGCACTCGGCGACATAAGCAAAAGTCTTCAGGCTGGCAATCTCGCTTCTACAAGTATAGAAGGTCGAGAGCAAATCCAAACAGCTCAAGCAGATATTATTAGAGCCGGCCAACAGGCGAATCAAGCAGCCGCAAATCAAGACGCTTTGACTAGCAAACTGATTAATTATTGTAAGGGCGATCGCTAAAGGCTAATAATTTTGAGTTATGAGATGGCCACGCGAACTCCAACAACCCACGGGGGGTGAATGAATTGGAGGAATGCGTCGCCTTCACCTACTATCTACACCTTTGCAATTACCTAATTTAGTGATGAATTTCTAGATTCAAAATATAGCGACCGAGTTGTACTTTCTCCGACCACAACTCGTATTCTAACCGCAGGTGATCCGGTTCCGGCTTTCCTGTCAGCGTCAAGTTGCGAGTGAAGTTACGGAGTCGCAACTGTTCGGGAGTCGCCAGCGATTCGCCCTGAAGCCAATAACGGCTCAGCCCGTACATTCCTCGTTCCCAGCAGTGGCGGTAACTGTATTTGCCGTTTCCTTGCATCGTCATAATGACTCGATAGGGCGAAACTTCTAGCCAGAGCAACCGGGGTTTTGTAGTTGGGGGTAAGATTGTAACTTGCTCGGCAGATTTGTCGGAACCGTCGGAAAATTCGCGATCGATTATTGCTGGTTCGTGCAACAACAAGTGAAAACGCTCCCGGTCTTTTTGATAAAGCGTAGCAGCGGTTTCAACAACTGACCACAAAGGTAAATCTGTGGATACCAGGGATAAACTTACAGGCTTGCGGTGATGGGTCAGCATAAATAAAAGTTTAGGAGTTGTTGTGGATCGGGCAGTTTGAGATTTGAGATTTTAGACTTTAGACTTTAGATTGGCTGGGTTCCAAATTCCGGAGCTTTTGCTTAACAAAATGAAAAATCTACAACTCGCAATCGAAAATCTAAAATTGTTTAGTCACAATTCAATCATCTGGTCGATAACTCAGAGCGGGAAATGAAATCTAAGCAGATACACGGATAATATTGGTGAAATTAATGTAAAATCCGTGCCGTTGCGTCCGTACTTCCGTGTCATCGAGAACTGACAGCGGAGTCTCCGGGCGAGTTTTATCAGCTTTTAAGTTAACCGGACACATTGGGAAAAAACCCGCAGGCCGTACAAAAGACGACTGACTTAGGGCTGGGAAAAAGGTAGGATAGCTAACGCCATCCAATCCTAGTTTATCTCAATGCAAGCTGACATTATAACTACTACGCTTCTTGACAAAAGCCAAACTTTAAGCATTCAAAAACCTGCTTCGGGCTTATCACTGGTGGGGAGGATTCGAGTTCCCGGCGATAAGTCGATTTCTCACCGAGCTTTGATGTTGGGTGCGATCGCCCAAGGTGAAACTACTATTGAGGGACTACTCCTAGGGGAAGACCCCCGCAGCACGGCTAAATGTTTCTCGCTCCTGGGAGCCAAAGTTTCTGAACTCAACGCGGAACGGGTGACAGTCAGGGGCGTCGGAATTGGCGAGTTAGAGGAGCCTGTAGAAGTCTTGGACGCTGGCAATTCCGGCACGACGATGCGGCTGATGTTGGGAATTTTAGCCTCTCATCCGGGGCGTTTTTATGCGGTAACGGGTGACAGTTCTCTGCGATCGCGCCCGATGTCGCGCGTCATTAAACCGCTGCAACAAATGGGAGCGCAAATTTGGGGCCGAAAAAGTAATTCTTTAGCTCCCTTAGCGATACTCGGACAGCAGTTAAAACCGATTCACTACCATTCTCCGATCGCCTCGGCTCAAGTTAAATCTTGCATTTTGCTCGCCGGTTTGATGGCAAGCGGAGAAACTACAGTCACAGAACCCGCTCTGTCGCGGGATCACAGCGAGCGGATGCTGCGAGCGTTTGGAGCCCAATTGAGTGTCGATCCAGAAACTTGTAGCGTGACAGTCACTGGGCCGACACAACTGCAAGGGCAGAATGTGATTGTACCGGGAGATATTAGTTCGGCGGCATTTTGGCTAGTTGCTGGGGCGATCGTCCCGGGTTCGGAACTCGTAGTCGAAAATGTCGGCGTCAACCCAACTCGTACAGGCATTTTGGAAGCTTTGGAAATGATGGGGGCCGACATTGAACTGCAAAATCAGCGAGAGGCGGCCGGGGAACCGGTAGCGGATATTTTGGTTCGCAGTTCCGGCCAATTGCGGGGATGCACCATTGCGGGCGACTTAATTCCCCGACTGATTGACGAAATCCCGATTTTGGCAGTAGCGGCGATCTTTGCGTCGGGTACTACAATAATTCGAGATGCGGCCGAGTTGCGGGTCAAAGAGAGCGATCGACTAGCCGTGACTGCTGCGGAACTCAACCGGATGGGAGCCCAAATTTCCGAGTTACCCGACGGTTTAGAAATTACCGGGGGAACTCCTTTGACCGGCGCGGATGTTGACAGCTACACCGACCACAGAATAGCGATGAGTTTGGCGATCGCAGCCCTCAACGCCACAGGTATTACTAACATTCACCGGGCTGAAGCTGCTGCTATTTCCTACCCCGACTTTACCGCCACTTTACAACAAGTTTGCCATCCAAATTGAGAGCGGGAGAGTTGGAGAGAGGGAGAGGGAGGAGTGGAGATTAGGAAGGAGATGAGAGAGTGGGAAAAACCCTCTTTTTTCCTTTTTCCTGACATCCGTTACATCCGTCGAGCGAATCCGTTGCCGAACTTCCCTCTTCCTTCAACATCTCTTTAAGAATCTTTACCTACAACTTGTTCTTTTAAAGAATCAATTTCCGTTAACAACTCTTGGCGGTTAGAAGCCTTGAGCAGATAGCGGTAAACAAACCAACCCGTATATCCCATGCCAATCAACTCAAAAATTGGAGCTACCAAAGGGACATCATTAAGAGCACCTAAAACTCCCAGCATTACCTTAATACTAATACCGCCTGCCAGGATTAAACCAACTGTTATGAGGGGCTTTTGGTAGTCAGCAAAAAAATTAGAGAGATAGGCTGGAAGTTCCGACAAAATTGTAATAACTTGGTCTTTAATATCTTGGAACTGGCTGGCCGTTGTTTCTGTGGTTGTCACTGTAGTCATGACCCCCGGTTTGTCCTCAACCAGATCTACTGTCACGACTTCAGTGATTGTTTGTGTCTCGTCCGAAAAGTTAGCTTGTGTCATTGAATACTTCCTCCGTTGTCAGGTAAAATTGCAGGCTGTGAATTGCTGCCAGTATAATTCTCCGGCAATTAGCACAGCATCCGCGCTGCAGGGACTAATTGATGAGACTAAGGCAGAGTTTCACAAATTGCAAGCAAAAATAACGATATGACTTGATTTTAAACAATTGCCTTCGCTGCCAAATCGGTCTTTTGACTCATTTTTTCACTTGATCGAGGTCGATTTGATTCGGGCAAGGGCGTCCTTGTTCAAAGTCGGTGATGTTGCCGATCGTGGTTTCGGCGATATTTTTCAAAGCTTCCTCGGTGAAAAAAGCTTGGTGTCCGGTAATCAGGACGTTTGGAAAAGTCAGCAAACGCTGAAAAACGTCGTCTTGAATAACGTGATTTGACAAATCCTCAAAAAACAGATCAGTCTCTTGTTCGTAAACATCTAAGCCGAGGTAGCCAATTATACCAGACTTCAGTGCTTTGGTGACAGCTTTAGTGTCAATCAACTGACCGCGGCTGGTATTGATCAGCATCATTCCCGGTTTCATTTGCTCGATCGCCTCTGCACCGATTAAATGGTAAGTTTCCGGTATCAGCGGACAGTGGAGGCTGACAATATCAGAGGCGGCGAATAGTTCCGGGAGTGCGACGTATTCCATGCCTAGGGCGAGGCAATCTGGGTTTTGGTAAACATCGTATGCCAGCAGGCGACACCCGAATCCGTGCAGAATTTGGGCAGTAATTGCGCCAATTCTGCCTGTTCCGACGATTCC
Source organism: Microcoleus sp. B3-D7 (assembly GCF_036705305.1). Taxonomy (NCBI): domain Bacteria; kingdom Bacillati; phylum Cyanobacteriota; class Cyanophyceae; order Oscillatoriales; family Microcoleaceae; genus Microcoleus; species Microcoleus sp. B3-D7. The sequence continues at coordinate 174,636 of NZ_JAUBUE010000002.1, read as the reverse complement.
CACCGTTTTGCCGTGGAGGTCAAAACCCAACAGGCCGTCTAGGGCGAAATTGCCTTCGCGGACGCGGTTGTAGGCCCGATGGATTCTGCGGTTGAGGGACAAAATCAGAGCGACTGCGTGTTCGGCGACGGCGTAGGGAGAATAAGCAGGAACTCGGAGGAGAGTTAGATTTAAATCCTTCGCTGCTGCTAAATCGACGTGATTGAATCCGGCGGATCTCAGGGCCAGCAAGCGGACGCCTTTTTCGGCAATGCTAAGCAGCGTTTTCGCGTCCAAGGAGTCGTTCACGAACGCGCAGACTGCCGGAAATCCCGCAGCCAAAACGCTGGTTTCCAGGTTCAGACGCGGTTCAAAAAAAACTAAATCGTGTTTGCCGCCGACATTCGCTGCTTCCAGGAATGTGCGATCGTAGGATTTGGTGCTGAATACGGCTACCTTCATGATTTTTGCCTGCAAACCCAGTAATAGTTGGAAATTATTTTCAGATTAACTCTAAATTTTAGTAGAACGCCGTTGCCCCAAACAACCCAGTTTCCACGAGCAATATTGAGTTTCGCAACGAGGCCTCTCTCAAGAAACCAGATTTTTAGCCGTAAGGCAAGTCTTGCTTATTGTTTTGAATATAATTGCTTATACTGTAGTAACGATCGAGGGTTACTTGCTACTTTTTAGGAAAAAATCAGATGCAAAAAAAAATTAAAACTCAAATTTATGAAATTTTAGAAAAATCCGAAGTGGGCAATTTATACAGTTTAGTAGACGATATTTTTATAACTTGTTTAATTGTGATTAATGTCGCAGCTTTTATTGCTTCTACTTCGCCCACATTGTCGCTAGAACAAAAGTTAATCTTGGAAAAAATCGAAATTGTTTCATCCTTAGTATTTACACTTGAATATCTTTTGAGGCTGTGGGTTTGTACAGTCGATAGCAGATACAGCCACGCGCTTTGGGGAAGATTGAGATACGGTCTTACACCGCTAAGTCTGATCGATTTAATTTCAATCCTACCCTTTTACTCATTGCTGTTATTTCCTAATTTAAGCTTCGTTAATTTGATTCGCCTACTGCGCTTATTGCGGTTGCTAAAAATGAGCCGTTATTCAGAATCGCTCAGAACTCTGGGAGCAGTATTGTACGCTAAAAAAGAGGAGTTAATTGCCACTGCATTTGCAGTTTTTATTCTGTTAATATTTGCCTCTAGCGTCATGTATTTTGTTGAAAACGAGGCGCATCCAGAAACTTTTGCGAGCATCCTCGATGCAATGTGGTGGGGAGTGGTGACATTAACTACTGTCGGTTACGGTGATATTTATCCAATCACTCCTTTAGGTAAATTTTTAGGCGCAATATTAGCATTTTTGGGAATCGGAATTTTTGCGTTACCTGCGGGGCTCATTGCTGCGGGTTTTTCCGAGGAAGTCCAAAGAAAAAAGCAGGAAAAAATGGCGGCAAATTTACAACAATCTGCTAATTATCAATCAATCAAAATGCTGGCGGAAATCGAGGTCGGGTTTCAACAAAACCAAAGTGCGATCGCACTTCACATCGAAAGTTCGTCAGAATTGATGAAAATGTGTGTTCAAATGGCAAAACAGAAGTTAGGAAGTGAGTTCCAAGATGAGCAAATTTTGCGCGATTTGGCTATTCATTTGTACAATGAAGCAGTCCGTAAATTCGAGCTTTAATTACAGATATACATTGCCTGTGATTGCCACCGCATCGTTACCATCGCTTGTAATTAGTAATGATTGCTTTATGTAATGAGTAAGGGTCAATAGTTAATTACCAATCGGGTGGCAAATTGTAATATTCGAGAGTTGATTTATCTGCCAGCAAATCTTTGGTTTTTCTGTCAATTTTAATCTCACCATCCGCCAAAACTAAAGCCCTCTGAGTTGTTTTCCCGATCCAATTCAAATTGTGAGAAGCGATCAAAATTACCTCGATCGGCAATTGGGACAAAACCTTAGCCAAATGACGCCGCCACGAGGGATCGAGTCCGTTCGTCGGCTCGTCTAAGATTAAAATTGTCGGCTCTAATGCTAAAATTGCTGCCAAGGCTGCTAATCTTCTTTGACCTCCCGAAAGTTCGTGGGCCGAACGGTTGGCAAATTCTACTAAACCAAATTCGTCTAATAGGGCTAAAGCTCGATCGCGCGCAACTCCCGGCGGCACTCCGTAATTGCGCGGCCCGAACATGACATCCTCTAAAATAGTCGGCATAAATAGCTGGTCGTTAGCATCTTGAAAGCAAAATCCAATCTGCCTGCGCGCCTGCGATAGAGTCGCCTCTTCCAACTTTTTTCCCTGCACTCTAATCTCGCCTGATTGAGGCATTTTTAATCCGATCAAGTTTTCGAGCAAAGTGCTTTTACCAGCACCGGTCAGACCGAGTAGAGCAACTCTTTCTCCCGGTTGCAAACTAAAAGAAATTCCCCGCAATACTGGCTTTTGATCGGGATAGCCAAATACTAAGTCTTGCACTTCGATTGTTGGTGCGGATTTGAGATTAGTCATCCGATTTTAGATGTTAGATGTTAGATTTTAGATTGAATAATTTTAACTCGTTACCAGGCAGAGCCTGGTAACGCAGATCGGTCGGCTCTGCCTCCATTTTTCCTCCGCAAGAAGCGAGGCAGAGCCTCTGGATATCGATTCCCAGGCCGAGCCGGGAACCAGTTAAATGCCCAATGCCCAATTACGAATAACCGTAAGAAGCTATTGTTAATCCGGCTGCTATTAAAATTGCTAATGTCAGCCAGAGTCGCTCTTTTGGTGTCGATTTTGAGTCGGAGGGCAAACTTCCTTTATAGCCGCGAATTAGCATGGCTGCGTGTACTCTTTCGGCCCGATCGAGACTTCGCAAATAAAGCGCTCCGATCATGGAAGCACTGGCGTAACGCAGCCATCCTCCCGTACCGGACAAGCCCCGGAGTTGGGCAGATATTTTCATGCGGTTGACTTCGGCCAGCAGGATTTCTAAGTATTGTCCTGTTAAAAGTACAATCTCTTGCAAACCTGCTGGTAGGGGTAATCCTTTGAGGGCGATTCCGAAACTGTGGGGTGGCAAAGTTAGCAGAAAACTGTTCATAATTAGCAGGCAAATTAGGGAACGCAGCAACAAAAAACTGGCGCGTTCCCAACCTTGGGGCAGCACTAATAAGGAGAGAAAAAGCAATTCTGCTCCCAACAGTTGCGCTAGGGTTCGCACCGGAGCCCGGAGCCAAAACGACCAAAAAAGTGCGATCGCCCCATAAATTCCCAGCCAAAGCCAAGCGCCTGTCTTCAGAAAACCCATGCCAATCACAATTGTGAGAGACACTCGCAATCGAAAAGGTATGGAGAGTTTAGACATCTTTAGGTTTTACCACCAACTGAGCAATCCCAAAAGCCGCGCCGAAGCTGAAGGCAGACCCTAAAAGTCCAGCAATGCTAGTACCAATAGGCTGTTCTTCTAATCCTTTAACTGTGTAATCTGCTAAAGGAGTTGGATTTTCGATCGCCACAGCTTCTTTATCTTTAAATCCGTATTTTTCGGCTACCGCTTCTAACCCGTCAGGCCAACTTGAAGCGAACAGTGAAAGCACCCCGGAAATTAATAAAACTCCGATTACTGGCACTACCCATTTCTGCAATTGTGGCTGTTGTCCCGGCAGTAAATCCGGCCGCACTTTGACGAGATAAGTTAAAACGCCGCCTGTAATTACCCCTTCGCCAATCCCAATTAAAATATGTACGCCTACCATTGCTGGCAATGCGATATTGAGCCCTACTGTACCAGAAATTGCCAATTGGATCGCTACACTAATCGAAGCAGCCACGACGCTGAGGCCAGCGGCGATGCCCGCGGCTAGGGGCAAACGATTTCTGGAACCTCCCAAAAGTTGCTGCAATGGCTGCAACAGCCACCAGCCAACCCAAATGCCAACTAGCCCCATGTTAAAAATATTGGCTCCCAAGGCGGTGATGCCCCCGTCGGCAAACAAGACGCTCTGAATTATAAAAACTGTGCTCATCGCTAAAGTTGCCGCCCAAGGGTTCCCCAAAACGACGGATGCGAGCGCTCCTCCCAACAAGTGGCCGCTGGTGCCGCCGGCTACGGGAAAGTTGATCATCTGAGCTGCAAACACGAAAGCTGTGGTTAAGCCCATGATTGGGGCTTGTCGAAGTCCAAGACTGGCGCGGGTTCGATTTAGGGCAACTGCAATTACTGCTGCGCTTGCTATGCCGGTGGCAATGGCTACTGGCGGTGAAAGGAAACCATCAGGTATGTGCATCGATCTATCCCAAACGAGAGAACTTCCAACTCTTTAGTCAACTATTTTTTACAAAAATTTAAAACCCCCTCTGGGGGCATTAATGCGATCGAGCGATCGGGGGATTTGCGGCGGGCGATCGCTGATTTGACATAGATTCGGGCTTCACAGCCAAAGTTTTGAGGATGAAAAATGCAACATTAAATAATCCTGAAGAATTATTCGGATATTTTACCGAACACCCCCACATTCAAGCTTTTTGATAAGAACGATCAATGTTTGTTTACAGATTCATCTGCCAAATGTATTTACCACCAAGCTCAAGCAAGAATTTAAAAAAAATATCAAGAAAACACTGAAAATCCCTAATTGGTTTTATTCCCACTCTTGAGAATAACTTACATTAAATTTGTGACCGAAAGCATCCACGATACAAGCCCCCGGATTCATCCGTGGAGAAATAAAAAACCTGTATCCGATGAAACTTGCCCCCAGAATTTATCCGTGGGGTCAATGCTTTAATCTAAAATCTAAAATCTAAAATCTAAAATCGATTGACTTTTCCCATCGCAATGTGGCGCGTTAGGGAGCATATCATATTTGTAAAAACACTTCTTCTGGCTCCTTTCTTCTTCCTCTTCCCTCCTGCATCCTCCCTCCTGCCTCCTGCATCAAAACTCCAATTTTTAGCTTGGCTGCAACAAAAGTGAGATGCTGCGGCGCGTTACCCAAAAAGAAAAGTTTCGTGGTTTTCCTGTCAAGTCTTTGACAATCGAGGAGCAAAATCCCGCTAATGCTGTTGCTAAGGGGGTGGCCTAACCAGCTATTGCGACTAACAGTCCGCTTCCGGCTGCAAATAATTCCAGTTTAGCTGTTGACAACCCCAAAAATTTGCCTGACAAGTGTCCATACGTTGTACGTTTCACTAATACGTCTACTGAAACGGCTATTGCGAGTAGCCCTACAGATAAGACTGTCCAAGCTGTACCTGTATCAGCAGCCCAGCAGAAAGTTTAGGCGGTAGATGGAACAAATCAGAAAGCAGAAATTACGGCTGCCGTAAAACTAGATGAGTTAGCTCTAAAAGTCTACGATCGCATCTATCGAAGTTGGCAAACTAGCCCTACGTTCAATCAAAATTTAGTCTATCGAGTCAGTACAAGTCAAGATGGGGCGATCGGCAATTTCGAGCCACTCAATCAACCAGCCAAGGATTACACCCAAGAAACTCCTTTGCCAAATCTCCTCCAATCTCCCGAAACTAGCAGCAACAATGCAGCACCAGTCGCTAAGTTTACTGTAGTGTTTGCTCCTACTGGAACCTTAGAAGTTAACCCCTAACTCACATATAACATCTATATCCGGCAAGGTGCGCCATCCGCACCTTACTTTTCATTTTTAACTTAAATGTGATATTATAAACAGCGCCCTCTAAGGCATTCTACCTCTAAAACAACAAATGAAAGAACTTGACGAGAAAAAAACCCAGGAACTGCTATGCACCATCATGGAATGGGAACTTGCAGGTGTCGTGCGCTATACCCACTATTCACTAATGGTGACAGGGCCAAACCGGATTCCCATCGTGCAGTTTTTTAAAGCACAAGCAACGGAATCTCTACTCCACGCCCAACAAGCAGGAGAAATTCTCACCGGTTTAGAGGGGCATCCCAGTCAGAAAATTGCTCCCATCGAAGAAACCTACAAACACTCGGTGAAAGACTTGTTAGAAGAAAGTTTAAATCACGAGAAAAAAGCCCTCAAAAAGTATAAATCTTTACTTGAAGTCGTGACAAACTCCAGCGTTTATTTGGAAGAATATGCCCGCAATCTAATTGGACAAGAAGAATTGCACCAAGTAGAACTGAAAAAAATGCTGCGGGATTATAGTTGATTTAATCATTAGTTAATTGTTATGGGTTATTGGTTATTGGTTATTTCCAATCACCAATGACCAATCCCCCATACCCATGCGCCATGATTATAAAAAATGAATTTTAGTGAAGCCATACCAACTTTTGTAATTACCTTGCGCGAAGGCGTAGAGGCCGCCTTAGTCATCGGAATTGTACTAGCTTGCCTCAAAAAAGCCGAGCAAAGTCACCTCAATTCTTGGGTTTATGCAGGTGTTGCAGCCGGCATTGGTGCTAGCGGTTTTGTGGGTATTTTATTCAATGGATTGCTCGCAGCACTATCAACATCCGAGCAGCCTTACGCACCAGTAATTAAACAGCTATTAGAGGGCGTGTTGGGCATTGTGGCGATCGCAATGCTAAGCTGGATGCTAATTTGGATGACTCAGCAAGCTCGCTTTCTCAAAGCAGAAGTTGAAGGAGCAGTTACAGCAGCTTTGACAGAAAATAGCAATGCCGGCTGGGGCGTATTTGGTTTAATTTTTATTGCGGTACTGCGCGAAGGTTTTGAAACAGTTATATTTGTCAGCGCTCAGTTTCAACAAGGTTTGATTCCCGCTTTGGGAGCTTTGGGCGGTTTGACAGGGGCGGCAATCATTGGCGCGCTACTGTTCAAGTGGGGCGTAACAATTGACATCCGCCTGTTTTTCAAGTTTATGGGGATTTTGTTGCTGTTAATCGTGGCAGGTTTGGCAGTATCTGCACTCAAGCATTTTGACCAAGCCGCTGGCATTTTGTCACAGATGAATAGCAAATATGCAGCAATTTGTGTTTATTACGATCGCCTGGCACCACTCCACTCTTGTATTTTAGGGCCTATGGTGTGGAATGCAGCAGAAATTTTGCCCGATCGACAATTTCCAGGAGTGCTTCTCAAAGCACTTTTTGGATACAGAGATCGACTTTATCTCGTCCAAGCAGCCGCTTACACAATATTTTTAGCCACCATCGGCAGTCTTTATTTCCAAAAATTAGGCTCTAAGGCCACTCTTCCCAAGCAAAATACTCAGCCAGCTCGATCGGAAACTCGCCCTCAGTAGGTATGCAAGCAGTTGTTATCGGTTGTTTTGCGGATTCCAGGCCGAGAAAAAAATTAGCCAACCAGGCAAAAAATTGCCCAAAAATTGTCAGGTTGCGGGATTGATTATTTGACTTTTATATCATATGATTTAAAGATGTTAATCTAGTTTAGTTTTTTATAAATATTTGTATTGATATTATTTAATAATACCGTCAATTCCCCAAAAAAGCAAGCCATACACCCTCAAAAAACACCAAAATTTTATCAGCAAAATTAACTAACTTAAAAAAATTACAGTTAACGGTTAACAGGGTTATGGAAAACGCGGACTACCGTTAGGGCGATCCTGTGAAGCCCCAGGCGCACGCTGCAAAAGTTAAGGCTGTTCTTCCCGACCAAGAATCTGCCCCCAGCAAGATTTGGGACAAACAGTTTTCTGATATGCGCTCTTAGGGCTTATAATAAGTACAAGAATATTTACAGAGCCCCGAGAGTTCTTAATCAACCTTATCATCCTTAATGAAGCTTAAAATTAAAAAATTGTTCGTTAAAGTTACCTGGAACCCCCAGAAGGCTGTAGGATCTGCCATTCGGTTAGCGGTGAGATAAATAATGATGCCTCGGATACTTGTTATTGATGATGACGCGGCGATCGCCGAACTCGTAGCAGTCAACCTAGAAATGGCTGGCTACGAAGTCACCCAGGCAGAAGACGGCATCAAAGGTCAGGCACTAGCAATACAACTGCTCCCCGACCTGATCATGCTAGACCTCATGCTGCCTAGAGTAGACGGATTCACCGTATGTCAGCGTTTGCGGCGTGACGAGCGCACCTCAGACATTCCCGTCTTGATGTTGACCGCCTTAAGTCAAACTCAAGACAAAGTAGAAGGCTTCAACTCCGGCGCCGATGACTACCTGACCAAACCCTTTGAACTAGAAGAGATGCTAGCCCGAGTGCGAGCTCTACTAAGGCGCACAGACCGCATCCCCCAAGCTGCCAAACACTCCGAAATCCTGAATTACGGCCCCCTGACCCTTGTCCCGGAAAGGTTTGAAGCTGTTTGGTACGATATGACCGTCAAACTGACCCACCTAGAGTTTGAGTTGCTGCACTGCTTGCTTCAGCGCCACGGTCAGACAGTCTCTCCCAGCGAAATTCTCAAAGAAGTGTGGGGTTACGACCCCGACGACGATATCGAAACTATTCGTGTACACATCAGACACCTGAGAACCAAGATGGAACCCGATCCCCGACATCCTCGGTACATCAAAACCGTATACGGGGCTGGTTATTGCCTGGAGTTGCCCAACAACGAGCAAGTAGCTGAAGAAACCAAATCCTCTGCGTGAGCTAGCGCGCCAAATGCAACAAGCAGTTAAAAATCCCGCTAGAAAAGCCTGAGAGCATTTGCTCTCAGGCTTGGTTGTTTGGAGTTTGAGATGAATATGTCAACAAGTAGGCATTAACTCTCTTGATTCGGAAAAAAACAATCCCGCGCCCCCCTCTAACCATACTTTTAGAGAAGCTTGTCCATAGGAAAGTACCGGATTTCTTTTTCCACCTTGTCTTTTCCGAGAGGATGGGATACCTACTTAAACAATACTCTCGCCATAATACTCTTTAATAATATTATTTATCAATAAATTTTGAGATATTCCTTTAGCTGCTATTTTTGCTAACTAGAAGCCAAACTCCGCTCAAGCGCCAAAAACAGTCATAACCGTCATATAACGAGCTTTTTTCCTACTGATTTACATACCTGAACTCAAATCAGTGAAAATTTTTCTCAAATACCCCTTGACGAAACTACTAAAATTGTTGATTATCTATATCAATAACCTGCGATCGCTTAAAACTCCCCTGGCATCTTTCTCAAGAGGTAAATCGCCGTGACCAGCATGGCAAAAAAATCCTTCCCAGCCGAAGGAAAATCATTTCCCTCGTGGGTTGGCAACGCCCCCTTAATCAACCTTCCGGCCGTTTGCTAGGTACCCACGTCGCCCACGCCGGCCTCATCGTCTTCTGGGCGGGAGCCTATACCCTATTAGAGCTTTCCCGCTTTAACCCAGAATTGCCCATGTACGAACAAGGCTTAATCCTGTTGCCAAACCTAGCCAGACTCGGCTGGGGCGGCGGTGCGGGAGGCAAAATTGGCGATACTGATCCGTACTTCGCCGTTAGGGCGATTCACCTAATCAGCTCAGCCTTTCTCTGCTTCGGCGACATCTTTCACTCGCTCAAAGGGCCAGCAACCCTCGAAGCAAGAACTTATTTTTTTGGCTACACATGGGAAGACGCAGACAAAATGACCACCATCTTGGGCATCCGCCTAGTTTTGCTGGGTGTCGCTACCTTCTTGTTGGTGGCCAAAGCTATGTATTTGGGTGGTTTATGACTGTCTTTTTCTAATAGTTATGTATTGCCACTTTGACTATTTTTGTGGAGTCTGTCCGTAACATTGCCAGAAGGAGTCCATCAAATCAAGCGCTTGTATCCAATTCCTTTTCCTTGTTATTGGGATTTTTTTACTAAGGACTAGCGCCTCACATTTACAGTGCGCCCGTGCGTTGCTTGTACTGAAGATGCGATCGGTTGCACTGACTTTGAACCTAAGACTTGTTTTACCAATGCTTATTCGCAACATTGCTCTCAACTTCACAAAAATTACGAAGAAATACCGAAAACAACTTTTTTAATTCCACTTTTAGCAAGGGGGATAGGTGGCTAGCAGCTTACCCTGGACTAAAGGGGGAGTCTAGATTTATATGGATTATCACGGAAAATATACTTTAGGAGCCTCTAAAAAATAGCACGAATAAATAACAGATAATCCATGACAATCATCGCTCAACTTATTTATTTTTTCCGACATGAATTTATACAGTGCTAACTCACTCAAGGTCGAACTCAACCAAAGAGGCTGCCGCCTGACTCCCCAGCGAGAAACTATTTTGAGTGTTTTTCAAAATCTGCCACAAGGCAATCATTTAAGTGCGGAAGAATTATACAAGACTTTGCAGAATCAAGGAGAACGAATAGGCTTGTCTACTGTCTACAGAACGCTGCATTTATTAGCAAGGATAGGAATTTTGCGTGAACTAGAATTAGCAGAAGGACACAAACATTACGAACTGAATTTTCCCGAATTGCACCACCACCACCACCTGGTTTGCATTCAGTGTCACAAAACCTTTGAATTTAGCGATGAATCTATTTTAAGAATTGGCAAAAAGCAAGTTGAAAAAGCTGGGGTAGAACTGCTTGACTGTCAATTAACTGTGCGAGCTGTTTGTTTGGAAGCGCTACGGGAGGGATGGCCTTCTTTGGTACCCAGCAATTGGTTGTGTCCCAGATATCATTCGGAAATGGAGGAAGAAAGTAGTTGATAGGGATGAAATACACTTCGGTAATCGGGAATTGGTGGTCATTGGTAATTTGTGCTTTGTTATTCGTTATGAGCTGTTAGTTATTAGCACCTACAAATACCCAATGACAACTGACAACAGACTGCTAACTGCTGACGAGTGAATTCACTTTTGCAATCAAGCAACCTCAGAAGAATCGCAACGTTGGTGTTCCATCCGAAATATGTTAGCGTACAAACTAGCAACAATCTGTTTGCCTTCCTGCGTCAACTGCAAGTAACCGAGAGATTCACTGATGTGAGGATAAATGCCGCTCCAGTAAAACTTAGAGTAGCTTTGCAGCAGGTCGCCCGGATGTCGATAGCCCAAAACTTTAGTAGCACCGCTTTCTTCCAACTCGTAAAACAGCGCGCCAATTTTCTGCAAATATTGCGGGTTGCTGAGCTGACCTATCAAGTCAGCACCGCGCACTAAACTAGAATAATTACCTGCATCCTCGTCAGTGTTGCCGTCAAGCACCGAGAAACGAGTCTGTTCTATGTTCTGCTTAATTATCTCAGCATTAATTAGCTTGTGGTTGCCGAAGCGCTCGTCAATGAACAATTTAGCTCTGTCAACTCGGTAAGGAGCTAAGCTAGCCGCTGTTGCACCGGGAGCAAGTGCAATTCTCATGCCATCTTTTCCAGTAGCATACAATCCTTCTGATTCTTGGTCTTGCCGGCAAACTCCTTTGACATATCCGATGTCTTGGCACAGCAAAGAAATGATGAAGTGCAGCCAATCTTCGCAGGAAACTCCGCCCTTGCGAATGTGTTTTCCCCGCAAGATTTCTTGACCGACTAAGCTAATGCAAATGGCGTGTTCTACATTGTGATAAAGAGCGTCGCTGTTGGCGATGTTTTCTAACGCCATTGCCCCCACCCAGGCAATAATGTCAGCATAGTCTGATTTGTAGCCTCCGTAAGTGCGGCTGTACCCGTTCTGAAGTTGTTCGATGAAAGCCTCGATCAGCAGTTCTGTAGAATTAAACATACCCTGTCCTTTTACCTTAATATTTCCTTTTAAGAGCGGTGCATCTATTTGGGAGTCCTCTAATTTTATGGAGGAGATTTTAGCTCACAACTCATGCACCCCGTGTGCGTTATGCTCTGTGGGTGGCAGGTGGGTGGCAATCACAAAACTCATTGACGCAGCTAGGTCGGGGGAGTTACCAAGCAATCTCGCGCCCTGAGTCAAAATTCCCAAGTAACTCAGTCCATCACTGACACCCATCCCCGCCGTACTGCATACAGCAGCCTGCTGACAATTTTTCTATCCTCTGAACTTTTTAAACTGTGAGAATTAATTGCGTATTGAATTTGCTGGAACACAGTCCGATCGATCTTACCGGATTTCCAAATATTCAAGTAAAGTTCGGAAATTTTATATTCAGGAATATAAGCTTTGGTTGTCATCTGCAGTCAACTCAATGTATATTTCTTATTGTCCGGCAGTTTTAGATAATTTTATGTGATGTAGATCGGCTATAGACTGTGATGCGATCCCAGGCAGGAGTTAATGCACTTCTCCTCACAATCGTAATTTGATCGAAAAAGCGCGATATTGCGATCGTCATAAATTTTGCTGACGGCTCTGAAAATCATCATAGTTGCGCCTAAATTATAAGATGTCACATACCATTCTCCCGTTGCGCTCGCCCCTGGACAACTTGCAGCAAGGAAGGAAGTTTGATCGCGGGTCGCGCAAATTTCTTGCCAAAGAAACACCCGTCGTGTACAATATAGAGTCTGGTATCCTCACTTACCCATAATTATTTTCATTCATCCCGTCCCCCCAGAGGGGAAGGGACTTTCAGTGCGGATACAGCCAAATCACTATATTCAGCAAAAAGCTAGAAATGCCGTAACTCATGCCCACTATTCAGCAACTCATCCGTTCAGCACGGGAACAAACGCAGAAAAAAACCAAATCGCCAGCTCTCAAGAGTTGCCCCCAGCGCCGCGGAGTTTGCACCAGAGTGTACACGACCACCCCGAAAAAACCCAACTCGGCGCTGCGGAAGGTGGCTCGGGTACGGCTGACCTCTGGTTTTGAAGTCACCGCCTACATCCCTGGGATCGGTCACAACTTGCAAGAACACTCGGTAGTAATGATCCGGGGCGGTCGGGTAAAAGATTTGCCCGGAGTTAGATACCACATCATTCGGGGTACATTAGACACCGCTGGGGTGAAAGACCGCAAGCAGGGTCGTTCCAAATACGGGGCCAAGCGTCCTAAAGAGAAAAAATAACACGGAACTCGCCCGATCGTCGGGGTTGGGAAGCAAAAATAAATCCGATCGCGCCGCTCAATTGCACGCTCGATCGTCAAAAATCGAGATGTGATCCCAAAACCCCAAACTCAATCATTCAAAATCAAAAATCCCAAATAGAACTATGTCTCGCCGCACAGTTATTCAAAAACGTCCAGTTCCACCAGATCCAACCTACAACAGCCGGTTGGTAAGCATGATGGTGAGACGGATCATGCAGCACGGCAAAAAATCCGTTGCCTCCAGCATCGTCTACGACGCCCTCAAAACCATCCAAGAACGCACAGGGGCTGAACCGTTAGACTTGTTTGAAAAAGCAGTCAAAAACGCGACACCTCTGGTAGAAGTCAAAGCCCGCCGGGTAGGTGGCGCCACCTACCAAGTTCCAATGGAAGTGCGTTCCGATCGCGGTACCACCCTCGCCCTCCGCTGGCTGATCAGATTTGCCCGCGCCCGCACCGGCCGCTCGATGGCAGCCAAGCTAGCCAACGAACTGATGGATGCAGCTAACGAAACAGGGAGTGCTATTCGCAAGCGCGAAGAAACTCACCGCATGGCTGAAGCTAACAAGGCTTTTGCTCACTACCGCTACTAACTGCAACACCGGGCATGGAGAAGAGCGCGATCGTGCGGTATAAAAGCATCGGGTGAGAAATTGGAAAGTGTAAGTTTTGAGTGTTGAGATTGCTTCTCTTGGCGCACTTGCGATTCGTGAAGCAAACTCAAAACTCTCAAAATCAAAACTCCTGCACTCAAAATTTATGCACTCTCTGAATCCTCCATGTCGCATCCTTAATATTTTTGTAAACAAATCTTGCAAAAAATATTAAAATGTAACAATAAGCTCCAGAGACTTTTGTAAGTCACTGGGGAGTGCAAAATAGGGTTACTGTGTAGTATAATAGTATTATAACAGCAACACAAGATTAAGGAGGTAGCTGTGGCACGTACCGTCCCGCTAGAAAAAACTCGCAACATCGGCATCGCAGCCCACATAGACGCGGGCAAAACAACAACAACTGAAAGAATTCTGTTCTATTCAGGCATGGTTCACAAAATGGGTGAAGTGCACGAGGGAACAGCAGTCACTGACTGGATGGAGCAAGAGCGGGAGCGGGGAATTACGATTACTGCCGCTGCTATCACCACCAGTTGGAAAGATTACAAAATCAACATCATCGACACTCCCGGACACGTAGACTTCACGATCGAAGTCGAACGCTCGATGCGAGTGCTCGACGGAGTGATCGCAGTGTTCTGCTCGGTAGGGGGAGTGCAGCCGCAATCCGAAACAGTTTGGCGACAGGCCGATAGGTACAAAGTACCGAGGATCGTGTTCGTCAACAAAATGGATCGGATGGGGGCAAACTTCTACAAAGTCTACGGCCAAATTCGCGATCGAATGAGAGCGAACGCCGTACCCATCCAAATCCCGATCGGCAGTGAAGAAAACTTCCGGGGAATTGTAGACTTAGTGCACATGAAAGCCTATATCTACAACAACGACACGGGAACCGACATCGAGGAAGTAGAAATCCCCGATGAAGTAAAGGATCTAGCCGTAGAATACCGCACCAAGCTGATCGAGTCGGTAGCAGAAACCAACGACGCCCTCACCGAGAAATACCTCGAAGGCGAAGAGTTAACGGAAGACGAAATCCGCTTGGCCCTGCGTCACGGCACTGTCGAAGGTACGATCGTCCCCATGCTCTGTGGTTCGGCGTTCAAAAACAAAGGCGTTCAGTTGTTGTTGGATGCAGTAATCGACTACCTGCCGTCGCCATTGGAAGTTCCCCCAATTCAAGGGCTCCTGCCCAACGGCGACACCGCAGAACGATTTGCAGACGACGGCGCGCCCCTGTCAGCCTTGGCATTCAAAATCATGGCTGACCCCTACGGTCGGCTGACCTTTGTTCGCGTCTACTCCGGTATCCTCAAAAAAGGAACCTACGTCCTGAACTCCACCAAAGACAAAAAAGAGCGGGTTTCTCGCCTAATTGTACTCAAAGCGGACGATCGGATAGAAGTTGAGGAACTGCGGGCAGGAGACTTGGGAGCAGCCTTGGGTTTGAAAGACACCTTCACCGGCGACACCCTCTGCGAAGAAGGAGCGCCAGTGATTCTGGAATCTCTGTTTATTCCAGAGCCAGTGATCTCGGTGGCTGTCGAACCCAAAACCAAACAAGACATGGAGAAGCTCTCCAAAGCCCTCCAGTCGCTCTCGGAAGAAGACCCCACCTTCCGAGTCAACGTTGACCCAGAAACCAACCAGACAGTCATCGCCGGCATGGGCGAACTGCACCTGGAAATCCTGGTAGACAGGATGCTGCGGGAATTCAAAGTAGAAGCCAACGTGGGTCAGCCACAAGTAGCCTACCGTGAAACCATTCGCAAATCCGTCCGCGCCGAAGGTAAATTTATCCGCCAAAGTGGCGGTAAAGGTCAGTACGGTCACGTTGTGATCGAACTAGAACCCACCGAAGTCGGAAGCGGCTTTGAATTTGTCTCCAAAATTGTTGGTGGCACTGTACCCAAAGAGTACATCGGCCCGGCAGAACAAGGGATGAAAGAAGCCTGCGAATCAGGTATTGTAGCAGGGTATCCCGTGATTGACCTCAAAGCTACTATGGTAGACGGGTCTTTCCACGACGTAGACTCCTCAGAAATGGCATTTAAGATCGCCGGTTCAATGGCGATCAAAGAAGCCGTGATGAAGGCGTCGCCAGTGCTGCTAGAGCCTATGATGAAAGTAGAGGTTGAAGTTCCCGAAGATTACATCGGGAACGTCATCGGAGACCTCAACTCGCGTCGGGGTCAGATCGAAGGTCAAGAGACGGATCAGGGGATAGCCAAAGTTTCTGTAAAAGTTCCACTAGCAGAAATGTTTGGTTACGCCACCGACATCCGCTCGAAAACCCAAGGTCGAGGCATCTTCACAATGGAATTCAGCCATTACGAAGAAGTGCCGCGAAACGTGGCTGAAGCCATTATCGCTAAGAACAAAGGAAACTAATGATTTTAGATTTTAGATTTTGGATTTTGGATTAAATCCAAAGTCTAGAATCTAAAATCTAAAGTCTAAAATCGCTAAAAGAAACAAGGAACAGATCAAGAATGGCACGCGCAAAATTTGAACGGAATAAACCCCACGTAAACATCGGCACGATCGGTCACGTTGACCACGGCAAAACAACTTTGACCGCCGCGATTACGATGACTCTCTCTGCACTAGGTCAAGCAAAGGCTAAGAACTACGCCGACATCGACGCTGCGCCAGAAGAAAAAGCACGGGGTATTACGATTAATACTGCTCACGTGGAATACGAAACCACAGGTCGGCACTATGCCCACGTAGATTGCCCCGGACACGCTGACTATGTGAAAAACATGATCACCGGTGCTGCTCAAATGGACGGCGGCATCCTAGTAGTGTCAGCAGCAGACGGCCCCATGCCTCAAACTCGCGAACACATCCTGCTAGCTAAGCAAGTTGGCGTTCCCAGCTTGGTTGTGTTCTTGAACAAAGAAGACATGGTGGATGATGCTGAACTTTTGGAATTGGTAGAACTGGAAGTTCGCGAACTTTTGAGCTCTTACGATTTTCCGGGCGATGACATCCCCATCGTCACAGGTTCGGGATTGAAAGCTCTCGAAGCGATGCTTGCTAATCCCAAGACTGTCAAGGGCGAAAATGAGTGGGTTGACAAAATCTACAAGCTGATGGAAGAAGTAGATGCTTACATCCCCACGCCAGAGCGCGAAATTGACAAGCCTTTCTTGATGGCTGTAGAAGATGTATTCTCGATTACGGGTCGCGGTACTGTTGCTACTGGTCGGATTGAGCGCGGCACAATCAAAGTCGGCGAAACAGTCGAATTGGTGGGTCTTAAGGACACTCGCAGCACTACGGTGACTGGTGTGGAAATGTTCACCAAGCAGTTGGATGAAGGTTTGGCCGGCGACAACGTGGGTCTACTGCTACGGGGGATTTTAAAGGCGGATATTGAACGCGGAATGGTGATTGCCAAGCCGAAAAGCATCATGCCTCACACTCAGTTTGAATCTGAAGTGTACATCCTGAAGAAGGAAGAAGGCGGTCGGCACACGCCCTTTTTCTCTGGATATCGCCCTCAATTCTACGTCCGTACCACTGACGTGACCGGCACGATCGCACAATTCACCGCTGATGACGGTAGTGAAGCAGAAATGGTGATGCCCGGTGACCGGATCAAAATGACTGTTGAGTTGATTCACCCGATCGCGATCGAACAAGGAATGCGCTTCGCTATCCGCGAAGGCGGCCGCACCGTCGGCGCCGGCGTTGTTTCCAAAATCCTCAAGTAGGACTCCGATAACAGCTTAAATAGCAGAAAAGCCGCGAAATAAAATTAGGCTTTTCTGCTATTTAGTGATTAGGGATTAGTCATGAGTCCTCAGTTAGCAGTTAGCCCAAAAACAACTGCAAACAGGCAACAGACAACAAACAACAAACTGAACCTAGAAAATTCAAGAAACAAAAATGGCAACAATTCAACAGCAAAAAATTCGCATTCGCCTCAAAGCTTTCGATCGCCGGATTCTAGACGCATCCTGTGAAAAGATTGTAGATACAGCAAATCGGACAGCAGCCACAGCGATCGGCCCGATTCCTTTGCCCACCAAACGCCGGATTTACTGCTTGCTGCGATCGCCCCACGTAGACAAAGATTCTCGCGAACACTTTGAAACCCGCACGCACCGCCGGATTATCGACATTCACCAGCCATCGGCGAAAACAATTGACGCTTTGATGAAATTGGATTTGCCAGCCGGCGTAGATATCGAAGTCAAGCTGTAGATTGAGTTATCGAAAACTCGGAAAGAAGGAACAAAGATTAAATAAATTGTTCCTTCTTTTTGTTGAAATTTTCCTAGTCATTAGTTATTAGGTATTAGTTATTAGTTAATAATTAGCAAAAATTTCTGCTCCGACACGAACTTAAATAATTATTCTTAATTAAGGCGCGATCACTACAAAAATGCTCCTTTAGCAGTCGCTATCATCGCCTTTGGACTCACTTAGTTTACCAAAAAGGTATATTTAACATTTTGACGAAATAACGCCTTTGTCAAGCTGCCAGCACCGGAGATAGCTCGCCGTCGCTTCCGTTGCGAGCGAAAAAGCCCGATCGCTCCTGCCCCGGAATTGCCTTTAATCAGTTAAAGTAAGAAAAATAAGCGCAAGTACCGTCACTTTTGAGCGACAATGGCATCCTCTTCCTCTGTAGCAGTTCGCGAACTCCCCTTATTTCCGTTGCCGGAAGTGGTTCTATTTCCAGGTAGGCCACTCCCACTGCAAATCTTCGAGTTTCGCTATCGAATCATGATGAATACGATTCTGGAGGGCGATCGGCGTTTCGGTGTACTCATGTGGGACCCCAACCAAAACAAAGTCTCTGCCGTTGGCTGTTGCGCCGAAGTGATTCACTGCCAACGCCTGCCCGACGATCGCATGAAAATTATGACTCTCGGGCAGCAGCGGTTCCGAGTGCTCGACGCCGTTCGGGAAAAACCCTATTTAGTCGGTCTAGTAGAATGGATCGAAGACGAACCGCCGCAAAAAGACCTCAGACCTTTGGGAAAAGATGTCGAACAACTGCTGAGAGATGTAGTTCGCCTCTCCAGCAAATTGATGGATCAGCCGATCGACCTGCCCGAAGACATTCCCAGTTTGCCTACAGAATTGTCCTACTGGGTAGCCAGCTACCTTTACGGCGCAGCGACAGAACAGCAAACTCTTTTAGAATTGCAAGATACTGCTGCGAGATTGGAACGCGAAACCGAAATTTTGACTTCTACTCGCAATCATTTGGCAGCGAGGACTGTACTTAAAGATACGCTCAAGTAGCCAATGGGCGCAGGAAAAAAGTACGATCGGTTTAACCTGCATTGAAGAAAGAATTACACACAAATCATACCATTTTCGATTTTCAATTTTCGATTGGGAATGAGTTATGAACTAAGGGTTTGGAGATGGCGTACAGTTCCATTCTTTTTTGGAACTGGTATCTGTTTAATTCTTAACTTCAAACAGGTTCGGATAGGTTCCTTATAGCAGTAAATGCTTGTGTTAGACAATCACGACCAACCGAAACCATACGATGCAGTTAGAGGCGGTCAACTGCCACCTCCTGTGGGCGGTGTAGTGCTCGGCGGACTAGCAGGAGTTAAACATCGGCTGTCTAGTTCTGTCAACGAACATCGAATGGCCGCCCTGAGAGAGACCTTGAATTACGGCGATGCCGGCTTAAAAATAGTCATCAAGATTTGTCAAAGCGAAACAGGACCAGTGCAGCGGGCGGCCTGCGATTTGCTTCGACAAAGGCTGAATTCGATCGCCCGCGAAAAATTACAGGCTTTTGTAGCTTCAAGTTCAGATTCAGAAGCAGAGTTAGACAGCACGGAAAAAATATTAAAGCACTCATCCGGTGCAGTCTCAGAAAAAAATTACGATCGGCAAATGTCCGAAGCACAGTTAATATTTGAGACAATTTCGCAGCAGATGCAACCAAATTTGTTGCTATTAGAAGCACTGGTAGCCTCTGTAGCACGCGAAGAATTTACCACTGAATTGATGAATCTTTGGGAACTATTAATCTTAGAAATTCAGGAACCTCTCAAAGAACTGCGTCAGGCTGTTGGCATTGCGATTTCCGCCCAACTGCGGATTCAGTGGCTGTACAATCAAGCTGAATCTCAAGCCAACCAGTGGCAGCAGCGAGCTTTGCTAGCTCTTCAGACACAGGATGAAAATTCAGTCCGCCTCGCCGTGGTTCGCAAGCAGGTTCAATTCGATCAGGCAGCAGAACTAAAAATTGACTTAGACTACCAAACTGTGCGAGTAGAAAATCTCAACCGCAACTTGCTGGCTTTGGAAAGTAAGATTGCTCAAGCTAATTCCAAGAAAGAGATCCTCAAGATGCAGCTTCATTTTGCTAAGGTACAGCAGCAAATTGACTTCACTTTCAGCCAAGTCAATAGTATATTTTTTAGTCCTTAGTTGTCGGATTCTCCGGTTATATATTGCGTGATATCAAACTTGTCTGACGCAAAAATGTATTGCCCCACTTAAAATTGCCTCATCTAGCTTAGCTCCCTCAAAATTAGCACCGCATAAAAATGCGCCGCTCAAATTAGCACCGCTCAAATCAGCTTCTCTCAAATCTGCGCCCTCAAGGTTACTTTCACACAAGAAAGCATTTCTCAAGTTGGCTTTTATCAGACTCGCTCCCCGCAGTTTAGCCTCGCTTAGATGGGCTTTTTCGAGGTTGGTATTGTCCAAGCAAGCATCTAGGAGATTCGCTTCCATCAGGTTTGCGGCGTACAAGGATGCTCCGCTCAAATTAACACCAATCATTTTGGTGTCGCTCAAGTTGGCGTTGTCCAAGTTTGCCTCAATCATGTCGGCTCCTGTTAATCGTGCGAAACTTAGATCGGCTCGGCTCAGGTTAGCTCCATTGAGTTTTGTCATCACCAGGCAAGCATTCTTGAGCTTGGCAGCTATTAAGTTTGCCCCCCTTAAGTTTGCCAAAGCAAAATTTATTTCTTTGAGATTCGCGCAGGCTAGATTAATATGAGTTAGGAAAGCTTCTCGCAAAGAAGCCTCTTTCAAGTTTGTTTCATGAAAATTTCTTTCTCCGGCTGCGTATCGTTTGAGAAGTTCATCAGCATTCATCTCACCAGCCTCCTAAGCTTGACTTAAAAAGTATACTACATAAAAGAAAATTATACTACTGACAGTACATTGTAGCAACCAAAGATTTTTAAAGTTTCTGTGTGATTTTTTAATTCTTCGAGTGCAGAGCGAACAAATGCTTGGCAGGCGTTAGCCTCAACGTCCATAAAGAAAATATATTCTCCGAGCGATCTTTTAGTCGGTCTAGATTCAATCCGACTTAAATTAATACCCCGACTGGCAAATACTTGCAAAGGTTTTACCAGTGCTCCCGGCATATTGGCAGGTACGCTAAAAGCTAGTGAGGTATGGGTGCAATTAGACGGTGAAGCATCGAGGATCAACTCAGGAGCAGATTGTGTAATGGATTTAATGGAGGAGCGAGCCCCTGATTCTACGTTTCCAATTTCTCCACCACTCCTGCTGAGTACCCAAAAGCGAGTGTAATTATCGGGATAATCATTAATGGGGTGAGCTAACACTGGCAAATTGTAAAGTTCAGCCGCTCTTGGCGAAGAAATCGCTGCTACATTTCTATCTTCCAGATATTGCAATGCTTCTGTGGTTGAATTGGCCGGAATTAATTGAGCTGAGGGAATAAACTGCCCCAACCATACCTGACACTGAGCTAGCGCTTGCGGGTGAGAGTAAACTTTGTGAATCTCGTTAAAATTTTTAGCATTAGACACCAGGGCGTGGGAAATTGGCAAAACTAAGGCGTGTTGAATGCGGAGTTGATCGAGTCGCCACAGTGTATCTAAGGTGACAGTCACGCTGCCTTCGATCGAATTTTCGACGGGTACAACTGAATAGTCAACCTGCCCTACGGCAGATGCCTCTAGCGCTTGGGAAATGGTGGAATAAGGACATAGGGTGCATTCCAAGTTAGTTTCCAAGCTCAACCAATTGACATAAGCTAGAGCCGCTGTTTCTGCATTTGTACCAACAGGGCCGAGATGTGCGATAGAAATTTTCATTTAGAGGCAATTTTAGGTTACAAATGTTTGCTTTACTCTCATCAGCTACGAAGTATGATGAAAAATTAGCGATGTCGCGAAAGGTTTTCTCAGTGATTTCTCGGATGACATTGCTGGGTTCGCGACTTAGTGCGCGACTTATGTCACCTTAAAAAAGGTGATACTTTATTAAGATATGCTTAGGAATCCTTTATTTTGATATTTTCTCATGTATATCCGCTTTAATTCTTCCCAATCCGTTGAGATCGCCGTACCAGAGGAACGAGTTCCCATTCAACATTATCTGCGCCAGCCAAGGCGACTGGTGAACGCCCTTGTCGATCAAAGTCGCACAGAACAGCTAAGCGATGACTGTTTCCGCCTAAAAATGCGACCGTTACAATTTATGATGCTGAGCATTCAACCCACAGTAGACATGAGGGTGTGGGCTGAGTCGGATGGCACAATCAATTTGGAGTCCGTCGCCTGCGACATTCGTGGCGTAGGTTATATAAACGATCGCTTTGCTCTCAATCTCAAAGGAAAGCTTTGTGTACACCAAAGCAGCGGGGTAGCATACTTGAAGGGAAAAGCGGATTTGGAAGTGCAAGTAGAATTACCGCCGCCGTTTTGGCTGACGCCCAAACCCATTTTAGAAGCAACGGGGAATGCTTTGCTCAAGAGCGTACTGCTGAGCGTGAAACAGCGGTTGATGTACCAGTTGCTCTTAGATTACCGCCGCTGGGCAAACAGGGAAAGTGAGCTAATATCGATCGATCTCCCCCCAATCTTATCTTTAGAAGGCTGACATTCTACAACAGAACCTGTTAATTAATGTATAGGGATATTTAGGCACAAATCAGGCCACTTACCACAATATTAGTTAGACGCTCGAATTGGGCATCGGTCGCTTTGTTGGAACTAGCCAGCAGGGAGATATAGCTGCTGGTCAGTCAAGATCGATGTGAGTCAGCCCCCCATGTTCATCGTCTTCGATGATTCCCACGCCCCCAGGCCAAGCTGTTGACCTGTCTTTTGAAACTTCGTCGTTTTGGCGGAGTTCGCGCTGTGGTGGCTTGATTATTTTGCCCGGTTGATTCGTGGCGGCCACCCGAATCCTGATTTTTGGCCCGGAATTGCCCAAGCGAATTGTCATCCCGTCCACAACGGACACCTGAGCGATCGGTCTATCATCTACATAAGTGCCGTTAGCACCAAAATTAATAATTTCCCAGCCCTGGGCGTGATTCCACAGCTCTACGTGGTGGCGGGAAACTACAGCGCTGTAAATAATTACATCATTGTCGTTCGATCGACCGATCCGAACCACCGGTTCTGATTCAAAACACCAACTTTGAACCGCGACAGACTGGATAGGATGTAAAAGAGTTAAGGTAATCACTGATGTTTTGACACTCCACCGCCAGACAGAAACGGGGATACTTCCAGAGAGATTTTTTGGGAGAAAACTGCAAAAAATGTGATTTTTAAAGGCGTCGTCAGTGCGCCATGATTCCCTCGCTCTGCCGTAAAAGTTGAACTTTTGGCTGCTTGAGGCATTTGAACAAACTTTTGATGGTTAGCTTTTGGCGCAGGCGCAAATTTTTGCTGTCCTCGGTAACAAGCAAACACGATGTTATTAATCAGGTGAACGTCCCAGTGATTGATAGCGGTATTAACCGCTTGATTAATGTGGTCTGGGAGGGAGCGATTGTTCGCATGGGTGAGCCGCTCGATTTGATCGGCCAAATCACGCTTTTCCCGCTGACGAACCAGAGAATTTAACTCAGACCCGCGCTGGTTGCAGCGCTGATTCGAGTTCTCGCTCGGGCGACAGTCACTGCTCAACGACTCGCTGTTTATAAAGCAAGAAGTTAACCCATTATTAATCCTGGGGTCTCTAGATAAAATACTTGTTGATTGTATCCAACAGCATAGGTCTTTTTGAGTTGCTAACATTTTCCTTATTGATGCGATACATTTAAAATACAATGCTTTGAGCAGCACTGGAATTTTGAGCGACAACGCATCAATCTCTCATAGCGAAAATACCGATCGACCTTCCTCGCGCGCGCGATCCCCAAATGTGATCGGCAATTAGTCCCCCGGCGAGCGGGAAGGCCAAACTTCAGCTCAAATCTAAGTCGGGCGGCTCCGGGTTCGGCTCTGGTCGGACAGATTCTTGCCTTTGCCGCTTCAACTCTGCAACTTTTTCTTGAGCTACATCCCTGACTTCGAGAGCTTTATCTTGGAATTTTTCCGCCAGACTTTGAGCGCCCCGCTTCACACCTGCCACATTTTTGAGAGTTCTGTCGAAATCTTCCTGTAAAAACTCTGCTACCAGACCGACTTTTTTGTGCAGTCCCTCCGCGTACTGCACTGGCTCCGATACAGCAGCTTCAGAGACTATCGCCCGCTTGCTGCCGATAGTCGAAATAGCTGCCACAGGTAACAAGTAAATGTCGTCTAAAACACCGCGCCAGCCGCTCGATTTAAATAGGTAGTGGGTGACTGAACCCGTGCGGACATCAAATAGGTAGTCAACCACTGCACCTGCCTTATTCCCAGCGTCCGTGAGCACCTCAAGGCCGATCGGACAAACAGCTTGTTCCGGCTGATGCAATTCCGGCAGTTCCGGGTTAATGGTGACAAAAACATTTTCCCCCACCGTATCAACTTGCGCCCAAGCGAACCAAGTTTTTTTGCTGCCCAAAAGTCCCGACTTGCAAGTAAAGCCGATCGCGCGCTGGGAGTGAGCATCGAGCCAAACTCGATCTACCCTGCCGACCTCTTCCGCCGTTCTGCGGTCGATCGTGCGTCGGTTGAGCAGTTCGCTGCGCCTAACAATCTGTGGTGATGTACTCATAAATAAACTCCTGAGTGCCGCCTTTGAAAAATGTCGATCGTCCAAAGAAGCCGATTTAATATTCTTCTTCCGAATAATGGCGATTATTATCTGCCTCGGTTAACTCCTCCTCTTCCCTGGAAGTGCCAACTTCTTTTTGGTCGGGAACAGGAATCGTGCTAATGTGCACGCCGCCCGAGGGAGCGTTAATTTCCTTAGCCTCCCTGGGCTTGACGCTAATTTGTCCTAACTGGACTGAGGACTGATTCGGACCTACGTTGATTTGAATTTTCGGCCCTGAGCGAGCCAAGTGAACGATCAGACCGTCCACAATGGGAACCTTAGCGATCGGCTTACCATCGAGGTAAGTGCCGTTGGTACCTAAATTGATCAGTTCCCAAGTTATGCCGCTGCGCCGCAATTCGATGTGGCGACGAGAAACCACAGCGCTAAAAAGAACGACGTGGTTTTCGGTCGAGCGCCCGATCCGGACGACCTGCTCGTCTTCAAAGATCCAACTGCGGACGGGTATAGACTGGAGTGGATGTAGCAAGGTCAGCTTAATCACATTGGCAGCATTGAGTTTTGGTAGAGCGCCTTAATATGCGATTTTAGATTTTAGACTTTCGATCGCCCAATCCAAACTCGCTCTAAGAGATTTGAAATAAAAACGTAACCAGGTCTCCTTTGCCCAGAGAGATGCGGTCTCCCGGTCGCAACCGGTGGCGGTTTCCCTTGGGTAGCGGAGTATTGTTGACGTAAGTGCCGTTGGAACTGCCTACATCTTCTAGGTAGCAAGCATCTCCCTCCACCCGGAGATTTGCGTGTACCCGAGAAACTATCTCAGAATTAGCAAATCCCGAAACATCAATATCCGGCGGTACTAAGTCATTTGGCTTGCCTATGTGAACCACAGACAGACTGTGAGGCAATTCCATCGGCGTATTTGTCTGAACGTGTAGCAGGCGGGCCGACTGCTGTTGCAGTTGAGTTTTAGCTACACCTGCTGGCTGTGGGCCCGGAACCGTAGGAGAGATATTTACTGGTGTTGCCACCGATTCAGTTGTAACAGGAACCGAGGGCGATGGCGGGGGATCGGGAATCGTCGGAATGCTGGCGGGAGTTTTTTCCAAGTTAAGGCCCTTATTCAGGGTAACTAGAGGTTCCGCCATCAGGGGATCGGGTGGGACTAAATCCGGCGCCGGTGACGATACCACTGTCGGGCCTACAGGTGAGGGGGACGGTACTGTCACCTCAACTTCTGGAACTATGGAACCCGGACGCAAGTTAAAGCCACACTGGCCGCAAAATGCTGCATCTGTCTGAACTGCTGCACCGCAGTTCGAGCAACTTGCGGTAACAGGTAAAGGCGTGTAGCAAGCCTCACACTGGCTGGCCCCGTCGGGGTTATGGTGATTGCAATTGGGACAGACAATCATCGATTTCTCCTTGCTATCGGCCAGATTTTCAAATCAGCCTCATAAAAATACTCGTGTATATGGTCAAATTTTAACTTTAACAGCCACAATTCTTATATTGCTTCGCTAATAGTAGCAACTGAGCTGACGCCGTGACGTTAGCTGTGATGGGCAAGATGGAGTTAGTGATAATGCTGACTGTGTTGGCACGCTTGCGGCTCTGTCGGCTATTTTACTGCTTCGCCAGCCGCCGCATCGAGCAGCCACCAAAGCTCGCCTTCTGGTTGAACGAGTCTGGCTGGATAAGTCATGTCGTCGGCTGCGGGGGCAAAAATTTGAGCAAGGGCGGGTTGTTTGCTGGCTCCTGCGACCATGAAGATGACGCACCGGGCCCGGTTGATTAAGGGGACTGTAAAGGTAATGCGCGGTTGACCGTCTTTGTTGCCGACAGTTACTAGGGCATCGCGGACTTCCAAGGCTTCTGTGCCGGGAAATAGAGAGGCTGTGTGGGCGTCGTCTCCTATGCCCAATAAAATGATGTCGAAGGCAGGAAACTCGCCCTCGGATACTTTGAAGAACTGCTGCAATTCGGTTTGGTGCGCCGCCGCGTCTGCTGCGGGGTCGCCGGCGCCTGTGGGCATGGGGTGGATGTTGCTGGCGGGGATATTCACTCGATCGAGCCACGCGAGGCGCGCCATTTTTTGATTGCTGTCTGGGTGTTCTGGGGGAACGTAGCGTTCGTCGCCCCAGAAAACGTGAATTTTCTCCCAAGGCAGGTCTTGGGCTGCGATCGCTCTGTAGAGCGGTTCCGGTGTGCTTCCGCCCGCTGCGGCGATCGTACAAAGTCCGCGTTCTGCTATGGCTTCTGAGATTTTCGACAGCACAATCTCCAGCGATCGATCTATTAGTTGTTCCCGATTTGCTAATACTTCAACTACTTTTTTCATTAATTTCCTCTCCACTTTCCTTGGGTGTTATTCTCAGCAATTGCCAATTTTACCTTGACATTTTGGTTTGAGGTCGATCTGCTGACCGACCCGGCAGACCGGGCACAGCACCCCATAATATTTTATCATCTTATGCCCCTTGATTTAAGGAAAGCAAGACATATTTCTACCAGTGCTTTATTGATTTTCATCGGTTGCATTGAGCTTTCGCAACTTTCAATCAAAAGTTTGATCGTACTCGGAGCATCTCTGCAGAAAGTAAAAAGCGTTTTTTGGGACTTTGCTCCGTCCCGCACAGCAAAATCTATAAATATAGCCAGCCGGACGATCGCACACCGACAGTAAAAGCCAAACCGAGATGCTCCCGATCGCACTTATCCCGGCATAGCAAAAATAATCAAGATTGATATGGTAGACTAGGAAAAATAGTTTTAAATCCGCACGATCGGATGGAAGCAAAACTATGTCAATTTTTAAGCGATTTCCTACATCTGTCCGCTATCTAATAGCGCGGTTGCGCCACTGGACGCAACCCGCAGTTTGGGCTCCCTTAGCCGTGCTGTGTGCGGGGGGGTTATTTATCTGGGAGGTCTCGGTAAATCCAGAAAGGTTGAGCATAGATGGCGAAGAAGAACCAGCCTCAAACACTCCAGCTTCGGTATCGGGGCTATCTGCTGAAGATACCGCCATTGCGGCTGAAATCGACAGCTTACCAGTGCTAGTCAATCAGTTTAATGGCTCTACTGCTTCTGAACTAAACTTGTTAAATTCATCAGTAGTAAAAAGCAAAGGTTTATTCGAGGAACTTCGAGATCGGGACTTAGAAACTCCTCAGCCATCTTCAGCCCCCAAGCGGGTAGGAAGCAGCGGATTTTTATCCTTGCCAAATTTAGCAGATCCTGCTGTCGAGGGCGGAAACAATAACCCCCAAAATTCCAGCTTGCCAAGTTCAAACGCCTCATCAGCGTTGAGTTTATCTGGCAGTGGGAGACTAACTTCCGGGATAAAAACGATCAAGCCTGAGTCTGGGGGTACAGCGACAGCCACTTTATCCCAGGCGTCGAGTGATGCTAATTCAGGTAAACAAAACGAAAATTCTCTGCCTTTGAGTCCGCTGCAAGCAGCTATGAAAAAATACGTCGTTGCTAACACTTCGGCAACGGCGGCTTCGGCTGAGAAAACAGCAGACTCGGCTAAATTGCTCGATCGACCGGCTTCCGATCCGGCCGCAGGAAATGCGACCAATTTACTCCCAACAACCGCTACAGCTCAAAGTGGAGCAAATCCTGTGAATGTTCCCGCAGCACTTCCCCCACTTGTGGCTCCGACAAATACTGTGAGCAAGGAATCTCAAGAATTCTTACAACCGACAGCTACAGTCCCTGAATCATTGGCTGGGTTAACTTCCCGAGTACCGAGCCTTCCCGAAATTAATGCAGGGACTGCAACGGTGGGTTTGCCGAAAAATCCCTACCAAACTAATTTATCTGGCTCAGGCTTCGCACCTGAAGTTCAACCTGTGGTACCTCCAGTAACCATACCTTCGCCAACACCTCTACTTCCAAATGTCGGTCCATCTCCCTTTCCGAATGGGATTGGCGGAAGCAAGATAATTAGCCCTCAATTCTCTCCTAATTCAGCTAATTCTCAATTTCAAACACCTCCACCGAGTCAGCTTAATTTGCCGGAGCCACCTAACTTTGGAGTTGTTCCCCAAAATACAAATCAGGGCGTGCAGCCCATTCAACCTCAAACTTTTGCTACACCCCGCTCCCTGGCTCCGGGACGCTACATTGGCGGTGGCGAAATCAATACTTTTTCTAATCCTTAAATGAAGGAAGTTCGGTCATGAAAACGATATTATCAATTCCCAATACTTAGGCTACGCTGTTCCTGGGCTTCGACTTGGGTTTTCCTCAGCATAGTCGGAGGGAAGGGAGCCGAAGGCAGTCGAATTGCAGTACAAGTTCCGAATTCGCCATTCCCAATGTTAGTGTAGTGGTAAAACTTACCTAGCGGCGGCCCGCACCAACAACAATCCTCCGATTCCCAAGCCAAACATGATCGGCAGCCAAGCCGACAGAATCGGAGTCAAAACAGCTTTCACGCCCATAGAACTGGTGATGAAAGAAAATACGTAGTAAGTAAAAATCACAACTACGCTAATACCAAAACTCGTTCCTCGGCCGGAGCGGCGCGGTTGAGTTCCCAAAGCTGCTCCCACTAAACCAAATACCATGCACACGAAAGGAAAAGCATATTTTTCTTGAATTCGCACCTTTAATTTGCGAATTTGCGGTTCGTCGCCACTGTTTTTAAGGATATCCAAACGCTCTAAAGCTTGGGCAATGTTCATTTCCTTAAAATCCCGCGCTCTGGCAGCTAAATCTAAGGGCGTGCGGGGGAGTTGCAATTGCTGGTGTTGAAACCTAACTATATTGCGGTAAGAGCCATCAGGAGCTACTATATAAGCGGTTCCGTTGAAAAAATCCCAGGTATTTTCTGAGGGATTCCAAGTAGCGGATTCTGAAGAAACGATTTGATTGAGGCCTGGGGTGGAGCGATCGATAATTGTTAAACCTTTCATTTGCTGGCCGTCAAATTGTTCTGCATAAAAAAAGCGGGCGAGGATTTCGTCGCCGCCTTTTTCTGGTTTGCGAAATTCTGTGTAGATAATATTTCTATCTTGAAATGTGGGTTTTTCTCGCTTCAGGGCTCTGTCTAAAGTCAGAGTAGCTCTGTAGCTAGCGGCGGGTACAACTAACTCTTGCAAACCAAAGGTGAAGCCGGCAACAATTAAACTCATAACCACTGCAGGCAGTATCAATCGGTAAACGCTAACTCCGCAACTGCGGAGGGCGATGAGTTCGCTGTCGCTTGACATTCGGCTGTAGGCCATTAAGGTTGCTAGCAGCATTGACATGGGGAAAGCCAATACTACGAAGTAGGGAATTTGCAGGAGAAAAATTTCTATGGCTGCGCCGTAGGGGAGGCCGGATTCTGCTACTCTGCGGACTAATTCAAATAAAGCTCCAACTGTGACGGCGACGGATGTAAAGAGTCCGACGCCAAATAAAAAGGGGCCGATTAATTCTTTGGTAATGTACCAGTCCATTACTGAAATTCTCGGCAGCCAGTTGATGGGATTCAAAGAATTGGATATTGCTATTTTCATACTTGGGGATTTTTGCAGTTGGCTCCTCAATCTAACATCTCAAATCTAAAATTATGGCGGATGCGGAATTCCTTCAAAAGACTATCGCACGAAGTTGTCACCTAAGTAATACTGTCGCACTAAAGGGTTGCTGTAGAGTTCTTCTTCAGCCCCGGAGGCTAAAATTTGGCCGTCTCGCATGATGTATGCTCGATCGGTAATTTCGAGGGTTTCTCTGACGTTGTGATCGGTGATGAGGATGCCGATTTTACGATCGCGCAGTTTAGCAATAATGGTTTGAATTTCGTCTACGGCGATTGGATCGACGCCTGCAAACGGTTCGTCTAAAAATAGGAACATGGGCCCGTCTCGCCCTGCAGCTAATGCTCTGGCTAGTTCAGTCCGCCGTCTTTCTCCCCCGGATATTTGAATTCCCAAACTAGATGCTATTTTTTCTAAGCGAAATTCTTGCAATAGGAAATCGACTCGCTCGCGCCATTCCCAGCGCGGCACTTGAGTTTGTTCTAAAACTAACAAAATGTTGTCCCGCACGCTCATGTTTCGGAAAATGCTTGCTTCTTGAGCGAGATAGCCAATTCCCAAATGTGCTCGCTGGTGCATCGCCAATTTAGTGATGTCTAAATCGTTTAGCCAAACGGTGCCTTGATTGGGTTTTTCTAATCCGGTTGCTATGTAAAATGTTGTGGTTTTGCCGGCACCGTTGGGGCCGAGCAATCCTACGATTTCTCCTTGGGCTACCGAAAGGTTGACGCGACTAACTACATTGCGTTTTCCGTAGGATTTGTGAATATTTTCGAGTACAATTTTCATTTTCGCTCCCGGCAACCTCTACAAGCTAAATTTCAGACTGCGGCTTTGTGCGATCGAGTCTCTAATTTAAATTTTACATTTTCAAGTTTGTGAGTTTTATAAAGACGAAATTTCGCATCTATCCCAAGTAGTGTGTTTTGGCTGAGGCGAAATTTCGCTGCTGCGAGCCACTGTTACCGGGGGGCTGTAGTTGGACGTGGGGAGCCCACTGCATTTTGGGCTGCCGCATCTTGTTCGGGGGCAACCAGATAAACAGATTCTACCTGTCCTGGGTTGTCTGGGAGGGCAATAAATCGCCCTTCGTCGATCAGGTATGTTATGGTTTCGCCGCGCAGGCTGTTGCCCTGCTGCAATACGTAAACATCTCCGCTCAGAATGATCCGGCGCTCGCGGCTGAAATATTGAGCTTGAGCCGCAGTTGCTTGTATTTGGCGGGCTGGATAGTTGATTTGGACGTTGCCGCGGGCTGTCACGATGCCGGTTTTGGAGTCGGCTTCTTGAATGTCCGATCGCACACTGAGAGTGCGGGGTGGCCCGGCTTGCGGGTAGGTGGGAGAGGCGATCGCGCCTGCCAGAGTCAGGGGCAAAAGCAGCGATAATCCTTTGAATAGTCTGGAATTGAGTAGTTTCGCGGAGGGCATCATAAGCTTGGAGCCTCAATATTTGTGAAATTGCTGAAGGGGATTATATCCAGTTAGATATTTTATCTTAACGGCCAGAAAGATTCCCGTGAGGTCGATCGATTGAGCCGATAGTCTCAACCAATTATCGTAGCAAGACAACAGCGAATTTAATTGGCTATTTTACTGAGTGGCTGCAACTGTCTTACCCAGAAACCGGCAAGATACTCGTTCCACAGTCAATTAATCTGCTTGGGCAGCCAGCCCGCCTCTGTGTAGAGGCCAAGTATACTGAACCCTAATACAAACATTGATTTAACTTTTTGGTACTTTGATAATTCGCGGCAATTGCAAGCCAGCAATTTCTGTACCTGCGAATAACTGTTGAAATTTAGCTACTTTTTCCGGCCCTGCTTGTTGCAAAGCGCTCAAAAGTTTAGCACTTTGTCCGAGCAAGTCTTCAACAGCAATTCCAGCATAACTAGGCTGATAATAACTGAGCCGATTTATTCCTTCTCCCAGCAAGATTACTGCACCGCGCCAGTTGTGATTTCCTAAGTGATAAAGCGCGACGGCAATTTGTAATATTCCCTGATAAAATCTTTTTTCTGGGTCGCCAGCTTCCATCCACAAAGCCTCTAGTGTGTCGTGACAAGCATAAAAGTCTTGACTATTAAACTGTTCGATACCTTGCCAAAACTCGCTCGGCATTTCCTCTGTCATTCGATTGGAGATTGGGTATTTTCGATGGCGGATGTGTGTTTGAGTAGGCGGCGATCGATTGTTTTTTAATAGCTAAGTCTTAAAAATAGGAAAAATTCCGACTTATTTTCAAAACTACTGCCATTTCACGATCGCCTACTTAACCGATTACATAGTATCTCTCACAGCTTGAATTTGATCCATTCCAATTTCCTGATTAGTTCCAGCGAAATCGTTATCTGGCGTCAAAAATAACATACAGTGACACTCTTTGCGCTCGCGCATGGGAATGCATGGACAGTTCCAGTATGCGGCTTTTACTTCGGCTTCTTTATCTTCGTAATGGCGACAAGGGCATAAGGGAGCGCCTAGTTCATCCTTGTGTTTTGCTAGTCCTTCTATCACGACAGCAGTGACGGAAGGTTCAGAACAAAAGTAAGTTCCCGTGCGCTTGGCGTAGGTTTCGGAGAAATTCTTCATCGCCTCCAAAGTTTTTTCGTTGGAGAGTTTAGATTTTTCTGTTGTGTTCATAGTTTAGGATCGGAGTTGAGGATGCTACGAGCTTTTGACAATTGTAGCGCAGAATGTGATTTTAAACACTGGTATATTTCTGTTTAGTTACAAGGAAGAAAACCTTGACAAAGATTGAGTTTTAGGTTGTTGGTTTTTTAGTGGTTTTTGTCTATCCCGGAGGGTGCGGCAAACTTGCGGCAGACCTGGTTTTTGGAGCTGCCAAAAGATTTGGGCAATCGATCGCCCTCAAAAATCGTCCCCCAAAGGGGATAAAAATCGGATAATTAATATAGCACAGCGCTGTCCCTGTTAGTGGCCTCTGATGGCAACTTCCCCCAACCGCACCCGCACCCGCGAGCGAAGATCTCCTCCCTCTGGGCTGATTTGGTCGGCTGACACCGAGTTAGTCGGATTAGTGTTTGAATTGACTCCCGGCGCTGCTAGCTATCTGTACGCGCAGTATGCTATAGGTTTGCACGCTTGGTTTTTAGGTCAAGTACAGCAAACTGATCCGGATTTATCGAAACTTTTGCACGATGAACAGTCAGAAAAAGCCTTTACTATTTCGGGATTGGAAGGTGATTTGCTCCCCGGTGGCAAAGAATTTCAGCTTTTGGGCGATCGAATTTATCGCTGGTACGTAACAGGACTTTCAAAGCGAGTAATGCAGTGGCTGAGTCAGTGGCTGCAAAATTTGCCCGAAGAGATTGATTTGCGAAATGCTCCGCTGCTAATTCGCTCTTGGGATATTGCTTTTGCCCTCACAACTTACCAGCAATTATTAACAGCAGAACCCGCATTGTCGCCAACCATCAAGCTTAGTTTTTTGACTCCTACAAGCTTTCGTAGCAAAGGCTATCACTTCCCTTTGCCAGTTCCCCAAAATGTTTTTCACAGCTATTTGCGCCGCTGGAATAAGTTTTCGGGGGTAAATTTTGACCAAGGAGAATTTTTGAATTGGATTGATAAAAATGCAATTATTAGCCGCCACAAATTGGAGTCGCAAAAGGTAGCGGCGGGCAAAAAAGGCATGGTAACCGGATTTACTGGGGCTGTGGAATTTGGGCTAGGGTGATCGGCTCACAATCGCCCTGATTTTGTACAATTATTTTATGCTTTGGGGCGGTTAGCGCCTTACTGCGGCACGGGCCACAAAACAACTTTTGGATTGGGACAAACGCGAGCACAATGGTTGACGGAAGCGCTACCTGAAGTGTCTATACAAAGCATATTGGCGGCGCGAATAGATGAATTGACAGAGAAGTTTATGGCGCACAGAAAGCGTAAAGGTGGAAGTCGCGCTGCTGAGATTGCTGAAACTTGGGCGACGATTTTGGCGCGCCAGGAATTGGGGGAATCTTTGTTTGATATTGCTGCTGATTTGGAAATGCCTTATGAAACTGTGAAAACTTACGTGAAGTTGGCAAGAAGGGCTTTGAAAGTGGAGGATTAGCGGGAATTTGTTGACTGTTGACTGTTGACTGTTGACTGTTGACTACTGACAACTGACTGATGACAACTGACTGATGACTGCTGACTAATGACTCTTAATAAATAGGTATATGTCGTCTCGCTGATATTTTAGTTGAAATTGAGGGTTGTTTTTTAGTTTAGTTATGAGGTTTTCCACAAAAGCTCGATCGCTCATCCAGCCAGGATATCTGAGGTTCAGCAATACATAATCAAATTCTGCGAGATTTGCAGGCGGCGCGTTAGCATGAGTTAATCTTACTACAGGGCGGTGCGCTAAATGCGGAGCAATCTGAACATTTGTTAAAACACTGCCTTTGGTTTCCACAAGAGAAATTGCCTCTCTGGTAGCTGGCAAAGTGTCGATTCCATTTAAATAAATAGTCCAAAAATAGCCGTATTTCGCTAAAGCTAAG
This sequence comes from Microcoleus sp. B3-D7, assembly GCF_036705305.1. Lineage (NCBI taxonomy): Bacteria > Bacillati > Cyanobacteriota > Cyanophyceae > Oscillatoriales > Microcoleaceae > Microcoleus > Microcoleus sp. B3-D7. The sequence goes on along the minus strand of NZ_JAUBUE010000002.1, from coordinate 140,177 downwards.
AAAGCAATCAAAGACCAAATTACAATGACTCTAGGCAATGGATAATTAGGAATTGGCAATCTATCAAATATTGTCTTTCCCTTTTGGTGATTGCTAGCTGCTAAACTGGAAATTACGGCAACCAACAAAAACGGCAATATCGGCACAGAATATTGATGAACTAAATCCCGCTGAGCGGGGCGATCGGAAAGAATATTCATCGCCAACATCGGCACAGCACTAATTAAAGATGACAGATGACGCGGGGACAGCCACCAAATTACTGGTAATAGCAATAAGGCTAAATATTCCAAAGTTTCTAAAGAAAATAAACGACCTAAAACTAGATTGGGTTTCACTATTAAATTAATAGCAATTTCCAAAACTGAGTTGCCCAAATATTGATATCGCCCAATTGCCGCGTGTTCTCTTCCCTGATTAAAATACGGTATAACTGCCTGAGTAACTACCAGGAACCAACCCGCGCCTAGAAAGAGAGCTATGACCCCACAATCACGTCTTTTGTCAAAACACAACAGCCACAAACCCATCGCAGCCACAGTTAAAGATAGGACGGCTTTGCAGCTCAAAACTAATACAATAGCAGCACAAAACCACAAGGTTTTATTCAGCCTCGCGGCTAGGATTGCTGCTAGCAGTGCTGGTAAAGCAATGACTTCTGGGTGGAAGTCGAAGAGATTGACATTAAATACTAATGGATAGAGGAGGTAAATACAGGCGATCGCCCAAGATATGCTATTATTTAATCCGGCTTGACGTGCCAAACTCCAACTCGGCCAAGCGCCTAAAGCTAGGGCAACAGCTTGCACTAAAAAAAGCCAGTGAACATCTGGATATATTTTGTAAAGTAAAGCTAGTGGATAGAAAATAAAAGCGGCGTGATCGCCCCAAATATTAATTGCCATTAAAGACGAAAATGGCGTTTGATTTTGGGAGATTAAATAAATTGCTTGGTCAAAAATTGCTAAGTCGAATGCAGTTGACTGAAACAAAGCGTGCCGCGCGCTGCTGGCGGCAAATAAGACTATCGTTGTCACGACAATCATTAAAAATACTGGATGAGATTTTAGGGATTTGAAAGTTAGCATTTTATTGGTTTAATCAGCCCTTCGTTTAAATAGCAGGACTTCGTTTTTTTGATAAGTTAATTTAAAATCGGGAGAAGTTTTAAGTTTATTTGCTAACGTAGCACCAATTTTTTCAGTATCAGGCCAGGGATGGCGCAGGTTTAATAATATGTATTGAAATTCAGCTAAATTTGTTTGAGGCGAAATTTGTGACAGCAATTTTACTATGGGGCGGTGGGTAAAGTGAGGGGCAAGTCTATTATCTGTTAAAATACTGCTTTGCGGTTGAACTTGTGCGACTGCTTCGCGTGTAGCTTGCCAGGTATCCAGTCGATTTATGTACAGATAAAAATCTTTATATTCGCCCACACATAGGAAAATTAGTATTGACCAAATTATCATGATTCTCGGCAGTTGAATTCCCTGCCAAAGTTGAGAAATTCGGAAGTTTTTAAATTGTGGCAGATTGACCCATGTTACAAAATGTTGCTTATTTGCTTGCTCCTCTTCCTGGTTGCCTTTTATTTCTTCCCTGTTCCTTGTTTCTTCCTTCGCGATAACTGCTAAAAATAAAAATGGAATTACAGGCACTGAATACTGATAGGCTAAGCTGCGTTGAAATGACAAGTCAGAGAGGATATTTATCAGCAGGGTAGGGATGGCAGGAATTAGGGCGGTTAAATATTTTAGGCGTAGTTTGCCCGAGAATGGCAATAGCAGCCAAATCACAGGTAAGGTGAGGAGAAATAAATATTTGAATGTATCGAAGGAAAGGATTTTTCCTAATACTAACTGTGGTTTTAATATGAGATTGATGATAATTTCTAGTACGGATTTGCCTAAATAGCTGTAGCGCCCGACTCCAGCGACTTCGCTACCGCTAAAGAAGGGGATGATTTTCTGGGAAGCTATCAAAAACCAAGCTGCACCTAGCACAAGTGCGATCGCCCCGTACCGTTGCTTTTTTTCGCAAAAAAACAGCCAGAAACCCATAGCGACAACGGTTAGGGACAAAACCGCCTTGCAACTGAGAACTAACAGAATAGCGGTACAAAACCACACAATTTTATTTAAACGCGCTGCCAAAATTGCTGCCAAAAGTGCTGGTAAAGCGATTACTTCCGGGTGAAAATCAAATAAATTAATGTTAAATACCACCGGATAGAGCAAATAAATCAATGCGATCGCACGGGATTGTTCTTGATTCAAACCTGCCAAACGCGCTAAACTCCAGGTAGGCAACGCCCCCAGGGATAAAGCAACTGCTTGTACCAACAGCAGCCAATGCACATCCGGGGAAATTTTGTACAGCAAAGCTAGCGGATAATAGATTACCGCTGCGTGATCGCCCAAAATATGAATCCCCATTAAAGAAGAAAAAGGCGTTTGGTTTTGGCTGATTAAGTAAATTGCTTGGTCAAAAATTCCCAAATCGAAAGCAGTTGATTGGAATAAAGCGTGCCGTAAACTGCTACACAAAAAGAAAATTGCCGCAGCAGTAGCGATCGCCCAAACCAAACTCGACGGTAGCTGCGATCGACCTTCCTCTCTATTTTCGGCGATCGAGACACTGATGTCCTCACTGGAATCAGCAAAATTTTCCCTATTCTGCATGAAATCTGGCACTAGGTGGTCACTCAAAATATGATTCCATCGAATGTGCTTTCCACGCAATAGTTAACCACTAATTTTTATCCCCGCAATCGTAATATTAGAATAATCCACAAAACATTAAAAAATTGTGAAAGCAATAACTCTTCTCGGCTCCACAGGCTCCATCGGCACTCAGACTCTGGATATTGTAGCTCAATACCCCGATCAATTTCGGATTGTCGGGTTAACCGCCGGACGAAATGTAACGTTGCTGGCCCAGCAAATTCGCCAGTTTCGACCGGAAATTGTCGCGGTTTGCGACGAAGATAAATTACTGGAATTAAAGGAGGCGATCGCAGATCTCGACCCTCAACCTATTTTACTTGCTGGCGAGTCAGGCGTTGTCGAAGTTGCCCAATACGGTGACGCTCAAGCCGTCGTCACGGGCATAGTTGGCTGTGCCGGTTTGCTGCCAACAATTGCGGCTATCAAAGCAGGCAAAGATATCGCCTTAGCAAATAAAGAAACATTAATCGCAGGGGGCCCCGTTGTCAACCCCTTAATCGAAAAATACGGTGTTAAAATATTGCCTGCTGACTCGGAACATTCTGCAATTTTTCAATGCCTCCAAGGTGTTATGGTTGGCGGGTTGCGGCGAATTATTCTCACTGCTTCGGGCGGTTCTTTTCGAGATTTGCCGATCGACAAATTAGCCGCAGTAACAGTAGCCGATGCCTTGAAACATCCGAATTGGTCTATGGGGCAGAAAATCACGATCGATTCTGCTACTTTGATGAATAAAGGATTAGAAGTCATTGAGGCTCATTACTTATTCGGAATGGATTATGACGACATTGATATTGTCATTCATCCCCAGAGCATAATTCACTCGTTAATTGAGCTGCAAGATACCTCAGTTTTGGCGCAATTGGGATGGCCGGATATGCGCTTGCCGCTGCTTTACGCTTTGTCTTGGCCGGAGCGAATTCATACAGATTGGGAACGGCTGGATTTGGTAAAAGCTGGGGATTTGACTTTCCGAGAACCAGACCACGAAAAGTATCCTTGTATGCAGTTGGCTTATGCGGCTGGACGTGCGGGCGGTTCGATGCCGGCGGTGCTGAATGCGGCAAACGAACAGGCAGTAGCGCTATTTTTGCAGGAGAAGATTCAGTTTTTAGATATTCCGAAGCTGATTGAGAAGGCGTGCGACAAACATCAAACCGATAACTGTGAAAGTCCTGGTTTAGACGATATTTTGGCCGCGGATAGGTGGGCGCGGCAGGAAGTTTTGGCAGATAGTATGGAATTGGGCGATCGTATTCTTTCGATTCGCTAATTGTATCAGCAGACTTGCACTTAGCCACAAGCCCGCCGAGGAATTAATTCCCCGTCTCATAGCTAAAGTCGGTTGAAACCGACTGCCCAACCTTGATAAATATCCAGTCCTCTTTCAGAGGACTTTAGCTATGAGACAGGGGTTTTTAACCCATGGCGGACTATGCCAAAAAGTCCAAGATATCGGCAAAATCGTATAAAAAATTGACCTGATTTTAGTCTTTTATTGACTAACTCCCAACTTTCGCCACCAAATCAGCCGCACTCATTTTTTCGTACATTTCAAACGGTTGGTGAATCCAAGGATTGTCAGCCAAATAATCTACATAATAATCCGGCTTTGCCACAGAACAAGCTTTGTACCAAAGCACAGCAGTCCGAATTTCCTGAATATCCTCGCCGTAGCGACTCTTGAGCCAAGCGATACCTTGCTCTAAACTAATTCCCGAATCCACCAAATCGTCAATCAGAAGAATGTGGCTGCCCAAATTATCGCCCACCATTGTCAAATCGCGGGCAAACTCGATCGCACCCCGGACATTTCCCTCTGCCCCAGCATAGGACGAGGCCGCTAAAATCGCCAGAGGTTTGTCGAAAATCCGTGACAGAGTATCTCCAACCCGCAGCCCTCCCCTCGCCAGACAGACAATTCGATCGAATTTCCAGTGAGATTCCTCAATTTTTACAGCCAAATCCTCAATTTTCCGATGGTAGTCAGGCCAAGAAACGTAAAGGTCACTCATTCCTAATATTATTGAAATATCAAAGGTATTATTAATTATTTTGGGGAAAATGACATGGATGCAGATGAACTTCTCAGACGGTATGCAGGCGGAGAACGGGTTTTTCACAAAGTAGACCTGAGCGGTACCCATATGTCAAGGACAAATTTGCGCGATATTGACCTGAGTCACGCTAATTTAAAAGGTGCAAATTCGATCGGTCTCACCCTCTACAGAGCCAATCTGTATCAAGCAGATATCAGCCAAGCCAACCTCTCCCAAGGCAACCTCATGTCCGCTAATTTTGGCGAATGCGAGGCGGTGGGAGCGAACTTGAGCGGAGCCATCTTGCGGAGTGTCGTCTTCAGCGGGGCCGATTTAACGGGGGCGAGTCTCAGGGGTGCAGACATGAGAGATGCAAACCTTCAGGGGGCAATTTTGATTCAAGTTTATGCAGTTAACGCTAACTTGCAAGGTGCAAACTTGACAGAAGTAAAGCTTTGCGGAATCAACCTGAGCAAAGCAAATTTAACGGATGCGAACTTAACACAAGCTGACCTCAGCCGTGCTAACCTAACTCAAGCAAATTTGAGTTGGGCTAATTTGACGGAAGCAAATCTGGAAAAAGCTGATTTGAAGGGAGCCGATTTGAGCGGAGCTAACTTGAGCTGTGCAAATCTCCATAAAGCAGATTTGAGCGGAGTTTCCCTTAAGGGAGCAAATCTCCGGGGAGCAAACTTGCATCAAGCTTCTTTGCGCGGGACAAATTTGGATGAAGCGAATCTGAGAGAGGCCATGATGCCTGACGGCACAATCTCTGACTAAATAAGCTGAGAAAATAGAAGTTAAAACGGCAGGGTGCCTGTGGCGCACCCTACATTTAGGCTAATGCCTGATTTTTTTAAGGGGATTTAATTCTGCCTTTAAGTGACAGTGCATTTAAAGAGTAGTGGCAAAAAATTTAGAACCGACTTTAATCTACAACTTTCAGCCAGCCACGGCGAACGGCGTGGAGCAAGCGGTTGATGGCTGTTTGATCTTCTTCGGTAAGACAGTCATTTAACAGGGCTGTCTTGAGCTGTTGTCGGTGAGTGGGAGTCAGCAGACCGGAGTGATATACCTGAAAGACTAGCTCTGCAATAGTAAATTGAGGTAAAAGCGTTTGGGTGGTCATCATGTGTTTTTTTTTTGAACTGACTCTTGACAGTATTGACTGATTTTCCCAATTTTTATGTGATTCAACTACGGGAGTAAATGTGATCCATTGGCTCTTGATGAGTGATTTGTGTCAGCCGGACTAGGGAATTGGATATGTCCTCGATAGCCCTGCTACTTGAAACACCAACTCTGTCCCGATTCCTCGCTTTTGGCAACTCCGAAATCTCTACTTTTTGTCAAGAGACTGTGACAAATTTGTTAATATTTATCTATTAATAGATTACTAATGACTGCTAGCTAAATCGCTTGGCTTAATTCAACGTAAAACTTTGACGGTGTTTATAAACCCGCTTTTACCTAGATTTACCTAGTTTCTTGGTGTGGTCTTTGTTCCGTGGATATACTTAATAACCCGCCCAAAAACCGATACAAGTTTCCGACAGGAGGGGCCATCCGCCCCCAATTTTAAGCTCTAGTTCAAGCTCCCACATTCATCTGTGAAGTCAATCTCAAATCTCAAATCTCAAATCTCAAATCGACTGGCTGCTTCAAATCAAAAATCCCGGCTTCTTCAAGAAACCGGGTCGAGCTTTTTGATCGCAGTACAATTTTTTTGGGAGAGGGTTAATGGAGCGACCTACTCACGAAAATCTTATTGTTGGCAAAGCTTGACAGGAGAGAAAGGAGAAATACTAATCTCAACTTCTTGTGTGAGGAGACTAATCGGAAATCCTGACCCATCCGCGGCGGATGGCGTGCAGCAGGCGGTTGACTGCATCTCTGGCGTCTTCGCTGAGAGCGCTTTGGCAGAGTTCCCGCAATCCGTGGCTTTGAGTGCGAGTCAGATTGCCTGAATGAGTGACTTGATAGAACAGTTCAGCGATCGCCCGATCAGATTTTAAAGTCAGAGCTTGCATGAAATCTCGTTGAACTCGACTATTATAATATCGAGCATTTGAGAAAAGAGTAGGGTGATTGCAGTCGGCTAAGCTGTGTGATCGTTCTCGGCTCGATTTGTGACCAAAGTCGGCCAATATAAGTGATTTAAATCACATAAAACCACAGATCTCGATCGCATAAGCTATAATTTGGGTGGTATCCTCAAGGTTTGACAAAACCTCGAAAAGCTCTGAAAGCAAGGCTTTAAGAACCCAATACCGCCGCGCAGCGGGAGTAAGTCCGCTCTACATCGCAGGCTCTGGACTTGGATAGCTGTGAAACTTTGGGTTTTAGACACTTGCAGCTTGCAGCTCAGGGCATAAAGTTGCGATCGGCGAGCCACACCCTGAGATATAATAATTATAAATACTTCTATCCCATCTATAGACAGACAGGCAGGTAAAAAAATGATAATGATTAGCTACTTTTCGATTGCCTTAATCGTTTTTCTTGTTTGGTTCAAAAGTTTTTGGAATGATACAGCCACATCTAAAAAAGACGTGATATCTTGGATAGCCTTAATAATGGGACCTCTGTTTTGGCCTGTTGTTCTGCCCCTATCCCTTTTGCAAATTACCAGCAAAAAGTCTGTGGTAAAAACAGCTCAATGCGAGCAAGAATTCTAATAAATTGTGGAAGTAACTAGCTTCAACAAAGTCCCTTATCTCGTCCTAAATTATTCTGCGTCCATCGCTCCTGGCAGCGAGTAATTTATCTTTTTTAATTGTAAAAAAAATGCAGCTAGAAGGTAGAATCCAATAAAAATTCTGAATCCTAAAACAGTATTTTTTTACCGCTATCAAATTCTGCCTTCTGCTTTTTGATCCCGCCCAAAAACGGATACAAGTTTCCTACAGCAGTCGGCAGCAGCCCTTAATTTTCGGCTTTTCTTCAAGCTCTCCGATTCCTCTGTTGAATAAATCTCAAATCTCAAATCGTTCAACTGAGCGAGATTTACTCAGGGCTCGCCGAACGTCTCACGCAGAAGTATCCAAGCGAGTGATACCTAATTTTCTTCGGTGACCTTGTGAATTAATGGTGCGGCTCAGTCAAAATTGTTCAGGCAAAACTGTCAGACCGAAATTGTCGGACAGCGACCACAATATTTTTTTAGTCAAAAATTATCTGCCACCTCAACCAAGCTCAAAATTAATATGAAATGTAACATGGCCTGTTGTTTGCAAAAATATAACTTCAGACATATTTTCGCCTGCCGCTGACCAACTTAAGAATTTTCATTACTTCTGGCCGCTGCGTACCATTCATCGAAGGTGGGAAAATCCTGGCCAGGCGTGGAAAAACAGGTAGGCTCTTTGCCATTTAAGCTTTTCGAGTTCCCTTTCTTCAAATCTTAGTAGCTCTAAACAGGAAATTGTAGAGTTCGTTTGCGTCCAAAATGCCTAACTCTTACCGCAGTTAGATAGACAATTCAAGGCAGAGACTGCAATATGAAATAGGCAACAAAAACTCTTTCAAATCTCAAGTACGACTTATTTTTGGCGATCGGGCATCAGGAGTGTATAACGGGAGCCAGCTAAGTTTTTAGAGGTACGAGATGTTTGGGAACTTCTAAAAAAAAGTGCCGTCACGGTATCCAAATTCGTTATTTGCATAGAAAGTAGGAGTCAAAATGAACGAAGTATCTGAGAAACCAATTTATAGAGTTCTTAATCTATTGTCGCTGCTAGCGCTGACCTACTATGCAGCTACTTCCATCAATTATATTTTCGAGAGTGACGCTCACATCTACAAGTACGACAGCCATAGTAATTCCAACGCCTCACCAGCGCAACTAGAAGCACACCGCTAGGAATAAATTGTAGAGATTTTCTCGGAATGAATGCCGAACCAAATTTCTGGAAATTTGCTGCTCGTTAATGCTCAGCTCGAATTTAACCACAATTAGTAAAAAACTCTTTGCTAAAAACTTAATATTTTCAATCACAGGTATTAGCCATCGAATGTACCACAAAAATTAACTATATTAATTGGTTCTCAAAAGAGACCAGAGTGATGAAAGGATCGTCAAGCATTTTCATCAGTAAGAGCATTAATAGCTTTAGTAATCGCTTCATCAAGAAGATTTGAAGGTGGATATGCTTCAGAACGGAAAATCGCTTTGATTTTTGCCCACTACAACTCGATGGGAGATAAATCCGGCGAGTATGGAGGTAATAACTTTACTTGGGAGCCGACGATAGATACCATCAAAAAAATGACGGCTTCAGCATTATGAACAGGTAAAGTATCCATCACTACAATTGCGCCAACCGATAACTGCGATTCATCTGTGGACTAAATCTAAAATCTAAAATCTAAAATCTAGTGACAGTACCGTCACAAATCTACCAGCTCACCGTTGATTCCAACTTCACCAAAAGACGATCGCTGCATTGTCTGTTGTCCGGATGGATGCGGCTCATGGTTGAAATGACGGATTAGGGTTGAAAAACTGGGTTTTTTAGCCCTAATCCTGCATTAATCGTGAGGGATTTGGCTGGAAACATCCAGGTGCTGAGGCTCAAAAGCCCGTCCGGGACTGTGTTGGGACGCACTTTTGATTAAATACGGCCTCCAGCGTGCGCGGGCTTGCTTTCAAAGCCAGTTAAAAAATTTTGATTTCTGGGGAACTATTGGCGAAAATCAAAAGTCTGGTCAACTACAGTGTACTTAAAAGAAATCGCCGCTCAGTTCCAGCCCCATTGCGGGCGATCGAACTCTCCGGCGATCGACAGTGCCAAGGACCCGGTGCAACTTCTCAATCTTGAGAGCATACTCCGATTAAAAATGGTCTCTGTGTATCTTCCGGGTATTGTTTTAATAATGACTAGCCATATCGACGGTCATTATGGTAAACTCGCAAACGTTTAAGTGGAATATTTTCGTGTTAGAGGAGGCAGTGGTGGAGTCGAGAGTCAAAAGCAGGAAACAACCGAGATTTGCTGCTCAACGAATACAGGATTCAACTCGCGCTCCGAGGCTCGCTGCTGACAAATTAAATTACATGACAGCTTATAGCAGCCGGGTCAATTAGGGTCTCAACCGATGTCCGGTTTCATTTATTGAATCCCTTTGGAGGGAAAAGTGTATTGTAGAAAAATGATTGATCTTTTAGGAGGAGTGTAAATGACACAGGTAACTAATCCAACACAGCCAGCAAGTTCACTACCAGGTGGTAGTGGTGGCACTGGCTCAACCGTTATCGGCATCGCCGGCGCCAACAGGTTGAACGGCAGCGAAGGCAGCGATATCATCCTGACTTTTGCGGGCGCTGATGCCGTCGCTGGTGGCGGTGGCGACGACCTGATTATTTCCGGAGGCGGAAATGACAGTATCGGCGGCGGCGGCGGCAACGATAATATCTTTTCAGGCAGCGGCGCCGATGTTGTAGCTGGTGGCAGCGGCGACGACCGGATCTTTGCTGGTAAAGGGGATGACCTCGTAGACGGCGGTGATGGCAATGACTTGGTTTCTGGCGACAACGGCAACGACACCGTACTCGGTGGCGGTGGCAACGATACAGTCTTTGGTGGCCGAGGCAACGATATTGTCAGCGGCGACGACGGCAACGACAGCCTGTTCGGCGGTAAAGAAAACGATACTGTCAATGGCGGATCGGGCAATGACTTTATCTCTGGCGACAGAGGCGCTGATGTCCTGACCGGCGGTGCTGGCAGCGATACGTTCTACTTCTTCTCCAGCGGTGGCGATTATGGCGTAGACACGATCACTGACTTTACCCCAGGCGAAGATAAGATCCGCTTGAAACAGGGCGGTGTGTTCGCTGGTTTGGGTAGCGGCCTCGAGGCAAGCGAGTTTGTCGTCGTTTCTGGTTTCAACGCAGCCAGCCCAGGATCAACCACGAACAAGTTAGTCTACGACCCAACAAGCGGTACGTTGTTCTTCAACGGCGCCAGCGGAGTGCTAACTGTGGCTCAGTTGCAGCCTGGCCTGACAATTACCTCGAACAACTTCGAGTTGTTCTAAAACAACTGGCTGTTGTGGGGCAGCACCGGATAAGATTCGGGGCTGTTCTCACAAAACCGGTAGTTTTAAAGGATTTCAACCTCACTCTGCCACAAGCGGGGTGAGGTTGAAATATTCAATGCAGGAACTGAAGCAGGGGCAGTTAAAAAAAATCGATCGAGAGTTATTGATAAAATTAATCGATCGCCCGATCGGGCAAAATATAAATACAAAGTTTTTAAATTAGAATTTCTAGGTTTTACTGAAGCGGTAAAGAAACCGCAACTGCTGGCTAGCAATGAGCACTGAAGAATATATCCGGCAAGCCCAAATTTATTTGAACCGGGGTAAGTTAACTGAGGCGATCGATTTTTGCAAAAGGGCGATCGAACTTCAACCGTTTTCGCCCTCGGCTTACACGACTTTAGGCGAAATTCTCGAAGCTCAAGGCGATCCGACGGCCGCAAGAGACGCTTTTGTGCAAGCTTTGGAGATTTCGCCGCAGTTTTTTCTGGCTCATGCTTATTTGGGTCAACTTTATAGCGACTATGCGTGGCTGGATGAAGCGGTTTTTCACTACCGACAAGCTCTGGATTTGAAACCAGATTGGGCGGAAGTTCATTATAACTTGGGAAATATTTTTCACAAGCAGGGTAATTTGTTGGGGGCGATCAACTGTTACCGAAATGCGATCGCCCAAAAACCGGATTATCTCGATGCTTTATACAATCTGGCTGTGGTTTTAGATGAAAATAGTCAGCTCGAAGCGGCAATGGATACCTACCGACAGGCTATCGCTCTGAAGCCGGATTACGTGGAAGCTTACAGCAATCTGGGTGTGATTTTGCTTAAGGACGATCGAGCTGCTGAGGCGATCGAGGTTTACCAGCGGGCGATGGAGATTAAGCCGGATTGGGCGACGCTGCACAATAATTTGGGTCAAGCCTTGCTGGACAAAAGTCCGGAAAGGGCGATCGCATCTTACCTCACAGCTATTGAGTTGGAGCCGGACATGGTTTTGGCTCACTACAATCTAGGGAAAGCGTGGCAATTACAGGGGGAACATTCGGCGGCTCTTGCTTGTTTCGATCGCGCGATCGAGATAAATTCCGACTATATTTCGGGCTATACAGACGCCGGGTTTTCTTTGATGGTTTTGGGCAAAATTGCTGAAGCCATGCCTTATTTTGAGAGGGCAATAGCTCTGAAGCCTGATTTTGTTGAGGCTTACTGCAGCTTAGGAGACAGGCGCCGAGTGGCGGCGGTAGAAGATGATGAATTGTCAAGGGCGATCGCTGCGTGCGATCGATTTCTCACAGCACTAACTGGAAGGAAGAAGGAAGAAAGAAGAGGGAAGAAGGAAGAAAAAGAAACTATTCCCAAGGCCCAAGGCCCAATGCCCAATGCCCAATTACCAATGCCCAATTCCCAATTACCAATTGCTGAAATTTGCGATAATTTAGCCGAAATTTACTTGCATTTGGGAAATGCTTTAACAGAGTACGGCGGAAACGAATCGGCAGCCGTTTATTATCAAAAAGCTTTGCAAATTCAGCCCAAAAATGCAGAGCTTTACTGGCGGGTGGGAAATTCCTTAGCCCAGCAACAGCGGTTTAGTGCAGCAATTGCAGTTTACCACATGGCTTTGAAGATTCAACCGACTTTACCGCAGGTTTATTTTGAGTTGGCAAAACTGCTCGAAAAACAGGGGCGCTGGGAACGGGCGATCGATTATTATCAAAAGGTTTTAGAGCTGCAATTGCACGGATATGGGGAGCAGAAACAGTGGAAAAAAGAGAGTTTTATTTCGCCTGCTCACAATTCTATCAAACCTCCTCACGGTATTTATTTATCGAGTTGGGATTGGCTGGTTAATGCTAAGTTAAATGTTGACAATTATGTGGAAATATTTTGGAAATCGGCACCAGAAGCAAGTGCAGAAAATATTCCGAATTCCCAATTTGCGCTCGCCAATTCCAAATTGGCAAATTCCGAGTGTGCCGGGTTAACTTGCGGGCTGTGTTTGCAGCGACTTTCTAAGTGGTTCGATCCGGTGCATTTGGGTTGGGGAGTTTGCCGTTTGTCCAACTCGCAACCGATACCTGTGCAGTCGCCCAAGACTTTTGTGGCGACAATTCCCAACGGTCGAGTTTGGATTGTGCCGCAGGAAAATTATTGGTTGATTTGCAAGGCGATCGCTGTAATTACTCCTGACAATTATTTGTTGGCTGATGTGTCGAGAGATTATCCGGGGTTTTTACCTGGATGCGAAAAGCATGATATTAGAAAACACAGCGTTTTTAATTTAGAATTATTCCCGCCTCTCAAGCAAATTGACGGCAGAGTGGCGGTGCTTTCTGGTTTGTCGGGAAATGTCTATTTTCACTGGATGGTTGACGTTTTGCCGAGGATAGAATTGCTGCGGCACAGCGGTAGGGATTTGGCGGAAATTGATTGGTTTTTGGTGAATAGTTGTCAGCACCCATTTCAGCGGGAAAGTCTGAGAATTCTGGGCATTCCCGAAGAAAAAGTATTGGAGAGCGATCGCTTGCCTCACATACAAGCAACAGAGTTAATTGTGCCGTCTTTTGCGGGATATTTGGGCTGGCCTTCTGGGTGGGCGATGGATTTTTTGAGGCGCGAGTTTCTCAAGGGAATTATACCTAGTTCGAGCTATCCAAAACGCATTTATATCAGCCGCAGCAAAGCAAGATATCGACGAGTTTTGAACGAGGAAGATGTGGTTGAGGTTTTGGAGAAATTTGGCTTTGTTTCTATTTTACCTGAGTCGATGTCTTTGGCAGAGCAAATTGCTCATTTTTACCACGCTCAGGTGATAGTGGCAGCCCACGGCAGCGGCTTGACCAATACGATTTTTAGTCGCCAGGGAACTAAAGTAATTGAGTTAGTGTCGCCTCACTATATCAGCCATTATTACTGGGGAATCAGTCAATATTTGCAGTTGGAACATTACTTTTTAACGGGCGAGGCTTTTGAATGCTATCCTATTAGACAGTTGATGTATCAGAATTCGCTGACTGAGGATATTTTAGTGAACTTGAGTTCGCTGAAAAGGATGGTTGAAGTGGTGGGTTTGGGTTAGTTGGTGTCTGGAGCAAGTTTAATTATGCCCTCGATTGAGAAGATGGAAAAGGCAGCGGTTGATTTGAGTCGGCAAGCAGAAGTTTATTTAGCCGAAGGAAAGTTGAATGAGGCAGTTGCTGCTTGCGAGTCAGCGTTGAAAATTGAACCGAATTTGGCGACAGCTTGCCAGACGCTGGGAAAGGTGATGCAGGTGCGAGGGGAAATCGAGCAAGCTAAGCAGTGGTATGAATCGGCAATCGATCGCAATCCAAATTTGCCGGAAGTTTATGCTAATCTCGGTATTTTGTATTCTCAGGGGAAACAGTGGGAAAAGGCGATCGTAAATTGTGAAAAAGCAATTTCGCTAGCGCCGAATTTTGCTGCTGTTTATCGGCAGTTGGCGAGAATTTGGACGCAGTTAGAGAAGCGAGAAGAGGCGGCAGACTGTTGGTATCAAGCTTTTAATATCGAGCCGAATTGGGCAACTGCTGAGGAAAACGTCACTCTGGGAAATAGTTTGGTTGAATTGGGAAAGTTCGATCGTGCTATTGAGTGTTATTCGCGGGCAATTAAGTTAAACCCGAAGCTGGCAATCGCTTATCACAATCTAGGAGAAATGCTGGTTGGCCAGAAGCGGTGGGATGAGGCGATCGCCAATTACCGACAAGCCCTTGCCATCAATCCAAATTCGTTTGAATCTTACCACAGTTTGGGTAAAACTTGGGCGGAGCGAGGAGAATTCGGTCGGGCGATCGCCTGTTACAACAAAAGCCTCGAACTCAATCCCAAATACGCTCGTGCTTACGTGGGTTTAGGTAATGTTTTCGCGCAAAAACAGGATTTTGATGCAGCCATTAAATGTTACCGTCAGACTCTGGAAATCAATGATAATTCTTACTGGGCATACAATTGCTTAGGGGACGCTTTGGCTCAAAAACAACTGTGGCCCGAAGCTATTAGTTGCTACCGCAAAGCTATTGAAATAAATCCAAATATTCCTTGGTTTTATGTCAATTTGGGAATAGCCTTCACCTGCGAACAATCCTGGGATGAAGCTGTGGCTGCTTTCCTGCACGCGGTTCAGATGGAGCCGAATTTGACGGGAATTAATCAGCGGTTGGGATATGTTTTGCGGAAGCGGAGCGAATCGGGTTTAGACAGCACAATCGCAACTTATTGTCAATCTATTGAGGTACTTGCAAGCGGGAAAAATTACCACAAATTGCTGGGAATTGAGTTAGATGGAGCGGAATTTTATATAAATTTAGGCAATAGTTTAGCAAAACAGAAGCAGTTGGAAGGTGCGATCGTATTTTATAGCATGGCCCTGCAAATTGAACCCAATGCTGCGGAAGTTGTCGCCCAACTAAATGATGTTCGGGCAAAACAACAGGAGTTATACGCACAAATTGCCACTTACCGCCACCAAATAGAAATAGATCCGGCTAATTCTAAGCCTTACAACGATTTAGGAAATATTTTACCGCAATTAGGCGAATTAGAAGAAGCAATTATTTGCCACCAAAAAGCGAGCGAATTGAGGGGTTGGCCTGAGTGTGCGGCGAAAGATTATCAATTTACCCAAGATTGGTTTACCCACAATATTCCTATTTGGCAACGGCATTTGCAGCAATTTACCGGAATTGCGGATTTTCAAGTTGTGGAAATCGGCAGTTTTCAGGGAATGTCTGCTTGCTGGCTGCTGGATAATATTTTAACTCATCCGACGGCAAAGATTACTTGTATTGATTTGTATTTTCAACAACATTTTAAGGGCAATATTGTTAAAACGGGAGCAGCAGATCGGGTAATTGAATTAGAAGGTTACTCTCAAGATTTGTTAATTAATTTGGCTTCGGAATATTACGATGTTGCTTACATTGACGGCTGTCACAAACCTACCAGTGCTCTGCAAGATGCGATTTTATCTTGGAGGTTGGTGAAAGTTGGGGGATTGATGGTTTTTGATGATTACGAGTTTACGTTTCCCGACAGCCCGGAGCAAGATACTAAAATTGGGATAGATGTTTTTTTGGAGATGTTTGGAAGTCAGTTAGAAGTTGTACACAAAGGCTATCAACTGATTGTCAAAAAAATCGGCAATCAAAGTTTGGGCGAAGAGCAAACTCTGTTGTCTCTGGGTTGGGAAAAGTTGGGGGATATTGCGGCGAGTTCCGGTTATTTGGATGAGGCGAGGGCCCGCTATCAAACAGCTATTAAAATTAAGTCGGGTAACTACTTAACTTACCAAAAGTTGGGTAAAACTCTGCAAGGTAAAAAACTGTTTGACGAAGCTAGGGCAGCTTACCAACAGGCGATCGCACTCAACCCTCATTTTAGTTGGGCTTACCACTTTTTGGGGGAAACTTTGCAGGCGATTGAGCAACACGAGGAAGCGGCTTCTGCTTACCGCAAAGCTATTGAGTTAAATCCAGATTTTTGTTGGACTTACAACAATTTAGGCGATGTGCTGATGGAGCTTTCTGAGTGTGAGGAAGCTGCTGTTGTTTACCACAAGTTAGTTGAACTCAATCCCGATTTCTGTTGGTCCTACGAGAGATTAGGTAGGGCTTTGGTTGCACTGGAAAATTGGGAAGAAGCGGCGGGGGCTTACCGCAAAGCTATTGAATTAAACCCCAATGATTGTTGGCTGTACAATAGTTTGGGGGAAGTTCTGGAATCACAAGAAAATTGGTCCGAAGCAGCAGTGGCTTTTGATCGTGCTATTGAGCTAGAACCTGAGCATAGTTGGCTGTACAAAAAGTTGGGTGATGCACTGCGGAATCAAGGGGAATTGGAAAGGGCGATCGCCATTTATGAAAAAGGCATCAATCTCGATCCAAAATCCTGTTGGTGTTACGAAGGATTGGGTTTGAGTTTAATGGCCAAACAGCAGTGGGAACCTGCAATCACTAATTTAGTTCAAGCCCTGCAAATTCAACCCGATTTGTTTGAAGCTTACGATAATATAGGTTATGCTCTGGAACAACAAGGAGAAGGCGATGAGAGCGATCGGGCAAAATGCAGTAATCAAAATTTACCCTTAAGTATTCTCAAAAAATACTGTGGATTTACAGAAGATTTGACCGTTGCAGCAGAATCCAATCCTAACCTCACCTGCATTGACATCCATCCTGCGAGTCAAATCAATTTATCTGATTCCAAAACAATCGATAGCAGCCGTAGATTCTGGGAACATCAAACTCATTCAAGAAAAGCTTTTGTTGCCGTATTGCCAAACGGACGAGCTTGGGCCGATGTTGTGACTACCGCCGTGATTACTTCAGACAATAAACTGGTTGCTGATATTTCAATGGGTTGTGCGGAATTGGTAATCACTTCCGACAAATTGCCTCCCGCTGAACACGTCGATGGAAATGTGGCTTTTTTATCTGCTCGCTGGGGTGGAGCAGCTTATTTTCATTGGATGTTTGATGTGATTACGCGATTTGACCTTTTGCAGCGGAGCGGATTGATAGAAACTATAGATAAGTTTGTTGTCAATGCCTCGGATTCTTCCTATCAAGCAGAAACTTTAGATACTTTAGGAATTCCTCAAGATAAACTTTTAGAAAGTCGCTGCAATTTACATATTACCGCTGATAAATTAATAGTTCCATCAATATCTTATGACGGATCGGGCGCGGTTTCCAAATGGAAGTGTGAATATCTCAGAAAGACCTTTTTAAAGGAACAACAGCCACTAAGCACCGACTATTCGGAGCGGATTTATATCAGCCGCCAACAAGCTTCCTATCGGCGAATCGTCAACGATGAAGAGGTAATTAAATACTTAGAAAAATTTGGGTTCCGCAGTGTCAAGCTGGAAACGATGTCGATAGCGGAACAAGCATCGTGTTTGGCTGCTGCTAAAGTAGTTGTCGCACCCCACGGAGGGGGGTTAACAAATCTAGTTTTTTGCAGTCCGGGAACTAAGGTAATTGAGATTTTTTCTCCCCTTTACGTTCCGCATTGTTATTGGATGATTAGCAATTTGTGTGATTTGGAACATTACTATTTAATTGGTGATTTGGTTGATGATGGAACTCCCACCAAACCTTTACATAAAGATATGCAGTTGGATTTGAACTCGCTGGAAAAATTACTTGCTATGGCAGGAGTTTTGCATGGATCATGACTACCACAATTTGGCGAACTCTCTGCAAGAAAGCGGTCGATTTGATGAGGCTGTTGCTGCTTACAAACAAGCTATTGAATTAAATCCCATGTTTTCGTGGTCTTATCACAGTTTGGGCGATGTTTTGCTGAAACTTGAACAATGGGAGGAAGCTGTCGCTGCTTACAAAAAAGCTGTTGAGTTAAATCCCGATTTTTCTTGGTCTTATCACAATCTGGGCGATGCTTTGCTGAAACTTCGGCGATGGGAAGAGGCTGCTTTTGCTTACCGCTGCGAGATTGCACTCAATTCGGATTTTGCTTGGTCTTTTTGCAATTTAGGTGACGCTTTAACTAAACTAAAACAGTGGAATGAAGCTATCGCTACGTATTTAAAAGCTATTAAAATTGACGGAAATTTGCCTGGAATTTACGAGAAGTTGGGATATGCTCTCGGACAAACAGAGTCTGATTTAAAGTTGGTGTTAGAACAATATCAATTGCAAATTACACCAGAAAATTGGGGGTTTTATTTGCAGTTAGGAGATAATTTAGCCAAGTACGATCGCCCAAAAAGCGCAATAATTCTTTACAACTTGCTATTGACAAAAATGCCGAGTCATGAAGGCAACTCAGGGAAATTAGAGGAGTTGTTGCAGCAGCAAGAAAAGTGCGTTAGCGCAGCCCTCGAAGAGGATCGCGCATTAGCCTCATCTCGCGCAACTGTCGCCCAAAAACCAGATGATTGCTGGTCTTATTACAATTTAGGTGCTGTTCTGAGCCACCAAAAATATTGGGAGGAAGCGGCGGCGGCATTTTTTCAAGCAATAGAAATAAATCCAGATCTTCCTTGGTGGTTTTATTACAATTTGTGGGAAGTTTTTGTTAGGCAAAACAAGCTGGATGAAGTTGAGAACTTGTACCGCGAAGTTGTTGCAGCTAAACCGGAGGCTTTTTGGTCTTATCTGAATTTGGGAGAAGCTTTGACGAGGCAAGGTAAAATTGCCGAGGCGATTGATTTTTATCGAACTGTCAGTTTTAAACAAAGTTTTGCATCTATTATAAGTTATAGAACAGGCAAGATGCCTGTTTTACAAGCAGATACAGGCAAGATGCCAGTTCTACAAAATTGGAACTTAAAACCCGTCCAATTTCCTAACTTTATAATTATTGGTTCTCAGCGGTGCGGCACAACATCTCTTTATACTTATTTAGCCCAACACCCGCAAATTTTGACTCCGATTAAAAAGGAGATGGATTTTTTCTCGTGGCACTTTGATAGAGGGATTGATTGGTATTTGGCTCATTTTCCGCCAATTCCTCCAGGAGAGCAATTTTTGACGGGCGAAGCAAGTCCGAGCTATTTTGACTCTCGGGAAGCACCGGAACGGCTCTACAGCCTGTTTCCCGAGGCGAAACTGATTGTACTTTTGCGAAATCCGGTCGATCGGGCGATTTCTCAATTTTACCGCTTGACTGACTTAAACTGGGAAGCGCGATCGCTCGATCGAGTAATTAGCGATGAAATTGAACGGTTGAATCAAAATCCAGAATACATCATCGGCGAGGAACCGGGCAATTATTTAGCTCGCGGTAGGTACATAGAATTTATTAAAAACTGGCGGACTTTCTTTCCCCAAGAACAGTTGTTAATTTTGAAAAGCGAAGATTTTTATGCAGATGCGGCGGCTATAGTCCAGCAGGTTTTAGAATTTTTAGATTTGCCGGAATATCAATTGTCTGACTACCAAAATGCTAATCCTGGTTCTTATAAGCGGGTAAATGAATCGGTTCGCGACAGGTTGAGCGCTTATTTCCGACCTTACAATCAGGAATTAGAGGACTATTTGGGAAGGCAGTTTGATTGGGAATAAAGTTGAGCTAAGATTAGAACAACTTGTAAGGAGGTAATACCGATGCTGACGAGCGAGCTAGATACGCTACTTAAGGAACAAGCACTCCAACGCCAAGATCCTGAAGATCGCTATATTACCGATAGCGCCAACTGGGAACAATACGAAACACTGCTAAATCGAATAGGAGATGCGGCGGGATATCGAGTGACTTATTTAGATGGAGTTTTGGAAATTATGTCGCCTTCTCGCCGCCATGAAAGTCGCAAAACTGGCATTGGAAATCTGCTAGAAATTTACTTTGTAGAAGCTGAAATCGAATATTTTCCTTTTGGGTCTACAACTCTGCGACAAGAGGAAAAAAGTGGCGGTACGGAACCGGATGAAGCTTACTGTATTGGCACAGATAAAGAATTTCCCGATTTGGTAATTGAAGTGATTGTTACCAGTGGCAGCATCAATAAACTAGAACTGTATAGAAGGTTGAATGTGCAAGAGGTTTGGTTCTGGCGAAATGACCGATTTTCTATCTACCATTTGCGAGAAGAAATTCCGGTTGAATTCGTGTCCAACTGCGGTTATGAATTAATCACACAAAGCGAATTGCTACCGAGAATTAATATCGATATGTTGACAGAATGTGTAAAAAATCCTCACCCGTTAGCAGCAGCCAAGGAATGGAGACAGAATTGCCGACCTACTTAAACAGCAAGTTTTAAATTTGCTAGCTGTCGCAAAGACAATGAACTCAGCTCGCGCGCGCCGCGAGATTGATTCGGACTATGATTCAAACTATCGTCGCAAAGACAATGAGCTGAGCTCGCGCGCGCCCAAGTCCGAGAAAAAAACTCGCCTCCCCTTGACAACTCATACTCGTTATGAGTACGCTATAATAAGCAAAGGAATTGAACCCAAGTACCCAAAAATTTAAAATCATGCTGACGAACCAAGAAGGTCAAAGAGTACCCAAAGTCACCTTTCGCACTCGCAAAGACACCGAGTGGGTGGATGTCACCACGGATGATATATTTGCAGGTAAAACCGTAGTAGTCTTCTCGCTGCCGGGAGCTTTTACTCCCACTTGTTCGTCAACGCACCTCCCGGGTTACAACGAATTGGCCAAAGTTTTCAAAGAAAATGGCGTAGATGATATCGTTTGTATTTCCGTCAACGACACCTTTGTGATGAACGAATGGGCAAAAAACCAAGAATCAGACAATCTGACGTTAATTCCCGACGGTAACGGCGAATTTACCCAAGGCATGGGAATGCTGGTAGACAAAACAGATTTAGGCTTTGGGAAGCGGTCTTGGCGTTATTCGATGCTGGTAAAAGATGGCGTGGTTGAAAAAATGTTTATTGAGCCAGAGGAACCGGGCGACCCTTTCAAAGTGTCCGATGCCGAGACGATGCTCAACTACATCAACTCCGCAGCAACCAAGCCGAAGCTAGTTTCACTGTTTACAAAAATGGGCTGTCCCTTCTGCGCTAAGGCTAAGGGAATGCTGAGTCAAAAGGGCTTGGATTATGAAGAAATTGTCTTGGGCCGGGAGATCACAACCAAATCGCTCCGGGCTATGACTGGGGCTACAACTGTGCCGCAAGTATTTATCGACGGCAAGTTGATCGGTGGTTCCGAAGCCCTAGAGTCTTATTTGGCAGTTGCTTAGTTAAACAACAATAATTAGCCTGCAGGTGCACAGTGCACACCTTACTCGTTGTACGGTGCGTACTGTGTACCTTTGCTGTATTGGGGGGTATTTAGCGTAATCAAGCTTCGGTGTCAAAACTTCGATCGGTCTATTGATCCATTCTCGTGCAACAATTACTGGGGAAGTAATATTAAAAACGCAAGAAAAGGGAGTGACCGATCGTGGATTTGAGTTTAGTATCGTCAAATATCTTAAATCCCCCAATATTAGCTTTTTTCATGGGAATGCTGGCAATTTTTCTCAAATCTGATTTAGAAATTCCAGCGCCCATCCCCAAACTGTTTTCGCTGTACCTGCTGTTTGCGATCGGATTTAAAGGTGGCGTCGAACTGTCCAAAAGCGGAATTGACCAGCAAATCGCCCTGACAATTTTGGCAGCGATGCTGATGTCAATGCTAGTACCAATTTATACTTTTTTCATACTGAGGATCAAACTCGACTCTTACAATGCCGCGGCGATCGCAGCCACCTACGGTTCCATCAGCGCCGTCACATTTATCACCGCAACCTCCTTCCTCACAGCACAGGGGATCGACTTTGACGGTTATATGGTAGCCGCGCTAGCATTAATGGAATCCCCAGCAATTATAGTTGGTCTGATTCTAGTCAGTATATTTGGCGGGGAAGAAGGAAAACGCGAAATAGTTTGGCCCGAAGTGTTGCAAGAAGCATTCCTAAACAGTTCAGTTTTTCTGCTGATTGGCAGCCTAATTATGGGCGTACTGACAGGAGAACATGGTTGGGAAGTTATGAGTCCGTTTACTCAAGACTTGTTTTACGGAGTTCTGACTTTTTT
This sequence comes from Microcoleus sp. B3-D7, assembly GCF_036705305.1. Classification (NCBI taxonomy): domain Bacteria; kingdom Bacillati; phylum Cyanobacteriota; class Cyanophyceae; order Oscillatoriales; family Microcoleaceae; genus Microcoleus; species Microcoleus sp. B3-D7. The sequence continues at coordinate 117,833 of NZ_JAUBUE010000002.1, read as the reverse complement.
CTTGCTAGACATGGGGCTGGTTGCCGCTAGCAGAATTAAAGATTTGCAAGAAGCAGGAATTTTTCTGATCGGCTTTGCAATCCTAATTCCGATAGTCAATGCAGTAATTGCTTTGGTAATAGCCAAATTAATCGGAATGCCGCAGGGAGACACTTTGCTGTTTGCCGTATTGTGCGCGAGTGCTTCTTATATAGCAGTACCAGCAGCCATGCGCCTAACTGTTCCCGAAGCGAATCCAAGTCTTTACATTTCAACTGCCTTAGCAGTGACATTTCCATTTAATATCATTGTAGGCATTCCCCTGTATCTATACGGAATCAATATGTTTTGGAGGTGAGATGATGGAGTCAGTCAAAAGAGTAGAAATCATAGCCCACTCAGTAGAACTCGGCAAGATTTTAGACGGTTTAGATAAAGCAGGCGTACCCGGTTATTCGGTGATTCGTGATGTCGCTGGAAAAAGCACTAGGGATCACGTTTCCCGTGATTCATCAATGACGGCGCTGGATAACATTTATGTGCTTGCTTTTTGTTCCCCAGCTCAAGTTTCAGCAGTTGCAGAAAACATTAGACCCGTGCTCAATAAATTTGGTGGGTCGTGTTTTATTTCAGATGCGGTGGAATTGCTAATTACTAGGTGCGTCGGGTAGTTATTAGTTATTGGTGATTATACCAATGCGGAAAAATTGAGCTAGACATAGATTCTACACCATATGTTTAGGGACACGGCAATGCCGTGTCCTTGCGCGTATCTGCGACTTTAATCCTAGGCTTTGGTTCCGACAATCGCCACTGGTGATAAGGCCAATCCGTTTCGGCTTGTGGATAAGTTTTTTATTATTACTTTAGCCTGATTTTAAAAAGGCAATTTTGAAAATAATTTCTGTCTATTATAGCACTTTTACAATTTGACAAAAAGCAGCCATTAGCCATTAGTCAGCGGTCATTTCAGGATTAATTGCCCTTCCCAGCCGGGGCAGAATTCAGAATTCTTAAGAGATAGAAAAGAATCAGTTGCCAAAATCCGTTAGCGTGGTAAATTCTAAGCCACAACAGGCGATCGCCCGATCGACTAGCGAGATTTTCAAGAGGAGTTTAAACATGGCTGCATTAAAAGTTGGCATCAACGGATTTGGTCGCATCGGACGGCTAGTCATGCGTGCCGGCATCAAAAACCCCAACATCCAATTTGTCGGCATTAACGACTTAGTTTCGCCAGAAAACCTGGCTTATCTTTTCAAATACGACTCCACCCACGGCATTTACGACGGCGAAGTTGAAAGCAAACCAGACGGGATTGTCGTTGACGGAAATTTTATCCCCTGTACAGCGATTAGAAATCCTGCCGAATTGCCCTGGGGTAAATCCGGCGCAGATTATGTTGTAGAATCTACCGGATTGTTTACAGATTTTGAAGGCGCATCAAAACACTTGACGGCGGGAGCAAAACGAGTAATACTTTCAGCACCGACAAAAGACCCGGAAAAAGTTCCAACTTTTCTAGTCGGCGTCAACCACCACAAATTTGACCCGACAAAAGATACGGTTGTTTCTAATGCTAGCTGTACGACAAATTGTTTAGCACCAATTGCCAAAGTTATCAACGATAACTTCGGTTTGGAAGAAGGTTTAATGACTACAGTTCATGCAATGACAGCTACTCAACCAACTGTAGACGGCCCCAGCCAAAAAGATTGGCGGGGAGGACGCGGTGCGGCTCAAAATATTATTCCATCTTCGACCGGTGCAGCAAAAGCTGTTACTTTGGTTTTGCCAGAATTGAAAGGAAAATTGACGGGAATGGCTTTGCGCGTGCCAACTCCCGACGTGTCTGTAGTTGACCTTACTTTCAAAACGGCGAAGGAAACTAGCTATAAAGAAATTTGCGAGGCAATGAAAAAAGCTTCAGAGGGCGAACTCAAAAACATTCTTGGATATACTGAGGATGCAGTGGTTTCGACAGATTTTCAGGGCGACGCGCGATCGAGCATTTTCGATGCAGGTGCGGGAATTGAACTGAATTCTAAGTTTTTCAAAGTGGTTTCCTGGTACGACAACGAGTGGGGTTATTCTAGTCGCGTGATTGACTTAATGCTGTCTATGGCCGAGAAAGACGGAATTTTGAATAATTAATTTTTTGGGGTGTGGCATTTTGGGCGGGCTGGCGTGTCCACCCCACAAACAAATTCCTATGATTTTTTGTGGAACGGGCATCTTGCCCGTTTCTGATAATATTATTTAATCTGAGTTAAACTTTTTTTATTTCCGATTCGATCGCGCTCATGTCTGAATTACCACCGCTGAATAACGAAATTATTTGGGCTATCCTCAACGAAGAGATAGACGATGCTGCTGTCAACCGATTAGTTTGGCACTATCTCGGCTACCGCTGCGATGCCGAGACTGGCAAGTGGAACAGTGCAGGTGTTGCAGCCGAGTGGCGGCAAGAGTACCCGGAACCGCCCGATTTTATCGATTCTAGGCCCGCGACAGTGAAATTGACTCGATCGACCCCTCCAGAAAACAAGCAGTTGCTGAAGGAAAAATTGGGCTTTAAAGGCTATAAAATTGGGGAATTTGGGCCGAGACAGACTCGCAGGGCGACGATGGCTAATTGGTTGATGGGTTTTATGGAATCTGGGGCGTAACTGGAATTTTGGATGGCTGTGCGGTTTGTGCCCACGTTAGAGTACAGAGATATTAGATTTTTTGGCAGGAAAACCCTTAAATCCCTATAAAGCATTGAAAGCTTGATTAAACTCTTCCTCTGTTTCTCTGAGTTCTCTGCGTCCTCTGCAGTTAATTAACAAAAATTAAGCCTGTTGCAAAGTCAAAAAACACTAAAAACCGCCAATTTCAACATCCTCACCCCCAGCCCTGACATCGGGCTGTTCCGTAAAGTATCCTAGAGTCGGCACAAAACAACTGTGAGGTAAGCTTTATGAAAACAACCACCATATCTCGCTTAACCAGCATTTCCCTCGTTACCCTAATGCTAGCAGGCGTTTCAGTCAATGCGATCGCCACGCCAGCCACCACCGAGCCCGCAACCCAACTCGCCCAAGCTACCGCCAAAAAGCGCCTCGTCGTCATGGACTTCGACTACGGCACCACCAACAGCTATTACACTTCCTACCGGGGAGTCGGCGCCGCCAAAGGCATCAGCGAACTGCTAATCAACGAACTCGTCAACAACGGCACTTATACAGTAGTCGATCGCAGCAAACTCGAACAAGTGCTCAAACAGCAAAACCGCAGCGGTGCGATGGATGCCGGCACAGCAGCCGAAATTGGCAAACAATTAGGAGTTGACGCCGTGCTCATCGGCACCATTACCAAGTTTAATATCGACAAACAATCCGGCGGCGGCAGTTTCATGGGAATCGGCGCTGGTTCACAAAAAACCAAAGCTACCGTTCAAATAGATGTGCGGTTAATCGGTACAGCTTCGGGAGATATTCTTGCCACTGCCAAAGCAGTAGGAGAAGCCGATCAAAGCGATTCTAATATTTCTGTCAGAGGTGTCAGCGGCAATTCTGGCAGCAGCAATGAAGAGTCACTTTTGAGCGCGGCAGTTGACAAAGCCGTCTCACAAATGGTGACTAAACTTGCAGAGGTATCTAAGAAATTAGGTTAGCAATCAAGCATCATATCAAATATGCTGATACCAAATCCGGCATAAATATTTCCTGGATCTCTTACTCTGTCCGAGCCTAGGTCGTGTCGCGTAAACTGCGGCATACTTTATTTGTATAGTTTGAGGTTAAAAGGTTTCAACCCCCTCCTTCATCAAAGGAGTAATAAACCCGGATTTGGTATTAATTATTTTCCGGACAATTGTGCTCACAGATTCGAGCTGAGTAAACTATTTTAAACTCGAACTCAATTAAGTAGAAAGGCTACGCTTCAGCCATGTTTTGGTTGTTCTTGCTGCGCCTGCCAATTGCCAGACCCCAGGTACACGGTCAAACCAGGCATTAGGAGAGATGTCGCTACGAGAACTCCTTTGCCACCCCAGGTTTGGAGAAGCAATCAAGGTGACAACATCAGGATTTTGAGCTCGGAAAGTAGAATAAGCTCCGTCGAGGTGCATCGGGCCGCCGTCGGGATGTCCCGGAGGTCGCTGTTGCAGTTCTTCCAGAAACCGCAGGAGGCGATCGAAAATCCTGCCATTTACAGCGTAAAAATGAGTGGTCATTACGCCCTCAGAAAAGGGCACGAGGGCGACAGGAGACTTTTTTTCAACCTCTTCGACGTGTCCGAAGTAGACGAAATCCCAATCTTGCTGACACAGTTGTTCGACGATAACAGCTTGGTGTGCTCTTAACTTTGGTGAAATTTCTAGGTCGTCTTCTACAATCAGGATATTGCTCAACCCCTGCTGTTTTGCCTGCTTGAGGATAGCTACATGACTGGAAAAGCATCCCCTCGCCCCAATGCTGGGGAAACCTCCAGCTTCGTCGGGGCGGATTGCGGGAAATATCTCAACCTTATGAGGCATGAGGGGCATTCCTGCTTCTTCTAATTCCTGGACTATGAGCTGGCGTCGATCTTTCCTCTCAGGCAGATTTACGGCATAAACTCCTTGGAAATAGTCTGTGATTTTCGTCATAGTTCGATCTCGCATCAAGAAGTTGATAAATCTTCGGCTCGCTGGACTCCGATTTCAATTGAAGTCTCTGTCTGCCTTAAATTCCTCTATCTTTAGCAAGATGTATCTTCCTTTTTCTCAAACTTACTCAAATCCCCTCGGCAAAATCTAGCATTAACAGTTTAATTAGCATTGGGATTTGAGTCAGCATCAACGCATTTCCCCTTTTTAGTAGGGTTAAAAGCTAGGTTAGAGACTACTTTAGAAACAGCAGCTTGTTCTTGAATCCATCCGATTTCCCCCGGTTGCAGCTTGGCGCTTTCTACTTCAACTGTTGGCTTAACTGCCGGGGAAGGGGAGGGAGTTGCCACAGCGGGAGATGGATTCAGTGTCGGTTTTGAAACTGTAGAAAAATCTTTATTTGACTCGGGTTTCAGAGAGTTCGATCGCACTATTTCAGGAAGCGAACAAACTTTCAATTCTAGCCAATTGCCTTGAGGCGTAAGCTGTTTGTTTGTCACCTGCAAAACGCTGCCGGCTGGGACTGTTCCTTTGACAGTCAACTCACCGATTGCGCCTCGCAAATCCAAGCGATCGCCCTCTTTTCCCACTTCCCCAGCCGCAGAACTTTTAATCTCTATAAACGATCCTGTTTCTAAAGATTGGACAGGAGAAGCTACAGATTCAACTGTTTTCTCCGGCGTCCTTCCAGCATTAATTAAACCCCGTTTCCCGAAAATCGACTCCCCGGCAGTATCGATCGCGCGACCCACCGGAGGGATGAAAAAATAAGCAAATACACCCCCTAATCCTAATAAAAATAAAATTTTCAGCAGCAGCGAAAATAAACTTTTGCTTTTTTCCGGCTGTAACAACTGCGTTTTTCCTTCAGAATTCCCATCGCCATGGCTTGTCGGCCCATTCAAATCCGTTGGCAAATCCTCGCTGTCGGAAATTAGTTCGATCGGCGTATCTAAAGGTGCGACAGACAGTTCTGTAAAAGTATTGCCTTCTTCCCTCAAATGTGCTTGACAGTGAATTAAAGCAACAGTGACGTTATCGTGACCGTTTCTAGTATTAGCAATATCAATCAGTCGATCGCGCGCCTTACCCAAATTAATGCTACCGTCGAGAATTGGCAAAATCTCCGCTTCCCAACATTCCTCAACCCGGTCTTTATCACTCAAACCGTCGGAACACAGCAGCAAAACGCAGTCTTCATCCACCGGAAAACGCTGCACAGTCGGGTGCAAAGTGTTGGACGAAGTAATGCCCAAAGCTTGAATCAGAGCTCCGGCGGCTACTTGTTCCAAAGCATCCCGGTAGAGAGAGTAGCCCAAACGCACCTCGCGGCAAGCCACATTATCATCGAGAGTAACTTGATAGCAGCCGGTGCGGGTAATCCAGTAAGCCCGACTGTCTCCGACGTGGGCGACGTAGAGTTCGTGAATGTGGGCTAAACCCATAACTAGGGTAGTTCCCATCCGCTGCCGGCCTTGGCGGTGTTCGCTGTCGTTGCGACTGGCTATCTTGTCGTTAGCAGCACAAGCCGCCCGTTCCAGCTTGGAAGTCAGGCTCAACGGGTCCCAATTAGCTTGATGTAGGGGCATTTGCTGCAACTTGTCGCGCAGCACACCAATTGCTTCTTCCGAAGCGACTTCGCCGCCGTCTTGTCCACCGATACCGTCGCAGACGATCGCGCAAGCTTCCGCACCCGGCTTTCCTGCGAACAGCGTACCGCTGGGCGGATAGCAAGCATCTTCGTTGTGAGCCCGGGATCTGCCTACATCCGTGCCCGTGGCAATTTCAACGTGACGATCGTACAATTTGCCACATTTTGCCAAAGCTTTATCCAACTGGCCCATCAGTTGTTCGCCGTGGCGCACTTGGCCGGCAACCATTTGCTGGCAAAGTTGCCTCAAAAAATTGGCAATAGTTGGGTGAGCATCTTCGAGCCACTGCTGCCACAATTTGCCCAACTGCGACAAATGAGGCGGTTTGCGATCGGGCTGCAATTCCAGAAACCGCACCAATTGCCCTTCCACCCGTAGCAGTTCGGGAGTCAACAGTGTGGAAGCCACGCCCTGAGCGATACACGGCTGCCACAACTGGGCCATTTGCCACAGCCAATTGAGCTGGCGCATCGCTGCCGCTCCTTTCCAGGAGTCGGCCAATTCCGGCATTAAAGATTCCGTCACCTTCAAAATAGGCCCGTTTTCCAGCAGCCAGATATCTCCCGATAGCTTGCTCATCTTGGACGATACCAGGCCGTATACTTGAGGTACGTGCAACTGATAGGCAAACAGTCTCAGATAAGGAGTGACAACACTCGGAATCTCATCGGGCAGTTCTGGCAAGTGTTCGGGTTGAGTATCGACAAGAAGTCGATCGCGCTTGACCAAGTAGCGACCAGCGATCAGATCGCCTGGCTTACACCCTTTGATCCCTTCACCTAAAGCCCATAAGTAGTGTTTTGCCACAGAGTTTTGCATAAGGGTTCCTGACGCCTTTGGGCAAGCGTGCTGATCTGAACTATTTTAGCGATTGAACCTCGACGGGTTGATACGTGGCGATTATTTGACACCCCCGCTTTCTCAACAGACGGAGATTCTTAAGACTTCGCAGTCCTAATATCCTGATTTTTCAGGTTCCCGGGCTCACCACGTTTCCACTGTTGTGTGCGTAGTGATATCTCCTGACAATGTTTTAGGCGTGACTTTCCCCCAGTCCAGGGGTAGGTTTTAATGTCTTGTACTGACACAAATAGTCTACCATTTTGTTAACCCGCCGATGAATTTTGCTAGGAGCTTTCAGAGTTAGACGATCGCGCGAGGCCCAAGTCCTCGGCTTGAAATCACGCTGTTTTCAGCATATTCCTGATAGTGGCCATTTCCGAAGAAATCGCAGCACTCAAGGGAATTGAAATTTTAGACTAACTATAATGGTATGATGCTGCTAGGTAGAAATCACCTGAGCCGACAGGTATAAATAAATATCAATTGTCGGTTTTCTCGCGAAGGGTCATCTGTGCCTCGCACCCTAGTTTCGCAACAGAAGTTAAATTTAACCCTACCCAAAGACGGATACAAGCCCGCAGATTCATCTGTCGAGTCAATCTAAAATCTAAAATCTAAAATCGACTGACGGATGCCAGCCCCCGACACGAATCGTGGACAGCAAAAAAAATTAGATATTAGTTCCAGCCCGCAGATTCATCTGTGGAGTCCATCTAAAGTATAAAATCGACAATCTCACATCTCACATCTACTGAGGGACGCAAGCCCCCGACAGGAGTCGTGGAGAGCAAAAAAAATTAGATATTAGTTCAAGCCCCCAGATTCATCTGTGGAGTCCATCTAAAATCTAAAATCTAAAATCGACTGACCGGCCTCTGCAAGCTGTTGAGTATTTAACCATGCCCCCACATGAGCCCAGCGCCTTTCCCAAGAATTTGCCCGATCCGAAGCTGCCGCCTGCTGTTGAAATAGACGAAATACTCACTAGCATTCAACATTCTCACAGTTTTTATTACAAAGTGATGAATCTTGAGGTTTGGGCGCTGGTGGAAACCTTGGATGGGCTGTTTCCCGGCGCTTGGGGTCAGTTTATGACCAACCGCCAACTTGCAGTTAAACAGTTTTTGGAACGCGATCGCGTTCCAAATTCTCCGGTTGATGCTGGGGAGGCGGGGGAGAAGTCCGATCGCAGTCGGAAGAAGGAAGAAGCCGGGAGTCAGGAGTCAGGAGTCAGAAACAAGCAGGAAGAAGAATAAAAGCAGATTTTCCCAATTCTCCCCATCTCCACCTTTCCTCTGTATCCAAGTGTAAATCCCCAAAGCGAGAGAAAAAACAGAACCCTGTTTTCCCCCCGTACTCCCCTGATTAAGAGAAGTAGGAGGGATCGAAACTCAGCTACAAGCGACATTTATTATGGGTTTCAATCTTAAGTTGACATAAATGCCGATCGCCCGATCGCCGTTACAGGTGAATTTTGGCATCAACTTGAGGCAATCCCATGCTGTAGTTGACAGCGCGGCTGTTGAGATTGTAGCTGATTTGGCCTTTTTGTAAGAGCGATCGTACCAAGTGTTCCAACTCCGAACCGATACGACGGAGGTTGTACTCGGTCAAGTCTTCGCCCTCGTATGCGTCTACGAGTTGGTCGAATTTGGCATATACCTGTTTGACTGACTCGTCGTTCCAGTTAAGTTCGTTATCTGGGTCAATGTCGAGGGTCAAAAGGTCGTTGCTGGGTACGAGTTCGTTATCTTCGAGGATGGCGGTGTATATGCGAATATGGCGGGTTGTTGACTTAAGCTGCATGAGTTCTTATGTGTAAAGATTTTTTGCTGAGTTTATTGTAATGGCACAGAGATGCGCGGGGAGGGCGGGCGATCGTCAATTTCTCGGAATCCCGAAATATTTTAGTTGTTCGGCAGTCCAATTTTTGTAATATTCAGTTTTCTCTAAAGCATCGGAAGCTGGCTTCAGCTTAGAATTTACTTGAACGGTGAAGCCCGGATACGGCATCCTCCTAGTATGAAGCCCGTCAATATTAAAATCTTCTTCGGGATGGATGTGAAAAGCCAGCAAGCCCAATTCTGAAATCTGATTATTGAGTTTGTCTATCAATTCTTTAGTTTCTGGCGCACTAATTGCTGTTTTTTGGGGATTAATTACTACCATGATTTCAAATTCCGAATTGTAAAATTCATAAATGGATTTCATTATGGCAGAATCGCGATCGAACTCAGTCAGCGCTGAAAACCGCTCGATTTTGAATAAAATTTGATTAGCCAAGCGTGCCTTTTTAGCGAAGGGACAAATCGGTAAATCGCTGAAAACTGGATGCGGTAGCTCGACAAACTCCGTCATCCATCTGAGGGTCGATTCTATAATTTCTGTGTCAGATTCATTCATCGACAATCTATGTATTTGATATTTCACACTCATCATACTTTATTTTTATGGAGAGCGATGCACACCATTGGTGTCAATTTAACGCTATTTCCCTCAGTCCGGCAGGGGTTTAAACCCCTGCCTCATAGCTTAAGTCCTCTGAAGAGGACTGAAGAACTCATTAGTCCTCTTCAGAGGACTTTTGCTATTAGCCAGGGAATTCATTCCCTGGCGGACTTTCGGTTAAAGTGACACAGATACATTGCCCACCTTGCTGTTTAATATTTGCGATCGAATTCATTCGTGAATTGTGCCATCGGGCATAATTGCACCTGCGAGTTTTGCCGTTTCCAGACCTGCCACGCCACTTAGGTTCGCCCCCTTTAGGTTGGCTTTTTCTAGGTTTGTCCAACTCAAATTTGCCCCGCGCAAATCCGCTGAGCTAAGTGTTGCCCCACTCAAATTTGCAGACATTAAACTTGAGCCGCAGAGATTAGCCTCAGCCAAGTTAGCCCGACTTAAACTTACTCCATCAAGCATTACTCCCACCAGATTTACGCCAGTTAGGTTAGCTTCGCTGAAGTTAGCACGGCTTACTCTTGTATCTTTTAAATTAGCGTTGCTCATATCGGCTGCAACTAGGTTAGCGTACTCTAAACTTGCCTGTTTCAGGTTGGCTCCACTCAAGTTTGCCACAGCTAGTTTCGCACCTCGAAGGTTTGCTTTACTCAAGTTAGCTTCACTTAGGTTTGCTGTAGTTAGGTCAGCATTATTCAGATTAGCTTCACTCAAATTAGCTGCACTCAAATTCGCCTGAAGGAGTTTTGCGCCCTCCAACTTTGCCTTGGTTAAGTTTGCACCACTCAAATTAGCTTCGCTCAGGTTGAAACCACTCAGGTCAACACCAGCTAGGTTTACGTTGGAAAGTGAAGCATCAGCAACAATTAAGTAAGCACCTGCTTTAACAGGGTCAAATTCTTTGGGGAAGATAGTCTGTGCGTTGCACAGCGCTTGTTCAAGTTTGGTTCCTTCAAGGTTTGCCCCTTCAAGGTTGGCCTCAAATAGATTAGTATTACTGAGGTTTGCATTACTCAAATCAGCACCTGCTAAGTGTGATTTTCTCAAATTTAACCCTGTTAAGTTTGCGTTTCTGAGGTTAGCTTTCTTGAAGCTAATATCCAATAACAAATGAGCATTACTGAGATTTACCCCACTCAAGTTAGCTTCACTTAGGTTTACAGCATGCAGAGTTACTTCACTTAAATTTGCATTAAGTAATTGTGCTTTTTCTAATTTTGCTGAGCTAATATGAGCTTTGTGAAAGTTGGCATGACATAAATTTGCTTCACTCAAGTTAATGATTGATAAGTTTGCTTCAGAGAGTTCTGCACCCCTGAAATTAGCGCTATTCAAGTTAACCTCACTCAGGGATTGTCTGCTCAGATTTACTCCGGCTAGATTAACTCCCACAAAATCTCGTTCTCCCTGATTATACCGTTGTAAAAAATCCTCAGCACTGATAGCTGATTCCAAATTTTCTAGTGCAGAATCATGTATTTTTGCCTCTTCCTGAGATTGCACAGTATCCGCATTTACAGGAGTAGCAGCAGGCTGTTCTACCGCTTCGCTAGATGCTGGAAGCGCTGTCTGATCGATCGCCTCTTCGCGCAATAACCGATCGACCCGATCGCTAAACCGCCTGACAACCTCAGCATCATCAACTTTCTCACCAGCATTCGAGCTTTTCTCAACCGCATTCTCAACATAATACTTGTCTACAAAACTTTGCAACCCAGCATTATATCCCTGTCCTACAGCCTGAAACCTCCATTCGCCATTCTTCTTATACAACCGTCCAAATTCTAAAGCCGTTTCTTGGGAAAAAATCTGATTTAAATTGTACCGAACCAATTCGCTAAGATTCTCTGAATTGTAAAGCCGGATAAAAGCATTTTCAACTTGACTAAAACTTTGATTTTTTTGCTGTCCGTCGTGAATAGTCACCACAAACACAATTTCCTGAATCGCCGAATTGATTTTACTCAAATCCAGATAAACCGTCTCATCATCTCCCTCAATTTGTCCATTCCTGCTGTCTCCCGAATGTCGCACCGAACCGTCCGGCGAGGTCAGATTGTTGTAAAATACAAAATACTTTTCCTCGGGAATGCGACCGTCCGCCGCTAACATAAAAACTGATGCGTCAATGTCGCAGTTTTGTGCTTTCTGACTGACTTGCCACCCCAGGGCGATCGCAATTTTACTGAAATTAGGAGTTTCTTTAGAAAGATTGAACCTTTCACCCTTAGTTAATTCGATACTCATATGCGATAATTCCCTTACCTCATAAATGGTATTAATTATCTCATCTATGTTAACCCGATCGCAAATTGGATTTTATCTCGAAGACATCGAAACCCCAATTGGCAGAACCGTCAATTTAACTCTTACCGGACTAATTCTCTTATCTTCGACCAGCTTCATCGCCGAAACTTACCCGATTTCGGAAACTGTTAGAATTAATTTGCAAACTCTCGATACAGCGCTTTTAGTTGTTTTTGTGTTTGAGTATTTATTGCGACTATGGTGTGCCGAAAATCGAGTTAAATTTATTTTTAGTTTTTTTTCAATTATTGATTTGCTGGCAATATTACCATTTTTACTGGGATTTGTCAACGTTAGTTTTATCCGAATTTTCCGCTGGTTTAGAATTCTCCGACTCATCCGCTTTCTGGAATTAAAAATTTCTATTTTCCGCATCAGCAGCGAAGATGGGGTGATTTTTGCTCGGATTTTGTTTACTTTGCTGGCAATAATTTTTGTTTATTCTGGTTTAATTTATCAAGTCGAACATCCGGCCAATCCCGAAAGTTTTGGAACTTTTTTGGATGCTGTTTATTTCTCGGTTGTCACCATGACCACCGTGGGATTTGGCGATGTTACTCCGATTTCGGAATCCGGTCGTTTTCTGACTATTTTGATGATTTTGACGGGAATTGCTCTAATTCCTTGGCAATTGGGGGATTTGATTAAACACTTAGTTAAAAGTGCTAATCACGGAGAAGCTGTTTGTAAAGGTTGCGGTTGGTCTGTACACGATGCTAATGCTAGATTTTGTAAAATGTGCGGCAGTCAATTAGAGAATGGTTGACTGTTGACTGTTGACTGTTGAGTGCAGTACAGATAATGGGTAGGGAGACGGCATTGCCGTGTCCTATACTTCATAAATCAGGAATACACTGTAACTTCTTCCCTCTTCCTTCTTCCTGAGATCCGTTACATCCGTTACATCCGTTACATCCGTCGAGCGAATCCGTTGCCGAACTTCCCTCTTCCTTCTTTAAGCTAAGGGTAACAAAATTTCAAATTCAGTGCCTCTGCCTAACTCCGATCGCATTCTGAACGCACCGCCGTGTTTGCCCGTCACAATTTGATAGCTAACTGCTAAACTCGTTTCTTTGAGGGCGCGTTTTTCCGTAGAGAATGATTCAATGATTTTTTTGTACTTGCTAGGTGACATTCCTGGCCCGTTATCTGATATGCAAATCGACACCCAGCGAACATGAAGTTTGTCTAAATCCGGCGCAGGTTCTGGACAGCAGACTTGAGTTGTGATTTCAATTTTAGGCTGGCGATCGAAGTCTTTGAGTCCTCCACCTTTGAACTCTTTCGCCAATTCTTGACCGACTGCTTCGTTAATTAACGTATGAATAGAATTGGTCAAGATATTCATAAATACTTGGTTTAGCTGTCCTGCATAGCATGGCACTGGTGGCAGGTAGCCGTAGTTTTTCACTACTTGGATTTCCCTAGTCAAACGACTTTTGAGCAGCAAAAGTATGCTGTCTATGTTGGCGTGCAAGTCGGTGGGTTTGGGATAAATATCGTCGATGTGGCAGAAGTTTTGCAAACTGCTTGCCAACTTGCTCAACCGTTCGGCTCCGGCTTTAATGCTGGCAACAGTTCGGAGGAAATCGTTTTGCAAAAAGTCATAGTCTATCTCTTCCTTGAGCCGTGCTATTTCCGGTGGGGGGTCAGTACAGTATGCGTCGTAAGCTGAGAGCAACTCCATCAAGTTTTTGCTGTAGTCGGTGACGTAGGTTAAATTCCCCCAAATAAAGCCTACCGGATCTAAAATTTCGTGGGCTACTCCGTTGACTAAACGCCCTAAACTAGCCATTTTTTCGCTTTGAATCATTTGAGTTTGGGCTCTTTCGTAGCGGACTTGAGTTTCGATGCCACGAATTTGCCAGTACGCGATGTTTAGTGCGTTAGGGTCTAAGAGTCGGTAAGATTGGGAGTCTATTTGGACGACAATGGGTTCTGCCTGCAATTCGGGCGAGCGACGCAGAGCTTGTGGGGCTGCTGCCAAAATCGTTGTACTCTCTGCGACTAATAATATTTCGACGCGAGCGTAACTGTAGAGAACTTTCAGCGGCAGGTGCAAAAAGAGCTCTGGGCCTTGGGGTTTAAGCAAATATTCCAGCAGTTGCCTGCGGGATATCATGCCAGCAAACTCTCCTGCTTCCATCAAGACGACCCCCGGCACTAGGGGATGCTGTTCAAACATTTCGGCAACTGCCACGGCCAAGCAGCTCGATTTTACCTGAAAGTCATACAGGGGCAAATCCCAGAGGGTAGACTCTAGGGAAAGGTCTTGATGGCTGCCTTCGGAGAGTGAAGGGCCAAGGAGTTTGGAACTGAATTTATTTGCCACTGGAACTTTTAGTTGCCGAAACGCTGGGAAAGTGAAATGAGAACCTACTACTAAGCTACCCTATCATTTCACCGCAGGAGCGAACAACCGAGAATATTCTTGAGTTAATCATGTTGTGCCAACTATAGGCAGGAGAATTTCAAATTCAGTGTTCTTACCTGGTTGCGATCGCATTCTCAGTTGGCCGCCGTGCTTTTCTGTGACGATTTGATTGCAGATAGCCAGCCCCATACCGGTGCCTTTGCCTGCTGGTTTAGTGGTAAAAAAGGTTTCAAATATCTGCTTGTGATTTTCTGGGGCAATGCCGGGCCCGTTATCGGCAATGCAAATTGCGGCCCTCTTGCCGTGTTCGGTTTCTATAACTTTAGTGGTAATTTCGATTTGGGGCTGCCAGTTGTCCCCGCACGGGGTGTGTATTTCTCGATCGGCTGCGTAGTCTGTCAGGGCGTCTAGAGCATTAACTAACAAATTCAAAAATACCTGACTCAACTGACCGGAGTAGCCACTAACTAGCGGCAGTTCGCCGTAATTTTTAACCACTTCTATGCTGTTTTTAAAGCGGTTTTTCAAAATTAACAGCGTCATCTCCACGCATTCGTGAATGTCTGTCTCGGCTGGTTTTGTCTCGTCCATGTGAGAGAAGTGGTGCAGCCCGTTAACTATTTTTAGCAATTGCGAGGCTCCCAACTCCATCCCTTCTAAGGTGATCGGCAAATCTTCTTGTAAAAAATCAAATTCAATTTCTTTTTTAAGGGCATCAATTCGGGCACACGGTGCCGAATATTCTTCTTCATAAAGCGACATTAGCTGGAGCAAGTGTTCAAAATAGGACAGCAGAAAAGTTAAATTTCCCCAAATACAGTTCAGCGGATTTCTGATTTCGTGGGCTACTTCTGCTACAATCCTCCCCAAACTCGCCATTTTTTCTGTTTGGATGAGTTTGGCCTGGGTTTGTTTGTGGAGTAACTTATTTGTTAATTGGTGGATTCTTGATTGAGCGACCATTAATTGGTGTACGTCTAACAGCTTGTAGGTCTGAGGGGCTATTTCCACTACTACGGGTTCGTAAATTAATTCTCCTGACCTGTAAAGCGATTCCTGGGCGGCTTCTACTATTAATTTACTGCCGGGAAGTACCAGCGGTTCTGGCTTGGAAAACTTGTACAATACCTCTATGGGTCGCTTGAAAAACATTTCTAATCCGTAGCGGCGGTTAACTTTTTCAAAAAATAGACGCCTGGATATTATGCCAACAAAATTACCCCCCTCTGTCAAAATGACGCCGGGAAGCATGGAATTTTGTTCAAAAGCCTGGGCTACTTCTTTTGCCTGTTGAGTTAATTCAATTTGGCAGTTGTAGAGTGGCAGGTCTAGGAGAGTTGATTCTAAGGAGATGTTCCAAGTACAAATTTCAGCTATATGCAACACTGATAACTCCGAGCTAATCTCACGCACAGCAAACATAGATGAAACCCCTGTTAAAAATTGTATTCATGAACAACTTAAGTTGCTATTAATTCGTAACGGGTAATTTGTAGCGGGTAGTTGCTCATTTGTGAAATTACAACAGCACCCCATGGGAAAACCCGATCGCAGTAGCATTGTCTGCTAAAGATTTTGTTTCTAAGTCAATATTAAACGATCGAAGCTTTTGTGGAACTTACTGAACTCTGCTGTAAACTTTTTACCATGATATACCTGCGATCGCGTGTTTTCGTAAAATGTTTAATATTTATAACGCATTATTGTGATAAATTATACCATTGTTCTAGTGATAGAAGGGAATTGGAGAACCGCGAGTAGGTTATAAGTGAATATACGGGCCTCCTTCGAGGGTTCGAGGGTTCGGATTAGCCATCGTCCAAGGGGCTTGCAGCCTCCAATTGTCAAGACTAGGGCCCAGGCCAAAGAAAGTTCGGCAACCGATTCGCTTTCTTCGGATGTAACCGAATGTAACGGATGGAAGGCTTTAGTTATCTAGGAGAGAAGGAAGAAGCAATGTTCCGCAAGGGTTTGTGGAATTAAGAACATCCTAACCGTCAGCCGCAGTCCCTATACCAGTCAAAAGAAATGCAACTTTAGGCAACTTCCGAACCTAGATAGTCATAAGTTTTTTGCAATCTGCAATCTCCAATCGTCTTAGGGTTCCACCTCCGGCCAAAGGCGTTCTAGCTGATACCGCCAAGCCGCGAGAGTGTTTTCGCGAGACTCTCGCCCTAGTTCCATTTCACCCATCAATCCCTCTGCGTAGAAACGGTCTAAAGTCTGAAGAGTAGTTTCCACAGACTGTCCCTGCATCTTGGCAGCTTTGATGATTTGACGGATGCGGCTTTCTATTAAACCGCCGAAAAAGTCGGACAAACCTCGCTCTTGCAAAGCCAGCACTCGGGCGACGGCGGCCGAGAAATCTGCGGCCGCGAGTGTGGCACAACTGTGCTGAAATACTCCCCACAAAACGTTTTGATGTAAGGCGTAGCGAGTTTCGAGGGTGGTGTCAAAGTTAGCTTCTAGCAGTTTATCAAGAAATGGTTGAGCTTCCTGGGCATCGGCGATCGGCAGCAAAATCCGCAGCCAACTCCCGTCTTCAGAAAGGAGGACTAACAGGCGAAAATTGGGCGTTTCTACTTGCCAAGAAGTGGCAGCAGGCATCTCAACACTGTCACCAAATAAGTCTTTAAGGGTATTGCTAATTTCTTCGGGAGTCATGATAATTTTAGATTTTAGGTTTGAGGTTTGAGATGTGAAATTGCCGGCTGCTGAGTTCGTTTCAAAAGTTTGTAATATTTACCAGTATGGCTTAGTATCAACTCAATTTCAAATCAAAAATCTCAAATTTCAAATTTCAAATCAATTTAGTAAAAGTAGGCTGTGCACCGAGCATATTTCAACGCTTAGTGTTTATGGGCGCACCTTAACCTATTGATATTTACCAATATCGGTCAATCTAAAATCTAAAATCTAAAATCGATTTAGGGGAGCCACCGGGGGTGATAGCCGGCAAAGGGAAGTTCTTCTGGCTGTAGTTTTGCGGGAGAACCGTCTGCCGATATTTCTACTAAGGGTAGCAGCCAGAGGCGGCTGGTGGCGATCGACTGTCCACTATCGTTGCGGGGACTGTCTGCTACTGAGGGAGTTGCTGCTGTGACTGATTGGTCGAAAATTAATGCCAGCCCGTCGGGAGATAAACTGATTTGGGTATCTAATTGGTTGGGCAAAATCAGCAGCGGTTTGATGGTTCCTACCAAACGAGTACCCTCTTTTTTGAGGTCGATGGTGGCGATGAAAGGCTGTTCTTTGTAGCTTTCTGTTTTGAGGCGTTGGGCTAACAAACAGTAAAGACGCTGAACTTGGTTGTCTTGGTTTTTGCGGGGGTCGAAATAAACGGCCATAATGCTGCCGGGAATACGCAATATTTCTTGTTCTACACCTTGGTTATCTAAGATGAAAAGCGATCGAGTAAAGTCGCTGTTGTATTTAACATAGGCGGCGGCAGAGTTGTCGCGGGCCATACCCAATACTTGTTCGTATTTTGGCAAAAATTCTACTGGGTCTGCTTCCGGTTTGAGGGGGACGATCGCTAATCCTTGTTTTTGAGATATTACCATCGATTTGCTATCGGGGCGAATCATAAAATCTCCGCCTTGTTCATTTTCCAACGGTCGGGGCGGCACTTTTTCTTCCACAATCCAAGGACTGAAATCGCCGGGATTGCTGCGGTTGACGCGCTGGACAACTATGATTTTTCCGTCGGCTGAGAGGTCGAATTTGAGGTTTTGGTAATCTTTGGAGTCTAAGATTTTGTCGATTCTACCGGCTGGGTATTTTTGTTGAGTTCCTGATCCCGATTGGGGGTTGAGGCCGGTGGTGACTGTGAATAGTTCTTGATTGAGGGTGCCGCGAGTACGGGCGATCGATCGATCTGTGGCGGAGAATAAAATGCGATCGCTGTCAGGATACGGTTTAAAATCGGTAACGACTAAATCTTTGGGAGTCAGCGGTATCGGTTTCGAGTCGCTGCTGGTGAGATTGACTAGCATTAATCTGCTTTCTGTTTCGCCTTGGACACCGATGTAAGCAAAAGCTCGATCGCGGCTGCGAAAGGAACTGCTAAACGGTTGCATTGGCGTTCCTTTTTTTTGGTTGTTTTCTCCGAAATACTTGTCGGTTGCTCCGGCGAGTTTGACTGTGTAGGTAACGCCGTAGGGTGCTGGATCTTTGAGGGTGTAAGCCATGCGTCTTCCAGCCCAACTAAATTTACCGGGGAGGGGGGGTTCTAGCTTTAAGTTTTCCTCGACGGTGGACTGGTTCATCGGCCGAAAGAAGGTGAGGATAAAGCCGGTATCTTCGGCGCCGATTTGTTTATTTTCCCAGGTAAATTCTCGCACTCTGGGTGCTGTGCGATCGCCGCTCAGCAGCAGCAGTCCGATTAAGACGCTCAGCACTAGCATGAGGAAGATGGCCGTGCGGTCGATCGGCTGTTTGAATGGCAGAATAGCGAAGGGTGAAGGATTAATTTTTTTGTTAAAAATACTCACAAATCTTTCTCTCCTATTTCTGCTGAAAATTAACTACCAAATTTTCCCTCTTAAATTTTACAGTCCTAGATGCACTCCCGGCCCCCAGAAACCCGTTTTTTTTTACCAGGCGAAAGGGCTGCAACGAAGTATACTGATTTTAGATTTTAAATTTTAGCTTGTACAGTGCGTAATGGCTTAAAATTGCTCGATCGACAGAGGTATTGACGACCGTCGATCGCACTACCATTGTGCCAGTTGCGTCCAGGACTGTTTTAGATTTTAGATTTTTCAATACTCCGGACAGTTTTTGGAACGAGACTACAAGCTTACGCGGGGCCAGGAGCATAAAAAAGTCGAATTAAATGTAAGTCAGGGGTGGAGCTGACATTGATTTAATTATCCACAGTGGCTCAAAGTCAACCGAGCATAAGCCCTTGGGCCATATAAAAACTGTCCGGAGTATTGGCGGTTCAATTCGAGAAAATACTCGACTAAACCTGTCATGAGATGGTATACCATTCGGTAATTCTAGAAAGCTTTTTAACCATTCATCTTTGGCGTTACCATAGGCTTCTATTGTCACCCATCCGTCTGCACCGCTGATGATAGCTAGAATCGTAATCGCGATAATATATTTGAGCAAATCTTCTTTACTTCTTTCTATTCTTAAGTCGTTCAAGGTGACAAAATTTTCTAAAAAACTGGCAGTTACAATATTCACGCTCAGGCAATGAATCTATTTGTTTTTGTTGCGAAGTTACAGTTTTACTAAAACCTCTTGCCATTGATAGCACCAATAAGCTACCACAAACTACATAGAAAATTAGTCCGATTTAACTGTAGCATATTTTGGGTTCCAGTTAAGATGCGTTTACCTTGATTGTGTACCTGAGTCTCTCTATTTCTGCTGTGGATTTTTCTGTATCTTTAGATTATTTAACTGATGTAATGTCTGCTACAGCCCAGCAAACTTTGTGGCGTTTTTTCCGGCTGTTCGTTTTCTTTGAATAAATTTATGATGCCACTTCTTTTATGGTAAAATATCATTTTAGTATGCCTCGTGGCAACGCGAGATATTTCTCGCAATAGCCCTATTTGTAAAAAAATAAATAGCCCTACTTTGCTGATTATATTTTATGATAGCATAACATACAATGTCCTTTTTGTATCCGCTCACTAATTCGGGGCGGACTACCCACTCAAAAACGATTTTGCGTCATTTGAGGTGAATCGTTGAGCGATTTACCCCGGATTATTGAGCGGATACTCCTTTTTGTTTACTGAAACAGTTGATTAATTGGGATTAAATCCATCGGTGATATTTTATCTATCGGCAGCTCCAAACCAAAAGCCACTCTACCCCAAATTATAATGAGCAGCACCCCTACAAACAGCCCTGTTAATTGAATATCCTGCAAAAAACAAGTTAGTCCTTCTTTCCACAAACCGTAGCTAATTACTGCATAGGTAGGAAGGTCGCCGAGAGCTATAGCAATCACGGCACCTAAATTACCTTTTAAGTGGTATGCCAACGGTATACTTATACATAGATTCACAAAAGTCAGCAGATTGCCCATAGCTTGGTACTGAGACTTTCCTACGGCTAGCAGACAAGAACCCATCATATTGTGCAGGGTGGTGTGCCAGATACCTAAAGCCAAGATTGGCATCATCCAAGATGCCGCCACATACTCTTTCGGATAAAGTATTAAAATTAACTGATCTCCGAAGCTCACAAAAATTGCTAAACCTACGGCTAATGGTATTAGAATTAGCTTGCGGTTCTTAAGTATCTTCGCACGCAACTCCTCCCGGGGTAACTCTGCCAGCATAGAAATCGAGGGAAAAATCACCCTGCTGCTAATGGCGATAATTATTTGGCGCGGCATATCGCCGAGAGTAAAAGCTATGCCATAAATACCCAACATTGTTAAAGTAAAGATTTTCCCAAGGATGAGTCTATCGGCTTGAGAACACAAGAAAAACAAAGCCGTAGACAAAAATATCCATTTGCCATAAGAAAATATTTCTTTAGCTGCTTCTTTATCCCAAGCAAAGCGGTTTGACTTGCCGGGAATCAAAAAATGGCTCCATACTACCTCTATTAAAGCTCCAGTAAAGCCGCCTGCAACGATCGCCCAGATGCTGGGATCGAACCAGGCCCAGACAATCATCACTGTTGTAGAAACAATCTGTTGACCCAACTCAAAAATTACTACTTCCTTCACTGCCATTTGGCGTTCTAGGCTGGCTGTGGCAGTGGATTTAAAGCCTCCTATTAAAGAATTTATACCTATTAGTGGAATCAACCACAGGAGACGGGGCTCTCCATAAAAACTCGCAACAGGCTGGGTAATTATAATCAAACAAATCCAAACGAAAAAGCTGCGAATGACTTGCATTGTCCACGCGGTGTTGAGAAATAGAGGATCTTCCCCGCGCTTATTCTGGATGATGCTTGGGCCTAGACCTATGTCTGAAAATAAGTTGATCCCTATGATGAACACGTAGGCTAGACCTACCAGACCAAATAGTTCTGGCAAAAGCAGGCGCGTCAAAATTAAGTTGCTGCCAAATCGGATAATTTGACTGCTTCCATAGCTGACGATCGTCCAGGCTGCACCTTTGATAGCTAATTTTTTTCCTGATGACATATACTCAGAATTTATTTACTTAATGACGAGTGTAGTTGCTGAATTTGTTTTTGGCAACTCCTAGAGGATGGTGTTGCCACTTTTATAGCTGACTGTACAGTATCTTAATTTGTATACGGAGGAAGGGCCTGGAGAGTCCATCTTGCAATAAAAGTACCATTTAATCTCATACTTACTCCACATCAATAATCATACGGGTTTTTGGGCTGGGGAATTGGTTTGAGGGAGGATGCTTGAATGATTAATTTACGCTTGCCTTGCAGTTCTTCTACGATCGTTTCTCCTTCTATTTCTAGCCAAATGTCTGGCGCAAAGGTGGCGCGACTTTGACCGATAGGTAATTTTACTGGTAACCCTATCGGATAGGCGTCTGCCGCGCAGCAAGTAATGATAAAACGCCCGATCCACATATATTGTTCTGCTATGTTGGGGGGGTGAATTACAAATCCTTGAACTTTGACTTTTTGACCTCTGTATGTATCCGGTTCGGGGTTGAAATTTAACAGCCGCACCCATTCGACGAGGGATCGCTGTTCGGGTTTTGTAGTATTGCGAAATTCTTGGGGTTGCAGTCTGGTGATGGGCAGGGATTCGGTGAGGCCTCGTTCTAATGCTGTCTGGCTGGTAAATGTGCGTGGCGTTGTTAGTAAACCTATTAATGCGACGCCCAACATTAAGGTGCTGCCGATACTGGGGGGAAACAAAGTAACGTGTTCAACTTCTGTGATTCTGAGAGAGTTATTTGCTGTTGATGTCCGCGATTGCTTTGTGGTGCGATCGAGTTTTAAGAGTTCCCAAGTTTTTAAACCGCCAATAACCAATAAGGCGATTCCTCCTGCTAGAGTCAAGCCAAAGTAATTGGGGTGAATGAGAATGCTTAATTGGCCGGTGATCCAATATTTGAGGAGCAATATTCCCCAGCCTAAGATAGCTAGGGCGTCGAGCAAGGGGCTAATTTTTTTTAAATTCATTTTTTAAGAGTGATTGGGAAGGAAGAAGGAATAGGGAAGATGGCAAAGAAAAAACACCTATCTGTATATTCGTGACTTCCGTGTCGAGGAGCAAGGTAATTGAAGAAAATCGCAAATCAAAAATGGTATTAGTTGTCGGTTTTAGCTAACTTATTAACCTAAATGCAAGTTAACAGCGAGGGTCATTAAAAAGGTTAACTGAGCTGCCAAGACAATTAAGTAAACTACGGCTCTACCTTTAAAAATTGACAGCATTAAACCGATACCTTTGAGGTCAATCATCGGGCCGAAAACGAGAAATGCTAACAGCGAACCGCTGGTAAATGTGGAGGCAAAAGACAGGGCAAAAAAGGCATCTACTGTAGAACAAATCGATACGACTGCTGCTAATAGCAGCATGGCTATAATCGAGGAAACGGGGCCTTGGCCGAGGTTGAGAATTAGTTCGCGGGGGGCGCCAACTTGAATGATGGCTGCGATCGCACTTCCGATTACCAACACTCCTCCCAATTCGCGCAACTCCTGTACCATAGTATCTAAAAGCAGGCGCAGACGCTCTTTAGAAACGCGGTGAAACATTGAGGAACGTTTCGATATTTTTTCTGTTTTGCCTGTTTTTAATGGCTTCCAGTCGTCTTGTAGCAAAGATTCGATCGGCACCACCCCCCCCGGCTGACCGAGCATAAATGTTCCCGACTGCAACAGCAGCGGAGTGTTAGCTTGGACGAGTTCTTTTTCGGAAAACTCTGGTTTTGGCAGGGGAATCGCGCGGGCTACAGAGGCTTGCAGCAGAGGCCGCAAGTCTTTTTGGGCGCTGAACACCCAGCCGATAATTGTGGCTATAGACAGAGAAAATACCACCCGCAAAACTACAATTTCTGGCTGATCGCGAAATGCCGTCCAAGTAGCCCAAATTACTACGGGGTTGATGGTGGGGGCCGCAAGCAAAAAGCCGATCGCGGCTGGTGCGGGCACTCCCTGCATCAGTAACCTGCGGGCTACGGGCACGTTACCGCACTCGCACACGGGAAACAAAAAGCCGATCAAACTGCCCATCAAAGCCGCCAGCAGCGGGTTTCGCGGGATGCGCGATACGAGTTTGCGTTCGTCTACAAACCCCAGCAGCAAACCTGAAAATAAAACTCCGAGCAGCAGAAAAGGTATTGCTTCTACTAACAAGCTGAGAAAAAGGGTAAAAGCATTGTTTAACTGATTCGTTAGACCGGGTTGCATCGATCACCTACTGGTAGATTGCTATTTAGCTATACGTCTTTGGTTGAACTCCTTGTAGATCATACCAAAGCATAGCACTAAGTTAAGATCCAGTTAATTTTTTTTTGCCTTTTTTTGCTAGAATTTGTAGAGCTTATAATTTAATAATCAATGCTGATCCTTTGAATGATTTGGAAGGGTTAAACTTGTTTGAGTTTGACTTAAGTTTTATTGATATCCGCCTCGTACAGCCAATCAATAATTGACTAGGCAAACCGTCGCCGATTTGATGGATCTTTGGGTTAACAATGGTTGATTGTAGAACAACTGCTAAGGCAGATTTTGCAGATTGCCGGCGAGGCTAACTGTTTTATATAACGATCGCTAAAAAATTGGTTTGTAGCGATGACTTTAGTTTTCACTACAAACCTATAGGGGACGCACTGGCAGGTGTGTCGCTGGCTGAGCGTTACGGGGGGTTGCGAGTACCGGATCGGGGAGATGGGATGAAATCGCCTCAAATGCCGTAGCTTGCAAGGCGTCTCGCCATCGCCCTTAGCGAGCTAAAACTCAGGGACGCGATCGCTCCAATTTGGGCTTTTAACTTGTCTGCTGACGGGTGCATCGTGTTGGCGATCGGGCAATTCCGATTTTCTTCTATTATCAATTAATTATATTTCTCAGGGTAATAATTTATTAACAAAAGGTTAAGAGGATCACTTAAGGTTAATGAATAGTTAAATAGTTGAACCCAGCGCTAATACCGCTCAAGTCAGTATAAAATAAAGTCAGGTATAATTACCAGGGCGCATTTATCTCGGTGATACTCAATCTTGCCTAATACTTTAAGTGGTAAAATTTTCCTTGCTACAGTCAGTTTTTTGTGTAATTTAAAATGCAGTGTGCCAGGGGGATGCCGGTCAAAACACTCAACAACTCACCTGTTGACCTTTGGTAGCTGAATGTCTGCTGGCAAATAGAACCCAAAAAAGCGTGCTGATAAATTTATGTTGAATACCTCCTGCGTAGAAAGACCCGTCCAACCCATCTCCGAGGCTGACCTAGGAGAACTTTGTTTAGACTCTACTCTCCAACAATTGTCGCTTTACGATTTTCAGGTAGAAGCTACGGATTGGGGAATGCGAATTTCTCAGATGTTAGAAGCTAATCCACTGTTACCAGGAGTCATTGTCACTCATCAAGGTGAATTTGCCGGTATGATTTCCCGGCGGAGATTTTTAGAATTTATCAGCCGTCCTTTTGGGCGAGAATTATTTTTAAAGCGACCTGTGAGGGCTTTGTACCGCTTTGCCGAAACTGAGAGTTTAATTTTTCCCAGCAATACTTTAATCGTGGATGCAGCCAGGAAGTCGCTGTTGCGATCGAAAGAACTGCTTTACGAACCGATTGTGGTTCAAGTTTCGCCTCAAACTTATAGTTTGCTAGACGTGCACGAACTGTTAGTAGCCCAATCCAACATTCATGAACTAGCAACAAAATTGCTGAGGCAGCAAACTCAATCTCAACTAATTCAAACCGAAAAACTAGCCAGTTTGGGGCAGATGGTAGCTGGAGTCGCCCACGAAATTAGAAATCCCGTCACCTGCATCAGCGGAAATCTAGGCTTTTTGTCCAACTATTTGACAGACATCATGGACTTGCTGTCTGCTTACGGACACATTGTCGGTGAAAACGAAAAAATTGACCAACTCAAAAAACACATAGAATTTGATTTTTTGCAAGAAGATTGGGTGGAAATTCTCAAAAGTATGAAAGTTTCATCACAGAGGCTGACCGAACTCGTCACCAGCCTGCACACCTTTTCTCACATGGACGAAACCCACTTGAAACAAGCTAACATCCATGAATGTATTGACAGTACGCTGCTAATTATGAAAAATCGTCTGAAGTACGGGTTTAAAGTAGTTAAAAACTATGGAGATTTGCCTTTGGTCAAGTGTTACTCTGGTCAGTTGAGCCAGGTATTTATGAATATCATCAGCAATGCGATCGACGCTTTGGAAGAGGACAAAGCAGAAAAAGATTTTATGCCTGCGATTACTATTGAAACTGAGGTAATAGATAGTTCTGACGGAGACTGCGTTAATTCGGAATTAATTCAAAATTATGTTAGGGGCGATCGACAAAATTCAAGACAGCTATCATCCGCCTGCCCAAACGTCGGCTTTAGCCCCGAAGCAGCCGAAAAAAATCAAAATAACGCTTGGATAGCCATCAGAATTGCCGATAACGGACCCGGAATTCCGCCAGAAATTCAGCGGCGGATTTTTGAGACGTTTTTTACTACTAAACCCGCAGGCAAAGGTACCGGTTTGGGCTTGGCAATTACCCATCAAATTGTTACGGAAAAGCATAAAGGCAAGTTGAATTTGCATTCTACGCCCGGTACAGGTACTGAATTTGAAATTTTGTTGCCATTGATTTGAAGGAATAAGTCATATCAAAGCTATTAGCATCGGAATTATTCCTATCTCTCTTCTCTTTATCTGCGTTAATCAGGTCAATCCCTTGTCATCTGCGGCCTGAGAAATTATATTTTTTTAACCGCAGATGAGGGCAGATCAACACCGATTAACGCAGATGAATTAGATAAATTCCGGTTGCAGCATCGGTGACTGTTGACTAATGACTACTGACTCTTTTTAAGCTCTTAGCTGAACTGGCATCACCAAGAATGTAGCATTGACTCCACCCAAAGGCTGGAAAATTACGGGGGCTAAAGCACCGTTTAATTGCAGTTGAATTTCTGGGGATTGAGCCGTTTTTAAAATATCAATCAGATATTTCACGTTGAAAGCAATATCTATGCTATCTCCCGAAATCTGTGCGGGCATTGACTCTTTGCCACAGCCGACATCTTTAGCATCTACAGACAAAGTAATTTCCTGATTCTCCTCGTCGATGCTGCATTTGAGAATATTGTTTTTTTGGTCTGCAAAAACGGCTATTCTTTCTACTGCTGCTAAGAACGATCGCCTTTCTAAGGTAATTTGCCGCTCAAAGGAGGGCGGAATCAACTGCCGATATGCGGGATATTGCCCTTCCAAGGTGCGGGTTGTCAGCCGCTGGTCTGCCCACTCAAACACTACTTGACCGTGTTCAAAATGCAGGGTGACAGGTTCAGTCCACTGCCGCATCACCAGCATTCTTTCTACTTCCCGCAATGCTTTAGCGGGGACAGTCACCTCAAATTCTTCTTGGGTTTCTTCGCCTTCAGCTTTTTCATTTGCAGTTTGAACTACTGCCAATCTGTGGCCGTCTGTAGCTGCAAATTCCAGGCAATCTTGCAATACCTTTAAATGCACGCCTGCAAGTACCTGTTTTGCCTCGTCGGGGCTAGTAGCAAATAAAGTTCCTTTGAGTCCTTCTATCAAGGCTTCCGGTGGTAATTTGAGGATTGTTCCGCCTTCGATGGCGGGCAATTCTGGGAATTCTTCCGGGCCCATGCCTCTAACTTGGTAGCTGCCAGAACTGCAAGTGAGATATGCTACGGTGTCCCCCGCTTCGTCTTCTAAAGTAATCTCTCCATCTGGGAGTCTCGAAACAATATCGTTGAGTAATTTAGCGGGTATGGTAAAACTGCCGCCGCCTGTTACTTCTGCTGCGAAGCTGGTACGAATGCCCAAACTGAGATCGAAAGCTGTCAAGCTAACCCGCTGATTTTCCTCATCCGCTACTAAGAGCACGTTGGCGAGTACCGGATGTGTCGGGCGGGAGGGAACGGCCCGACTTACCAACGAGAGGTTGGCGTTGAGGTCACTTTGGGTGCAAACCAATTTCATGGTAGGAAGGTTAATTAACCGGATTTGAAACAGAAACAAATCGTATCACAGAAAGCCGGCGGGTCAGTTTTTCTGTGTGTAGGGCTTAAGCATGGGGCTAGAAACCGGGTTTCTAGGCAAAATTTTGTCTGTAAAAACGAGAAGGCTTCGTAGAAACCGGGTTTCTGAAGTCAGCGCGCGTCGCGAATTATCTATGTTAGGTGTGCAGGGATCGCTAGTATTTTTTAATTTATTGAATTATTTTTGTATCGATCGCCCTGTGGAAACTGTGGAAAAAAAAGTTAATTGTTTGCTGGGCGTGACTTGTAGCTAAGAATTATATCGATTCCGGTTGCGCCGGAATCATTGTTGAGTGTTGACTGTTGACTGTACAGCGAGATTTTACGCTGCACGCTACAGTGCTTAAGAGCGTACCGCTTCGTTACAGCAAGGGTGCAGATCCTACGAGCGATCGCCCAGCCCATGTGCGGGCAGGTTCCAGTCTCACTTGGTTTGGCGATCGGCTGTTGACAGGGTGACAATGCCTCTGGAACCTTGATGATAAAAGCATTAAAGCCCCTGAAACTCAAAAAAGATAGCGGATTATTGACAGGCTTATTGACTCATAAGATCGTCCGAGAGATGCTTGAACCTGATTCTCTACGATCGCCACTCTCTTTTCTTGAGTTACGCCAGCGAAGAGCCTTTCGCTTGGTCACTCAACTCAAAACCTTGACCCAGCCTTGCTTTCAACCTGCTTGTCACCCCGTCTAGATCGGCTGGCGTTGATTCAAGATGATGCCAATTTCCTCGTATGGCTTTGGAAGACTCAAATTCATCTGCCTTTGGTATTGGATTTTTTATTGAGATAGATTATCATCAGTGCTGTCGAGCAAAATTGCTGGTACTACCAGCGGTCAATTAGGAGAAGTGGATGAATTTTTCAGCAATACGTGAACAATTTTTGGCAGGCGGTCTTGTCATGTGGCCGCTGCTGCTTTGTTCAATTCTATCGGTAACGCTGGCGAGCGAACGCGCCATATTCTGGATCAAAATTTACAGACGACAAAAGCAAGTTGCTCATGATGTTTTGCGGTTCTATCAACTCAATAACATGGTAAGTGTGATCGATAAGCTCAAGCAGAATGTTGACTTACCGATCGCCCGCATTTTCCTCAGCACGTTGCAGCTTGAAGACGCGACACCTGAAGAATTTATTCTAGCGCTAGAAACCGAGGGAAAAATCGAAATTCCGCTACTGAAGCGGTTCAATCATATTTTTGACACGATCGTTGCGCTAGCACCATTGCTCGGTCTTCAAGGCACAGTATTTGGGCTAATGACCACATTTGCCTCGATTAATATTGGCAACCTTGGAGCGACAAATAAATCGGGTTTGACCGCAGGCATTAGCGAAGACTTGATTGCCACTTCTGCCGGATTACTCGTGGGCATTATCACTCTGACATTTTCCAGCATTTACCGGGGCTTATATCAGCGCGAAGTTGGCCGAATTGAAGAATATGCAGGGCAGCTAGAACTGCTCTATCGTCGTCATTATCGAATTGCACAAAAAGAATATGAACTTACCCAAAGACCCTGAAATTCCTCCACAAATTAATATTGTGCCGCTGATTGATGTGGTGTTCTCGCTGCTCACATTTTTCATTCTCTCTAGCTTGTTCTTAACCAACCCTGAAGGACTGCCTGTGGATTTGCCCAAAGCGACTTCGAGCCAGCCGACACAGGTAACGAACCGAGTCACCATCACGATTGATTCAAAAGGACAAGTCAGTCTCGATCGTCAGCCCACAACGGTAGAGGCTTTGCCCGCACAACTGAGCGCCTTAGCTGCTACTCGTCAAGGCCTGATTGCCGTGATTAACTCTGACGAAAAGGTTGATTTTGGCTTGGCTGTAGCCGTTATGGATCGGGTGCGACAAGTTAAAGGAGTTAAACTAGCCGTTGCGACTCGCAGACCAGCATGATATCGATTCCGGTTGCACTCCTTATCATTGTTGACTCTTGACTGTTGACTGTAGAAGGAGGGTCAAAAAAATGAAAATTGCGCGAATTATTTGTTGGCCTCGGGATTCGACTTTACGCCCGACTTTTGAAGCAAGGATTTGATATCATTCCGGCGCAGCCGGAATTGATATTACCTGTGGAAAACTGGTGGGAAAGCTGGTGCGGTCGATCGCCCGCCCATTTTTGTGCAAAAACTATTTCGGGCTATCGAGTAAAGTTTTCCACAAACGGAGGGGGACTTTTCCACAGGTTTTTCCACAGGCAAGATTGTCTATTATGGGGCATTGGGAATTGGGAATGGGAATTGTTGACTGTTGACTGTTGACTGGTAACTGTTGACGGTGTTGGGTGATGACAACTGACAACTGTCAACAGACAACTGACTTCAAATTAAGTTTTACGGCTGACAACATTAATCCGATCGCTCAACTGACGCAAAGTTTGAGCCAAATTCGGGTCAGTGTTCCGCAACTGAGCAATTTTGTCGCAACTGTAAAGCACAGTCGTGTGATCTTTGCCGCCGAACACTTCGCCCACCTTTGGCAAACTCAAACCAGTATGCTGCCTAATTAAATACATCCCTACTTGACGGGCAAGACTAATTTCTCGCCTGCGAGAAATGCCTTTCAAATCTTCCACAGAAACATCAAACTCTTCAGCCACAACTGCAATTACTGCATCTGGCGTCGCCTCTAAGCTTTCAGTTTGCTGGTTCAAAACCGGGGTGATATTCTCCACGGTCATCGGCAAACCGGTAATTGAAAGATATGCTACCGCCCGAATCAAAGCACCTTCCAATTCCCTAACGTTGGAAGTGTAACTCGAAGCAATGTATTCAATGACATCTCGCGGCAGACGCATATTTTCATACTCGGCTTTTTTCTGCAAAATTGCCATCCTAGTTTCCAAGTCGGGCAATTGAATGTCGGCAATTAATCCCATGGAAAATCTGGAACACAAACGCTCTTGCAGGCGAGGGATTTGCTGCGGCGGGCGATCGGATGCTAAAACTACTTGATTTCCGGCTTCGTGCAAAGTATTAAAAGTGTGGAAAAATTCTTCTTGAGTGTATTCTTTGCCTTCAATAAATTGGATATCATCTATTAATAAAACATCGGCTGCTCGATAATGATCGCGGAAAGTTTGCATACTGTCTTTCCTAATTGCCGCGATTAAATCGTTAGTAAATTTCTCAGTAGAAACGTAAAAGATCTTGGCGTTGGGGTCAATTTCCAAGCGATAATGACCGATCGCCTGCATCAAATGAGTTTTGCCCAAACCGACGCCACCGCACAAAAATAGGGGATTGAATTCTCGGCCCGGAGACTCGGCTACCGCGAGGGAGGCCGCGTGAGCCATGCGGTTGTTGGAACCGACGACAAAGCGGGAAAATAGGTATTTCGGGTTTAAATTGGCGGGTTTGGGGGGGTGAAGCGAGTGGCTTTCGGGGACATCGGCGGCGATGGGGGAAGGCCAAATCATGGCTGAGTCACTGCTGCCACCTGTTTCGTTGCCCCCAGCAATTGTCAAGTAAATGTCTACGGGATAGCCGAGAATTTCGTACACTGCATCGGCAAGGATTTCTCTGTAATATTTTTGCAACCAATTGCGAGCAAAGGGGTTGGGGGCGCTGACGATCAAACAGTTATTTTCGAGTTGTTCGGCGCGGGCAGTTTTGATCCACGTCTCAAAGCTAGGTCTGCTCAGTTGTACCTGGAGACGTTCAAGTATCTGATTCCACAGACTTTCGAGGGGAATGTCCACTGCTCACCTCTGCCGATCGGCATTCAAGATATTAATTCTACTCTAGAGAGTTTAGTCCTCAGATGTTAAAGTTTAAGGGAGTCTGCCGTAGCTTGCGGGGCGGGACGCCATCGCCCAAAAATTTGGCGGCTCTGCAGCCCAAACCAGGTATCGGGGAGCTGTTCAGCAAATATTTAGATTTGGCAGGAAAGCCTTAAAACATGGCCATGAAGAGTTCTACTGGCAAATTTTGGAAGCAACCGGCAATTTACATATTGCTGCTGATAACGGGAGCCGGGGCCGCCATGTTGGGCGATCGTCTGACGGTTTCTCAACTTCGTGGAAATTCTGGCGATTCGGGACAAAGGGCGCTGGAACCGAAATTGCAACTGCCTCCTAATACAAAGGAAAAGGATCGAGTTAGCAAAGTCTTGCCGCCGGTTTCCTTGTCAGGCGACGCGGCTAATGTGAATTTTATTGTGGCTGCGGTGGCAAAAGTTGGCCCGGCAGTGGTTCGGATCGATGCTTCGCGCCGGGTGAAACCGGGAAATAGAGGGCTGTCGCCGGAAGATTTTTTTGGCAGAGAACCGAATTCGGGGGGCCGGGGCGGGATCGAACGGGGTACTGGTTCGGGTTTTGTCATCGGTGCCGACGGCCTGATTCTCACTAACGCTCACGTTGTAGAGGGAGCCGATACGGTAAATGTAACTCTCAAGGACGGCCGCAGCTTTCAGGGGCAGGTGTTGGGGGCTGATAAGGTGACGGATGTGGCTGTGGTGAAGATTGAGGCGAATAATGTGCCTGTAGTGGCGATCGGCAATTCGGATAAGCTGTTGCCTGGAGAATGGGCGATCGCCATTGGCAATCCTTTGGGTTTGGACAATTCCGTAACTGCGGGAATTATTAGCGCTACGGGGCGATCGAGTACCGATGTCGGCGTACCTGACAAGCGGATCGGTTTTATTCAAACAGACGCTGCAATTAATCCGGGGAATTCCGGCGGCCCGCTGCTGAATGCTTCGGGCCAAGTTATTGGCATGAATACGGCGATTATTCAAGGTGCTCAAGGATTGGGGTTTGCGATTCCCATTCAGGCGGCGCAACAGGTGGCGAAGGAACTGATTACGACGGGGAAAGTCGAACACGCTTATTTGGGTATTGAAATGGCGACGCTGACTCCCGATGTTAAGGAGCAAATTAACAGCAACGCTAACAGCAGCCTGCGAGTTGCAGTCGATCGGGGTGTGGCTATTGTTAGCGTTGTTCCTAATTCTCCCGCAGCAGCGGCAGGTTTGCGGGCTGGAGATGTGATTCAAAAAATTAATAATCAGCCGATTATTCAGTCGGAAGCAGTTCAGGAGTTCGTGCAAAATGCTAAGGTTGGCGGTCAGTTGCAAATGGAAATCAACCGCAACGGGCAAATAGTTAATTTGACTGTTAAACCGGGGAGTTTGCCGGTTCAAAAAGTTCGATAATCTGTTGACGGTTGACGGTTGACGGTTGACGGTTGACAGTTGACGGTTGACGGTTGACAGTTGACAGTTGACAGTTGACGGTTGTTACCATATACCAATTAGCAATTACCAATGACTAATTAATATGGCAGAACTCTTACAAATCTCACAATTAGGAAATCCTGTGCTGCGCCGCCAGTCGCAAGTTGTCGAGAATATTAAGGACGATCGCATTCAAGAGTTGATTGACAGCTTAATCTCTACCGTACAACACGCGAACGGAGTGGGGATTGCCGCCCCTCAAGCCGCTCAGTCCGATCGCCTGTTCATCGTCGCATCCCGCCCCAACCTGCGGTATCCCCAAGCACCCCACATGGAACCCACACCGATGATTAATCCCCGGATTGTGGCTGCATCAACAGAGACAGTCAAAGACTGGGAAGGCTGTTTGAGCATTCCGGGGATTCGGGGATTGGTGCCGAGAAGTAGGGCGATCGAGATAGAATACACCAGTAGAGACGGCAAACTCCACCGACAAGAATTGACAGACTTTGTGGCCCGAATTTTTCAACACGAACACGACCATTTAGATGGAATCGTGTTTTTAGACAGAGTGGAAAATACCCACGAACTGATGACAGAAGATGAGTACCAAAAGCAAATTGTCAACCTGCTATAGCCGCAAACATTCAGGGTACAAAGCGCCCGGATTTATCCGTGGGGTCAATTCTAAAATCTAAAATCGATTGACAGAAGATAAGTACCAGCAGCAATTTGTCAAGCTCCTCTAATAATTGATATAATTGCGAGCAATAACGCCATTGATGTTGTGAATAGGAGGGCGAATGTCTATCAATTTGGAAAAAGGCGGGAGAATCAATCTCTCTAAAGAAGCACCGGGGCTAAAAAATGCCGGGATTGGTTTGGGATGGGATACCAATGCTACAGACACCGGCGCAGCGTTTGACTTAGATGCTTCCGTGTTTATGTTGGGGGCTACTGGCAAAATTCCCGGCGAACAATACTTTGTTTTCTACAACAACAAGGAGTCGCCGGACAGTTCTGTAATACATCTGGGAGATAGCAGAACCGGAGAAGGATTTGGCGATGATGAAACCGTTACAGTCGATTTAACCAAAGTCGATCCGGCGGTGCAAGAAATTGTGTTTGTGGTAACTATCCACGAAGCAGAATCGAGAAGGCAAAACTTCGGTCAAGTGCGGAATGCTTTTATCAGGATTTACGACACTACTACTAATACAGAGGTAACGAAGTACGATTTGGACGAGGATTTTTCTAGGGAGACAGCGGTAGAGTTTGGCAGACTTTCCAAGAAAGACGGTGAGTGGAGGTTCCAAGCTGTAGGACAAGGCTACAATTCCGGCTTGCAGAAGTTTGTAGACCAGTATGCCTGATCGGAGGGCGATCCTAGCTAATTAAATCGAGGGGAAATTCGGAAGCAGGAATGTTTCCCTCGATTTTAAGCAATCAGACTCATGAGGTGATAAACCAGATGGGCATTCAATTAAAGAAAGGTGAAAGATTTAATCTTTCTAAAACATCTCCAAGTTTAACAAAAGTGGCGATCGCCCTGGGATGGGAAATAGCAACTGAACGAAGTTTATCGGACTCAAATCAGCAAAGCTGCGATATCGATGCCTCGGTTTTTGCATTAGGTTTGGACGGCAAAATTCCCGATGAAAGATACTTTGTATTTTACAATAACTCGCAGTCGCCGGACGGATCGATCGCCCATTCGGGAGATAATCAAACTGGTCAAACTCAAGGGGATGACGAGACAATTTATGTAGACTTAGAAAAAGTAACGGCTCCTGTTGAGGAAATGGTTTTTGTGGTCACGATTCACGACGCACAAGCTAAACATCAAAATTTCAGCCAAATCAGAAATGCTTTTATCCGATTGTACGATCGCGAAACCGACAGCGAACTAGCCCGGTATGATTTAACAGAAGGTTTTTCTGAAGAAACAGCAGTCGAGTTT
Organism: Microcoleus sp. B3-D7; assembly: GCF_036705305.1. NCBI lineage: Bacteria > Bacillati > Cyanobacteriota > Cyanophyceae > Oscillatoriales > Microcoleaceae > Microcoleus > Microcoleus sp. B3-D7. The sequence continues at coordinate 83,264 of NZ_JAUBUE010000002.1, read as the reverse complement.
GGACGGTTGTATAAAAAGGATGCAGCTTGGAGATTTCAGGCCGTAGGACAAGGATATAAAGCAGGGTTACAGAGTTTTGTTGACAAGTATCATTCTGAGATTCAACAGCAAGAAAAGCCAGCCCAACGTACAGTAGAACTGCCTAAATTACCAGTTATTGAAGATAGCCACAAAAGTCAGAAAGCTATAGCATTAGACAAAAAGCTTGAGGAGAAAGCGCCGCACATTTTTAATCTCGCTAAGAAAGCCGATCTCTCGCTCCAAAAAGCAAATCTCACAAATCACGATGCTCAAGTAGCGCTTTGCCTCGATATTTCTGCTTCCATGTCTTCGCTGTACAGTTCAGGAAAGATTCAGCGTTTGGCAGAGAAGATTTTGGCTTTAGGATGTCGGTTTGATGACAACGCAGCGATCGACATATTTCTGTTTGGAGTCAACCCCCACAATCCCGGTGAAATGTCGATCGACAATTTCTCAAACTTCATTCACCATATACTGCAACAGTATCCTCTAGAAGGAGGTACTTACTACGGTAAAGTGATGAAGGAAATTAGAAAGTTCTATTTTCCTGATGGTCGCGGTAGCAGGCGCTACGCAGCTATTAAAGCCGATCGACCTGTCTACGTGATGTTTGTAACTGATGGAGAAACAGCGGACGAATCGGAAAGCAAGCAGCAGCTACAATGGTCGTCCTATGAGCCGATATTTTGGCAGTTTATGGCAATCGGCAAGTCGCAGAAAGATGTCAAAAGTAAGGGAGTTCGAGGCTGGTTAGCAAGAGCCGTAGCGAGCGATTTTAGCTTTTTAGAGCAGCTTGACCAAATGGGCGATCGCTACCTAGACAACGCCGATTTCTTCAGTTTAGAAGACCCGGAACATATTGCGGATGAGGAATTATACGATTTGTTGACAGCAGAATATCCGCATTGGGTAAAATCAGCACGAATCAAAAATCTCTTACCCTAGAAACAGCTTTTGCAGGCAAACAAAATGCTAGCTTAGGGAAATCATTCAACTTCACCATAAACCTTACAAAATCACAAAACTATGGCTATCAACTTGACAAAAGGGCAATCAATAGTTCTCAGCAAAAGCGAATACGACTTGTCCAGACTGACAATGGGTTTGGGCTGGGATGTTGCACAAGCTAAAAAAGGTCTTTTCGGGCGAAGCAGCGGTGCAAATTTTGACTTAGATTCCTACGCTATGCTGCTGGGAGAAAATGGCAAAATAAAGAACTACAAAGAGGATGTAATTTATTACTCTCATTTGGAGTCAAAGGACAAAACAGTTGTTCACTCAGGCGACAATCTCACGGGGGCTGGAGACGGAGACGACGAACAAATAGTGGTGAAGCTGAGTTCTTTGCCTGCAGAATATCACAAAATTATTTTGGGCGTAAATATTTACGATGGCAAAGAGAGAAAACAGCATTTTGGCTTGGTAGAAAATGCTTTTGTGAGAGCTGTAGATGCCGCCGGGAAAGAAATAGCTCGCTATCGCTTGTCAAATGACCCATCTTATGAAGGAAAATTAAATATGTTGATGGGAGAAGTCTATCGAGAAGGCAGCGAGTGGAAATTTAAGGCTTTGGGAAATCCTTTGGCTGAGGATATGAACGGTGTTGTCGGTTCGTTTATGCGGTGATCTTAAAAATGTTTTTTTAACCGCCGATAAAGGCAGATAAACGCAGATAAACGCAGATGAAATTCCATCTGCGTTTATCTGTGTTAATCCGCTGATATCTGCGGTTAAAAAATGCCCATGTACTTATTAGACATCTGCAAAAAAGCTACTCCAATCAATCTTTGACCGGCCGCATTGTCGGGAACATGACGGCATCTCGGATGCTTTGAGTATTAGTTAAAAGCATCACCAATCTGTCTACGCCGATACCCATTCCCGCACAATTAGGCATTCCCAAAGATAGCGCTTGAATAAAGTCTTCATCCATTGGATGCGCTTCGTCATCGCCGGCATTTTTCTGCGCCAACTGTTCCTCAAACCGCTTTCTTTGCTCTTTGGGATCGTTCAATTCTGAGAAGCCGTTCGAGTATTCTGTACCGTTGATAAATAGCTCGAAACGTTCTACAAATCCGGGCTTGCTGCGATGTCCTTTTGCTAAGGGGCTGACTTCGACAGGATAGTCGATGATGAATGTAGGTTGAATTAATTTGGGAACAACTAATTTGTCAAAAACCGCATACAGCACGTAGCCTAAACTCTGTTGTTCTAGCTTAGACAGGTGCAATTCTAGTTTGGTTGCAGAGGCGATCGCACTTTCTAGATCCAAACTGTCAAAATCCAGCCCAAACTCGTCTCTGACAGCTTCTACCATCGTTTTCACTTGCCAGTGTTGGCCACTGAAACCGGGATATTTTTCGCTGTAGTCGAACTTGCGTTCTAAACTAATCGTTTCCCCCTGATTTTCAATTTCTTTGACATCCCCAAATACCGCCGCCGCTGCGAAACATATCACGTCTTCGACAACTCCTAAAATGTCGAAAACATCAGCATAAGCTTGGTAAACTTCTAAAGAGGTAAACTCAGGATTGTGGGTGCTGTCAATGCCCTCATTTCTAAATGCTTTCCCTAGTTCAAATACTCGCTCGAAACCGCCGCATATTGCTCTTTTTAAGAATAATTCGGGAGCCACTCGCAAATACAAATCCACATCCAAAGCATTGTGGTGAGTGATGAAGGGCTTAGCAGCAGCACCGCCGTAAATAGCTTGCAGTGTTGGCGTTTCTATTTCGTAAAAATTGGCTTGCCAGAGATAGGAACGGATGCTTTGAACGATGCGGCTGCGAAGCATAAAACGGTTGAGCGCATCTTGGTTGCTTGCCAAATCCATTTCGCGGTGGCGGCGGCAAACTTCCGGGTCGTTAATTCCGTAATAAGCATCGGGAAATTGAATGGTAGCTTTTGATAAAAGCTTTAATTCCCTCACTAAAATAGAAAGTTCTCCCCTGGGGGTGCGGCAGCCGATACCTTCGACGCCGACAAAATCGCCGACATCGAGCAATTTTTTAATTTGTTCAAAGCTCAAACCGACTTCGCCGGTGACGATTGCTTTCTCGATTTTGAGTTGAATTTTGTCTGTGGCGTCTTTTAAATCGATGAAACCAATTTTGCCGCTGTCTCGCTTGGAAGTGATGCGGCCAGCTAATCGCAGGGAAATTTCTTCGGGGTCAGTTTCTCCGTTTTGGAGTTCTTTTCCCGGCTGACTAAATATTTCGCGAACTTGCTTGGCTGTGTGCGATCGCGCGTAGGATTCACTGGGATACGGTTCTATGCCTTGCGATCGCAGTTCGTCTACTTTTTGACTGCGGACTTCGGCTTCACTGAGAGTCATTAGTTATTGCCTGATTAAAATTACAAATATCTGACATCTTGCACTATTCTGGCGATCGTGCGATCGGGCGTTGCTCAAAGCAACGCCCCACAAGAAAATTCACTCTTTGTGGAACAGGCATCTTGCCTGTTCGTGACAAAGCTGCAAGATGTCAGAAACACCAAACTCTATCATAACTGGGCAGCTTTGAGAGCCAATTTGCCAAATAATTAAGTTACACCCTATCGTAGCCGGATCGCACAGAGCCGCACTCGCCCCAGAAATATCTCCGATAACAATTTGCGATCGAGTGCACAAAGCGACCGAAACATTAAAAAATTAAGTTGTCTGTCGATCGCAACTGGTGAGATGATATGTAGTGCAGCCTCACGGCAGTTCCAAAGAAACTGAACAGCAGAAACGCGAGCGATCGAACTCGGCTCATCGCACCTCTGTCAGAATCGACCACACACACTCTCTCTTAACATATAAAAACCAGAATTATGGCTGTTGCAACCCAATCACTCGAAGAACTCTGCATCAACTCTATCCGCTTTTTGGCCATCGATGCGGTAGAAAAAGCAAAATCAGGACACCCGGGACTGCCGATGGGCGCTGCCCCTATGGCCTTCGTGCTGTGGGATCGGTTCATGCGGTTCAACCCCAAAAACCCCAAGTGGTTTAATCGCGATCGCTTCGTCCTCTCCGCCGGCCACGGCTGTATGCTACAGTACGCCCTCCTGTATTTGACCGGCTACGATAGCGTCACCATCGACGACATCAAGCAATTTCGCCAGTGGGAATCCAGAACCCCCGGACACCCCGAAAACTTCATGACCGAAGGCGTAGAAGTTACCACCGGCCCCCTGGGACAAGGAATTGCTAATGCCGTCGGTTTGGCAATGGCAGAAGCTCACCTCGCTGCTAAGTTTAACAAGCCCGACCACACAATTGTTGACCACTACACCTATGTAATTTTGGGTGACGGCTGCCAAATGGAAGGTGTTTCTGGCGAAGCTTGTTCTTTGGCCGGACACCTCGGACTCGGCAAATTAATTGCCTTGTACGATGACAATCACATTTCTATTGAAGGCGACACAAGCTTGGCCTTTACTGAAGATGTGGGCAAGCGTTTTGAAGCTTACAATTGGCACGTTATTACAGTAGACAATACCGCTCTAGACGAAGATACTAACCTAGAAGCAGTTCACAAAGCTATTGAAGAAGCCAAAAAAGTCACCGACAAACCGTCCATGATTAAAGTCCGTACCGTCATTGGTTACGGTTCTCCAAACAAACGCAATTCTTACAGCGCTCACGGTGCTGCTTTGGGTAGCGATGAAGTGCAAGCAACTCGCGATTTCTTGAAGTGGGAACACGCACCGTTTGAGATTCCTGAGGATGCTTTGTCACACTTCCGCAAAGCAGTCGATCGCGGTGCTCAAGCTGAGCAAGAATGGCAGAAAGCTTTTGATGCTTATAAAGCAGCATATCCTGCAGAAGCTGCAGAATATGAGCGCAGCGTTGCCGGCAAACTTCCTGAAGGTTGGGATAAAGTTTTGCCGACATACAAGCCGGAAGATAAGGCAGATTCGACTCGGAATCATTCTGGAAAATGTTTGAATGCTTTGGCAGGTGTGCTACCTGAATTGATCGGCGGTTCCGCTGACTTGGCATCTTCTAACATGACTTTGCTCAAGGGTGAAAAAGACTTCCAAAAAGGTCAGTACGAAGGACGTAACCTGCGCTTTGGTGTGCGGGAACACGGCATGGGTGCGATCGCCAACGGTATGCTTTTGCACGGTGGTTTAATTCCTTACTGCGCCACTTTCTTGGTATTTGCTGACTATATGCGGGGAGCAATTCGCCTCTCTGCACTCTCGGAAGCTGGAGTTATTTATGTAATGACTCACGACTCCGTAGCCTTGGGCGAAGACGGCCCCACTCACCAACCCGTGGAAACCATCGCTTCTCTGCGAGTAATTCCCGATTTGTTGGTAATGCGCCCTGCGGATGGTAATGAAACATCCGGCGCTTACAAAGTGGCAGTTGAAAGCCGCACTCGCCCAACTTTAATGGCTTTGTCGCGCCAAAACTTGCCTAACTTGGCTGGAAGCTCGATCGAAGGAACTGCCAAAGGCGCTTACGTTTTGTCTGACGACGGTGGCACTCCCGACATCATTTTAATCGGCACCGGCGGCGAAACATACCTCTGCGTTGATGCCGCTGAAAAATTGCGCGCCGCAGGCAATAAAGTGCGCGTAGTTTCGATGCCTTGCTGGGAATTGTTCGACTTACAAGATGCCGCTTACCGCGAATCTGTACTGCCGAAAGCTGTTACTAAACGGTTGGCAGTTGAAGCAGCTTGTAGCTTCGGCTGGGGACGTTATTTAGGTTCCGAAGGCGACAGCATCAGCATCGACACATTCGGCGCTTCTGCACCGGGCCCCGTTGCTTTAGAAAAGTTTGGCTACACCGTTGATAATGTGGTAGCTAAGGCTCAGGCGCTGTTGGGTTAATAGCAGCAGCATAATTTCTGGTGGGGCGGGCTTTGAGCTCGCCCCATTTTTTATAGAAGAAGGAAGAAGTTCGGCAACGGATTCTGTAACGGATGTAACGGATGTAACAGATGGATGGAAGAAGGCTTTAGTTATCTAGGAGAGAAGGCTTTAGTTATCTAGAAGATAAGGAAGAAGGAAGGAAAAGCTAAAATCTAAAATCTAAAATCAGAATATTGGGTTTCACTTCGTTCTACCCAACCTAGAGCTCGCTACAGCTCGCGAATCATTGAGAATTGCTATATTAAGAGTTACGGAAGAAAAACCAGTTTCTACGACAATATTCGGTTTGGCAACGAGGCATCCAACCAGAAACCGGGTTTTTAGCCCCCGGTGCGTTCAAGACTGTATCTTTCAAAAATTTGAGATAGGTTATAAGTCATTGGGTTAAATTACCAATTACCAATTCCCGCTTACCAATTACCCATTACCCATTACCAATTCTCGATTACCCATTCCATTTATGATGATTTGGAAATTTTTAAATCACCTATTATTCACCGGGAATTACATTCCTCAAGGCTACTGTTACCTTTGGCAGCGAGAGCTAGTCGCGCTCCACATAGTGTCAGACTCTATAATTGCCCTGGCCTACTATTCAATACCGCTATCCCTAATTTATTTTATCGGTCAGCGAAAAGACTTGCCCTTCCGTAACATCTTTTGGCTGCTTGCAGCCTTTATTATCTCTTGCGGCACTACTCATATAATGGAAGTTTGGACGCTTTGGCATCCTGTTTATTGGGTTTCTGGCAGTCTGAAAATTATTACCGCCGCGATTTCTGCTTACACCGCTTTTGCATTAATTCCTTTAGTTCCCCAAGCATTAACTCTCCTCAGTCCAACTCAATTAGGGATGATCGATTTAATACTGCAAAAAGAAATCATGGAGCGCCGAGAAACGGAAGCTCGCTATCAAACTTTAACTGAAGCTTCGCCGGTGGGAATATTTTATGCAGATGCTGAAGGAGACTGCTTGTATGTCAACGAGCGCTGGTGTCAAATTTCGGGAATTACCTGCGATGAAGCTTTGGGCAAAGGGTGGTTGCAAGGCATTCATCCAGACGACCGCGATCGGGTTTTTACTGAATGGTATAGCCCCACGCAGGAGAAATTGCCGTTTAAATCTGAGTACCGCTTCCAAGGCATTAATCACACTCAAATCATTTGGGTATTCGGTCAAGCTGTCGGTCAAATCGGAGAAAATGGGGAGGTGAAAAGTTATGTGTGTACTATTACTGATATTACAGAACGCAAGCAGGTAGAAGAGGAAAATCGACGGCTCAATGAAACTCTGGAGCATCGAGTTGCTGAGCGCACTGCTCAAATTGAAATTTCTAACCAGACATTGCAAAAAGAAATAGCCTACCGCGAAAAAATTGCGCTCACTTTGTTGGAATTGACGCAACTGCAAAATGGAATTCTTAATAGCGCTAACTACACAATTATTTCTACAGATTCCGACGGTACAATTAAAACATTTAATCGGGCGGCCGAGCAACTTTTAGGTTATTCGCTAGAAGAAGTGGTCGGAAAAGTCACGCTAGCAATAATTCACGAGCCTCTGGAGCTCGCTCAAAGAGCTGAAGTTCTTTCTCAAGAATTGGGAGTGAAAATACAGCCGGGAATTCAAGTATTATTTGCCTTGCCGTGCCGGGAAATCGCTGACGAAAATGAATGGACTTACATTCGCAAAGATGGTTCGCGGTTTCCGGTACTGCTTTCGGTGACTGCCTTATTTGATAGTAACGGAAATATTAACGGTTTTTTGGGTATTGGTCAGGATATTAGCGATCGCAAACAAGCTGAAAAAGAGCTGCGCGACCTAACCAGTGCCATGCAAAATGCGGTGGAAGGCATTTCACGGCTGGATATTGAGGGGCGCTACGTGAAGGTTAACCGAGCTTACGCTTATAAATGCGGTTACGAACCGGAACAAATGCTTGGCCTGGAATGGCAGCTCACCGTACATCCGGACGATGTTGAGATGATGCTATCAGCTTATCAGGAAATGCTAATTTCTGGCAAAGTAGAAGTTGAAGCTAGAGGCGTTCGGAAAAATGGCTCGTTTTTTTACAAGCAATTAACGATGGTAAAAGCTTGCGACGCACAAGGGATATTTAACGGTCACCACTGTTTTATGAAAGATATCACTGAGCGAAAACTAACTGAAACTGCTTTGCAAGAAAGCGAATTCAAGTACAGGCAAATAGTTGAATTAGCAGAAGAAGGTATTTGGGTAATTGATAGAAATGGCCTCACTACTTACGTGAACCACGCAATGGCGCGGATGCTCGGCTATAGTGAATTAGAAATGTTCGGGCGGTCGCTTTTTGATTTCATGGACGAACCGGAAAAACCACAAGCTCTTGATAATGTCGATCGGCGCAAGCAAGGTATTGCTGAACAACACGAATTTAAATTCAAAAGTAAGGACGGTAAAGATATTTGGACTCATATGTCTACCAGTCCCGTCATGGACTCTCAGGGTAATCTGCTGTCTTGTTGCGCCTTGGTTTACAACATTACAGGCCGCAAAGAAGCAGAGCAGCAAATGCTGCAACTTACAGAAGATTTGAAGCGTTCCAACGAGGAATTAGAACAATTTGCTTATGTGGCTTCCCACGATTTGCAAGAACCGCTGCGAGCCGTTACCAGTTACACTCAATTGCTGGCCCAGCGCTATCAAGGAAATTTGGACGATCGCGCAGATAAGTATATTCATTATATTGTCGATGGCGCCACCAGAATGCAGCAGTTAATTAACGATTTGTTGGCGTATTCGCGCCTGGGAACGAGGGGTCAGGAGTTTGAGCAGGCGGACTGCAACGCTGTGGTTAAGCAAACTATGTGCAATTTGCAAATTGCGATCGCCGAAACAAAAGCTGTAATCACCTGCAACGCGATGCCAACCGTGATGGCAGATGAATTTCAACTGGTGCAATTATTCCAAAATTTGCTCGCCAACAGCATCAAATTTTGTCGCCAAGATATCCCGTTGATTCATATCGCTGCCTGCAGGCAAGAGAGTGAATGGGTGTTCAGTGTCCGCGATAACGGAATTGGCATCGATCCGCAGTATGCCGATCGCATTTTTATCATTTTTGCGCGCCTGCACTCCCGCCGCCAATATTCCGGTACTGGTATAGGTTTGGCGATGTGCAAGCGCATTGTTGAACGCCACGGCGGTCGGATATGGGTGGAATCTCAGGAGGGAAAAGGAGCGAATTTTTACTTCACTATTCCTATAATTAGTACCTGAAGCCTCAAAGTTCAATTTTGTTTTTATACTTTAAAGGATACGCCGGTTATGAGCGATCGAAGCACTGTTAGACCTATAGAGATTCTGCTGATTGAGGATTCTCCCAGCGATGCCGATTTGGCAATAGAAGTCCTCAGTCAGGGTAAAATATTGAATAACTTGCATTTTGTGGAGGATGGAGTCGAAGCAATCAAGTTTTTGCGCCAAAAAGAACCCTATCTCAGGGTACCTCGTCCCGATTTGATTTTGCTCGATTTGCATCTGCCGAAAAAAAGCGGTATTGAAGTGCTAGAAGAAATTAAAACTGATCCAAAGTTAAAATTAATTCCTGTAGTAATTCTCAGCACTTCAGCAGCGCCCGAAGATATTTTTAAGTCATACTCCCTCCACGCCAACTGTTACATAACAAAACCGGTAGACTTCGTTGAATTTACGAAAGTAGTCAGGTTAATTGAGGAATTCTGGCTGGCCGTCGTCAAACTTCCTCTAAATTAAACGAACAGATGCTTTGCTTATGAGTCCTCTAAAATTTTTTAACCTATGGAAATTCGGCTGGTGGATGATTTGCTCCGCGAGGCTGAATGGGGTTGAGAAAAGCTGGCAACCCGCAAATTTTTAACAATTTGCCTAAGAGTAGAAAATATGGTATCCGCAATAAATTTAGTGAAAAAATAAGGCTTTTCAGTTCGTGTGCCTGTCCCGATTTAATTCTGTGTGACTTGATTTTGTCTCAAAAAAATGGTTGGTAAATATTGATATAAATTAATTCAGCAGTCAAGTTAAAAATGATTCTGGTGGTAATTATGACAACCTCAGCAGCAGATGAAGAGATGCTCAAGTTTTATTACCTGTAAGCCCGGTGCTACATCACTCAACCTATTGATTTTAGTCAAGTCGCTAAGCTGGTGAGATGGATTGAGGATTGGTGGCTGGTGGTGGTGACAGTTCCCAAATAATAATTTTCAAGTTGAAAATGGCAAGGGAAAGCAAAAAAGTTTAACCTAAGATTGGTAGAGTAAAAAGTTTACAGTCAAAAACGTCTAAGCTATGTGGATTAAGATTCTGTTAGTAGAAGACAATCCTGCTGATGCTGATTTACTTGCAGAACTGTTAGAAGTATCTGTGGGCGTCGAGTGGGAACTGGTGTCTGTTGAGTTCCTCCATGAGGCGATCGCACAACTGTGCAAACAACCCTTTGATGTAGTTTTGCTCGACCTTTCTTTGCCCGACAGCCGCGGTTTGGAAACGCTAACTCGCCTGCGAGAAGTTGCTCCTGATGTGCCAATGGTGGTAATGACGGGCTTGGATGATGAGGCGATCGCCCTAGAATCAGTTCGCTTGGGAGCTCAAGACTATATTGTTAAAGGTCAAATTACTACTCAATTATTAGTGCGGACGATCCGCTATGCGATCGAACGCTCTCAAACCTTTCAAATGCTGCGGGAAAGCGAGCGCCGCTTTCGGGCGATTTTTGACTCATCTTTTCAGCTAACCAAGCTGCTGACTCCCGAAGGAATTGTGCTGGAAGTGAACGAGACAGCCCTCGATTTTGCCGGATTGCGATCGGAGGGTATTGTGGGCCGCCCGATTTGGGAAATGGCGATTTGGGCTCAGTCGCCACAGGTTTCCGAACAATTGCAATGCGCGATCGGCAAAGCAAGTCGTGGCGAGTTTTTCCGCAGCGAAATCGACTTGTTAGGCAAAAGTGGCCAGATTATGACAGTTGATTTCTCACTGAAACCTGTTAAAAATGAAACAGGACAAGTTTTGCTGCTGATTGCGGAAGCCCGTGACATTAGCGATCGCAAACGAGCCGAAGCGGAAATTCTCAAAGCCCTCGCACGAGAAAAGGAACTTTCACAACTGCGAGCTAAATTTGTCACAATGGTTTCCCACGAGTTTCGCACACCTTTGACAACCATCCAATTTTCCGCTGGATTGCTGCAAGATTACAGTTCTCAGTGGCCCCAAGATAAAAAATCTACTCATTTTGTGCGGATTCAATTAGCAATTAAACGCATGACAGAGTTATTAGAAGATATCCTCGTAATTGGCAAAATCGAAGCCAATACCTTGCAGTTTCAACCGGTTTCCTTAAACCTTGAAAAATTTTGCCGTCAACTGGTAGAAGAGCAGCAGCTCAACGACAGCAACCAACACCCGATCGCCTTTCAATATGAAGGTGACAACTGCGAGGCTCAAATGGATGAAAAACTGCTGCAGCAAATCTTGGGAAATGTCCTCTCAAATGCCATCAAATATTCCCCCGTCGGCAGTACAGTTTCCTTGCACCTCAACTGTCAAAACAAAGAAGCTGTTTTCCAAGTTCAAGACCAGGGCATCGGCATTCCCCAAGCCGATCGAGAGCGGATATTAGAAACTTTTTACCGAGCTCCAAATGTCGGCACTATTTCGGGAACTGGTCTCGGTTTAGCAATTGTGAAGAGGGCTGTGGAACTTCACGGCGGCCAACTTGCGATCGATAGTCAAGAAGGAAAAGGCACAACTTTCACTATTACCTTGCCTCTAATTTGCCCTCCCAGTCAATAACAACTGAATTATCACCTATACATATCCGCTATTTAACGATTAATTAAGCGCCAAACAAACAAACTTATTAAGTTTAGGAACCCATAATTTTCCAACAAACTACTGACTAAAAGGAGCTATCACCGTGGCTAAGATTTTGGTAATAGAAGACGAAGAAGCGATTAGAGAGAATATTTTAGAGTTGCTAGAAGCCGAGAATTTTGAAGGAATAGGAGCAATTAACGGCAAAATCGGCATCAAATTGGCGATCGAACAAATCCCGGATTTAATTTTGTGCGACATGATGATGCCGGAAGTGGACGGTCACGGCGTTATCAAAGCTTTGCGCTCCGAACCCTTGACTGCCACAATTCCGTTTATTTTCCTCACAGCCAAAGCCGATAAAGTTGACGTTCGCACGGGCATGGAACTGGGAGCTGACGATTACATTACTAAGCCGTGTACGCCGCAAGAACTGCTAAATGCCATTGCTATTAGACTTGAGAAACAAAAAACAATTAGCCGACAATCTCAAAAGACGCTAGACGAATTACGCACTAATATTAGTATGTCGCTGCCCCACGAATTGCGGACTCCTTTGAATGCAATTTTGGGCTTTTCTGAGCTGATTCTGTCAGAATATCAGGTCTTAGAGGAATCAGATATCTTAGAGATGATCGGTCAAATCCAAACTTCTGGTCATCGCTTGTATCGACTGATTCAGAACTTTTTGCTGTATGCAGAACTGGAGATAGCAGCCACAAATCCCGAACTGCTAAAGGAGATGCGAAACAGCGAATTTAGCTGTGTAAAATCTTTGCTGAGTCAAAAAGCGCGGCAGCAAGCAAAACACGCGAATAGAACCGACGATTTACAATTAAACTTGCAAGATTCGTCGGTAGCTATGGATTCTGTCAGACTCGCAAAAATTGTTGAAGAATTATTGGACAATGCCTTCAAATTTTCATTAGAAGGAACGCCGGTTTTATTAAGCACTTCCGTGGAAAATCAGACTTTTATTCTGTGTGTCAAAGACAAAGGCCGCGGCATGACTACCGATCAGATTGCACAGCTAGAAGCTTACAGGCAGTTCGATCGCAAACTTTACCAACAAGCAGGTTTGGGATTAGGCCTGGCTATTGTTCAACGCCTTGTAGAATTGCACGGAGGAGAATTTAAAATAGAAAGTTTACCGCAGCAAGAAACAATAGTTTGCGTTTCTCTGCCTGTCTAAACAATGATTATACCAGTTTCCAAAAAGAATACAACTGTAGGCAAAATCCCAACCATTATGGAATAAGTCATTCCCAATTCTAAAATCTAAAATTTAAAATTGTATTATGGAGGAGCGATCGGGTGCATCTCACTTTTGCAAATACATCAAGTGGAAAGTTGACCATTAAGATAAGCACAGCGAAGAGAAAGGATAGAGGAAACATTCTCGACATTCCACTGTGCCCCCGATAGTTTCACTCTTAGTCCAATTCGTTTAATCGTTGATTCAATGATTCCCGAACCGATTGAGCTTAGGGATTCTTCTTTATAATATTGATAGTTAACTATTCGGCTGCGATGAGTTTCTAAATAATTACAAAATGTTTTAAATAATTTTTTTTCAGATTTTTAAATAAATTGATAACTTCATTAACCTTCCCTGACCATAACAGACTTTCTGCTTGCTTTGAGCGTTTTATTGAACCTCCTGCGTCAGCGAGATTTTCTTTCAGATGATAACAATCTAAAATTTCTTGTCTTTGTTCAGTCCCTCCAATTTCTTGAAAGAGGTTCCAAATTCCGGGATGACCATCTCCTATACAATATATAGGATGCAGAAGTTTTTGGCTATTACTCCAATCAATTAAATCTTGATTGTTTTGAAAAAATGCTCCACAATAAAGATTATCTAAGCAGAGGGCTTTATAATCTTTCTAATAACACGGCTCGTCTTTTTGTTCGTTACGTAGCCTGATTTTGCCTCCATCTAATGTAATTTCTTGGACACCTTGTTTAGATGTAGGCAATTCAAATTCTTGTCGGCTTACTAATCTGTGTAATGTACTATGAGAAACTGGGATTCCTGTGAAAATTTCTAAATCTTTTTCTCCTCTTTCATAAGATTCATTGGCACTCATTAAAAGAGCGCACTTCTCCATTATGGGGCTGAGTTGAGTAGAGGATTTTAATCCAAAATATTCTGCCTGATTATCTGTAATATTCAGCAACCCGACTACGGATTTTATTTTTCGGCTTCTTCCTGTTTTAATTCCTGATACTGTTGAAAAAAAAAGCTACCTAGTTCTGGGCCCACTTCTGCTAATATTTTTTGACGTAAAGATTTTTCGATACTTTCAAAATTTGACAGCTCGGTTGGATCTGTATTTCTGTAAAGAATTTCTGCTACCTCTTTTAAGTGTGCTTTTAGGCGCTGTCGATCTTCGGGTGTCATTTTATTTACCTTATCCTTTTTTACTGTTTTACTAGCTTCTTCATTTTAGCTATTTTTTTATAGATTTGCCAAAGTGAGATGCACCCGAGCGATCGCCCCTTTCAGACACCGCTGCATATAAATTTGAGCTACCTTATCATTAGGGTTGATTTCCAAGCACGCCGAAAACAATCTTTTAGCTTCGCCACACTTGTCACTATAGTAGAGTACCAAAGCTTGCTCAAAGATTGTCTTTGTCTCTAACTTTTTCTGTCGTAACTCTGGCGGATCGGCCGCAAATACTTCATAAAGTGTTACCATTCGCGATTTGCCTTTAACTGTTACGCGATCGATAAACCTCAAATCATAAATATCGTTCAACTGTATAAAAGTATTGTGAGTAATTAACATCGAAACTCCATACTCTTTCGTCAAACTTTCCACGCGGGAGGCTAAGTTTACCGCATCGCTAATCACCGTGCTGTCCATCCGGCTTTGGCCACCCACCGTGCCTAACATCAAAGAACCCGTATTAATTCCAATGCCAATTTGCAGCGGCGGGCAATCGACCTGATTACGACTAATATTATACTCGTTAAGCTGTTCTAGCATGGCAATTCCAGCTTTCACAGCATCGTCCGCACTGCCATCAAACAGCGCCATAATCGCATCGCCAATATATTTATCAATAAAACCAAAATTCCCAGTAATTGCCGGTTCCATCCGCGACAAATAACCATTAATAAATTGAAAATTCTCTTTGGGATTCATTGTTTCAGAAAGAGAAGTGAAATCGCGGATATCTGAAAACAGCACCGACATTTCTTTCTGTATCTGATCGCCTAATTTGACTTCCAGAATACTTTCATATCCCAGAAAGTGGAGAAATTCGTGCGGTACAAACCGCCCGTAAGCATCTGTTAATTTTTCTTCCGCTGCTAAAGCTTTTTCCAACTCGTCTGTGAATTGGCGGCGCTCGGTTTCTACCTCTTGACGCTCTGTGATGTCTTGAAAAGCTGCGAGCGCGTAAACTATGTTTTTTCGTTCGTCGTAGATTGGAGTCGCCCAAACCTCGATCGGCACAATCCGATCCGACCCACGAATTTCTAGATCGTCCATACGCACAAATTCTCCCCGCAACGCTCGAACAATCGGTTGGCTATCCCTCGGGTACAATTGATTAGTTCCAGCGTCGTAAAAATGATAAGCTTCAGGAAATGGGTCAGTATCCCCATCAAAAATTAAACCTTGGGCTAGTATCCTTTCGCCCCAAGAATTCATGTAAAAAGGTTTACCATTACCATCCACAACAAATATTCCCACCGGCATCGCTTCCAGGAATTGAGTCAATCGGCTTTCGTTTTCTGACAGTGCCTCATTTAACTTTTCTTCGGCTGCCAAAGCTTTTTCTAAATCATTAGTAAACCGGATTCGTTCCACTTCCACCTGTCTTTGCAAACTAATATCCTTAGCAAAACCCTGATAGTAAAGCACTTCACCGTTAGCATCATAAACTGTGCGCGCATACTCAGAAATCCAGATAATCGTGCCATCTCGACAGTAAACCTGAGACTCAAAGTCACACAGAGTACCGTGCTGTTTCAGCAGCGCCAGAAACTCTTGACGGCGGTTCGGTTCCACGTACAATTGCTGCTGAATATCATTAATACTTTCTATCAATTCTGACGCGGAATCGTAGCCGTAAATTTCCGCCAGAGCAGGATTCGCACTGATAAAATGTCCGTCCGGCGTCGTCTGAAAAATACCTTCTAGAGCATTTTCAAATATCCCGCGATACTTCTCTTCAGCTTGAATTAGCGCCGCTTCAGCTTCCTTGCGTTCAGTTATGTCACTAAAAGCAATAATCGCAGAGGCAATGTCGCCTGTAGAATCATAAATTGGAGTTGCCCAACTCTCTACAGGAATAATCGTGTCGCCAGTCCGAATTTCTACACCCTCAGTCCGCACATTTTCGCCCCGAAGCGCCCGCATAATTGGCAATTCTTCCACGGGGCATCTTTGATTAGTTCCGGCTTTATAGAATTGATAAATTGCTGCTTTCTGCTCCGAATTAATAGGCGGCACACTGCCTTTGCCAAATACCTCCCGTGCCTTCTGATTTGCGTAAAAAGATTGACCGTTAGCATCAAGCACGCACACCCCTAACGGCATAGCTTCCAGGTATTGCGTCAACCGACTTTCGTTTTCGTGGAGTTGGGCAATCAGGATCGCTTGCTGGCGATTTAATTTTGCCAGCTCCTGATTCATCTCCTGAAGTTCTCTTTGTTTGTCAGCTAATTGTTTATCTTGAAAATATCTGTATATTGCCTCAGTCACAGTTAATTTTAAGTCATCACTTTGCCAAGGCTTAGGTATGTATCGGTACAATTTAGCATAGTTAATAGCATTTGCTACCGCCTCCAAATCAGCCTGCCCCGTCAGCATAATCTTGAGAGTGTTCGGCGAGAGGCCATGAACTTTTCTTAAGAGTTTATCTCCTTTCATATTAGGCATGATATGATCCGAAATAACCACAGGAACTTCATAGTGTTCTGCTAAAAGTTCTGACAGCAGCTCTAAAGCTTCTTCGCCGCTTTGGGCCGTTTCAATTAAATATTTATCTTCAAAGGCTTTTAGCAGGTCTATTTCCAGACTATCGAGTATAGTCTGCTCATCATCGACACAAATAATGACTGGTTTTTTCATAAATTTGCTAGACCCGACTTAATCGCTTGAATTAATTCTTGACTTTGCCAAGGTTTTTGTATAAAAGCATGAAGATTGGCTTGATTTTTGGCTCGTTCGATTGCTTCTTTGTCTGCTTGTCCCGTCAGCATCACTTTCACAATTTTCGGATATTTTTGATGGATTTTAATTAGCAACTCATCTCCTTTTATTCCAGGCATCAACCAATCAGAGACAATCACTAGAATCTTAACCTCTGCTTCATATAGCTCTTCAATAATCTCCAGGGCTTCTGCAGCACTTTCAGCAAATTCGCAAAGATATTTACCGTTAAATGCCTGTTGCAGTTCAATTTCCAGACTTTCCAACACCGCTACTTCATCGTCAACACACAAAATTGCTGGTTTAAACATCGCTAGTTTCCTTCTTTAGTTTGGGAGGGTGAACCCCGATGGGTAAGCACACCGTTTTCCAACTTCTACATTCCGCGCGGGTAGACTGCAAATTTTTACCCCCCGACTTCACTCTGGGGCGCTTTACCTACTCTGTTAAATTAATCGGCAAAGACACTGTAAATGCAGTTTTACCGGGCACCGACTCCACATCAATTTTACCCTGATGTTTTTCAATTATTTTTTTGACAATATCCAATCCCAACCCGCTGCCTTCTCCCGCAGGTTTGGTAGTAAAAAACGGCTCAAAAATTTTCGGAATAATCTCCGGTTGAATCCCCTTACCGCTGTCAGTAATTTTTACCTGGACGGTGGTATCTTGCTGTACCGCGTCAATTGTTAAAGTTCCTTGATTGTCCATCGCTTGTAAGGCATTGTGAATTAAATTTGTCCAAACTTGATTGAGCTCGTCGGGATAACACAGTACCGCCGGCAATTGAGCTTGATAGTTTCTGACGACTTCCACACCCTGCTTGACCTGGTTCTGATAAAGAGTTAATACAGTTTCAATCCCATCGGTAATATTAACCTGTATTTTTTCCCCCTTTACGTCATAACGCGCATAATTTTTCAGGGCAAACACGACTTTTGCGGCCCGTTCAGTAGCGGTAGCGATGGTTCGGGCGCTTCTGTGAATGCTAGCAAAGTCGTAGGCCGTTTTTATAATATTTTCGCTGTCAGGGTCTTTGAGCAACGGCAAAAATTCTTGCACATTTTCCTGCAATCCGATATTGACTAAAATGCTAGCAAGGCTGTCAGCATTGTCAATCCCTTCCGACTCTAGTTGCTGCTTCACGCCTTTTTTCAATCCCCGTTTTTCTCGCGTAGATAAAGAGTAAGTTTGTTTGCTGGAACTGTACATCAAACTCACGAAATCCTGCTGGCGTTCGGTTGATAGTTCTTTAAAAAAAGCTGGCAAACTTTCGAGATTGTTATCCAAAAAGCTGGTAATATTTCCAATAGACGATCTAATCGCCCCCAAGGGCGTATTAATTTCGTGAGCAATGCCCGCAATCAGTTGCCCTAATGCCGCCAGTTTTTCTGATTGCACTAATTGATTCTGAGTAGCTTGCAGTTGGTCTAAAGTAACTGTAAGTTCATTGTTTTTCTGTTGGAGTTTTTTTCGCAACTGGCACATTGCTAAATGGGTTTCTACCCTCACTAGAACCTCTTCCACCTGAAAGGGCTTTGTAATATAATCTACCCCGCCCACAGCAAAGGCTTTGACCTTATCAAGTACGTCATTAATTGCGCTAATAAAAATCACCGGGATGTCGCACGTTCGTTCATCAGCTTTGATTTGTTCGCAAACTTCATACCCATTCATTTCCGGCATCATAATATCCAGCAAAATCAAATCGGGCGGCATACCTTTTGCCGCCGAAAGCGCTAACTCGCCGCTAGGTACGGGGCGGACTTTATAGCCCTTGCCATTCAAAATTCCGGCTAGCAGCCGCAAATTAGCTGGGGTGTCGTCAACTACTAAAATATTACCGCGAGCGGTGCTAGGAATGCCATTATTCATGTGATATTGCTTCAGAGATTAAATTTAAAAGTTTGTCGTACTCAAAATTTTCTATACAATTTGCGATCGCACCAGCCGTTACTGCATCCTTTAATCGAATTTCCTCGATCGAGCTATCAATTAAATCCATATCTGCATTCAGTATCGCTAGCTTTAAATCAGCTAGCAGTGAATCAGGCAATTTTACGAAATCAGCCGCACTCATAGCGCGATCGCCCTCTTTGATTGCCAATAAATTAGCTTCACCCGGATCTTCATAAATATAGCGCACTCCGATAAGTTTGTGCATAGCATCAAAAATATCTGCTTCCCGGAAAGGCTTCCTCATAAAAGCATCGCAACCCGCCGACAAGATAACTGCCCGTTCTTCCTCCAAAACGCTCGCAGTCAGCGCAATAATCGCAGTAGCTTGACCTTTAATAGTGCTTTTAATATATTGCGTCGCTTCGTAGCCGTCCATCACGGGCATTCTCATGTCCATCCAAATTAAATCCGGTTCCCAACTGTCCCAAATCTCAATAGCTTCTTGACCGTTAGTAGCTTCTTTCAGTTCAAAACCCAGAGGAGAGAGGATTTTAATTAACAGTTGGCGGTTGAGCGGTTTATCGTCTACTATCAAAATTCGATAGGTGTGTTGGTTGGGTTCCAGGGCAATAACATTGCGGGTCGGTTTTGGGCTTTCAATATCAGCCGCAGCGACCGCCATAACTTGAATGTCAAACTTAAAATTAGTTCCCTTGCCCACAGCAGAACAGACGCTCATTTGGCCGCCCATTAATTCCACAAATTTGCAACTGATTGGCAATCCCAAGCCTGTACCTTCTTGCGAATCTTTGCCAGTCTTGGTTTGCACGAAAGGTTCAAAAAGATCGTCTAATTCATTGGTAGCAATACCCGAACCAGTATCCTCGACTTCAAAATGAAGGAAGAAGGAAGAGGTAGAAGCTGCCTCGTCATTTTGGGCAACAAAAATCGGATTTTCCGACTGACTAACTTGAGATATCTTAAGACCCTTACTTGGGGTAATTTCTGTATTTTTTGATGTTTCAGAATTATCAACTTTTCCCCCTGTGTCCTGCTGATTTATGCCTACTAATAACTGCTTGCTAACTCTGACCGCTACACCGCCCTCATGGGTAAACTTAAGAGAGTTATTGAGCAGATTAATTAAGATTTGCCGCAACTTTAACTCGTCAGCTTCTATGTATTGTGGCACGTCGGGACTGCGGTCAAAAACCAACTGCAAGTGCTTGTCATCTGCTTTGAGTTGAAACATATCTTCCAAGTCATTGAGCAGGCGATAGAGGTCTATTTTATGGGGATTGAGGGTGGTGCGCCCCGATTCAATTTTAGATAAATCCAGCACGTTATTAATCAGGGTGAGCAAGTGTTCTCCGCTGCTGCTAATTATGCTAATGTTTTCTTGATGTTCTGGGGATAGAGTTTGACTGCGAGTCATCAGTTGGGAAAAGCCGAGAATTGCATTGAGAGGCGATCGCAATTCGTGGCTCATATTAGCAAGAAAGGTACTTTTAGCTTGGTTCGCTACTTCCGCTTTGTCTTTAGCTACAGCCAATTCGGCTGTCCGCTCTTGCACTCGCTGTTCTAAAGTTTCAAAAGATTGTTGCAGTTGTTGAGCCATGCTATTAAATGACTTGGCTAATTCCCCCAATTCGTCTGAGCGTTCGCTTTCTACTGTTTTATCCCATTCACCTTTAGCAATATTTTTTGCTGCTGTATTTAAGCTCAAAATAGGATTTGTCACCCACTGAGAAGTCAGAATGCCAATCACCACAGCTACTCCTAAAGCTGCGAAACAAAGCAAAACCGCTGTGCGGGTATTGGCATCGATTTCTTTGGTGAAATCTGCTTCGGGAACAACTACCACAATTACCCAGTCTAAACCTTTGCCGTCTTGGAATGGCAAGACTTTTAAAAATTGTCGCTTGTCATCTATTTCAAAGCTCAATAACTCGGATTTTTTAATTTGGTCTAATTTTTTAAATTTTGCATTCAAATGTTTAGCGGTCGCTTGAGTAAAAGGGTTGCTGCTTTCTTCTACTTTAAACAATTGTCTGTCATTACCTTTAGTGCGAAACGGTTTTTCTGTTGTGGAAGTTGCTAACAAAGTACCTTGGCGATCTATAATAAATGTTTGACCGGATTTGCCAACTTTGAGATTGTTGAGAAATCTCCCAAGATGGTCGAGACGCAAGGCAGTAAATAAGACTCCTTCTAGCTGATTTTTGTCGCTGTATACGGGTTGGATAGCGCTGATCAGTAATGTCGGTTCTAGTAACGAAACAAAAACCGAACTCCAAGTAGCTTTGCGGACTTTTACGGCTTTTTGGTACGCAGGATGTTGCCGATTATCATAGTTTTTGACAAGGGTGGTAACTGTAGTGCGATCGCCGAGAGCGTTCGTATTGTAAGAATTAAAATTTAACCCAGTAGATTTTTCTATCACATTCATCGTTCGGGAGCCGTTAGACAGTTGTTCACCGGATCTATAATCTCCCCTATTGTTGCCAACCGAGGTAAAATTGATATAGGGATATAATTGTACTTGCCGCCAAAGATATTTCTCCCAAGCTGATAAGTTTTCCATATTTAACAACCCGAGTTTGACAGCATCCAGCTTGGTTTGATTGATTTGATGGGGAGTTGTCAGGTAAACTTGCAGGTTTTGCTCGACACGCAAAGTGACCTCGCTCATTAACTGACTGGCAAGGTTATTAACTGCTTTTTGTCCGTTTCTAAAAGACAGATATCCTACGAGTCCCACGGCTCCCACGATTTGCAGTACAAATGGAACTATGAGAACAGTTCGCAGCGGTAATTTGTCTAAAATTTTAGAAACCATAAGATTGAGAGGTTTGGTGAACTTAGTCTAGAACCGTATTTGCACAACCTGTCTTAACGGCAGCACCATTTACTGCCGATTAGCTAGGGGGAATTGATGCGGGTTATTTTAGCTGTGGTATATGCTCGACCCCGATCGAATGTGAACCTAATGTTTGCTCGATTAAAGTCTATTATTTTACCCCTTGTCGTATTATTGTTACCATTTAGGTAAAAGTTGCAGTCTCTGGCTTTGAGAACAGCCTGATATTTGATCATCGCGCGGGCGAGTTTAACCCGCATGGGTCAAGCGGTTTGGAGGCAGGCCAGGAAATTTGCGATCGGCACTCGCCATTTTCCGCAAGACGTGTTATACTGTAAACAGTCGAGGGCACGTAGCTCAGTGGATAGAGCATCAGGTTCCGGTCCTGAGGGTCGGGGGTTCAAATCCCTCCGTGCTCATTTAAATTTATCAAATGACTGATTTTGAGAGACGGGGGACAAATTTTTGTCCTCGGTCTCAATTATTGTGATTTAAGCGTCAGTGTCAAAAATCGAATCTCCACTGTAGTCGCAGGTCGCGGACTGATTGCGCCCCTGCTGCTTGGCACGGTAGAGTGAACGATCGGCGAGCGCAATCAAGTCAGCCGATGATAGTTCCGAAATCGGAATCAAGTTGGCGATACCCATACTAATAGTAACTACATCGCTCACATCAGAGGTTTTGTGAGGAATATGTAAAGCTTGAATAGCAGCGTGAATCCGTTGGGCCACCGAACTCGCTCCTTCAATATCTGTATTAGGCAAAATGATGCCAAATTCTTCTCCGCCGTAACGCGCCACTAAATCCGCCGGACGGTACACCACCTCTTGCACCGTCTGAGCAAGTTTGAACAGACAACTATCCCCCATTTGATGACCGTAGCAATCATTATAACGTTTGAAATAATCCACATCAAACAACAAAAGAGAAATAGGTTTTTGTTCCCGGTATAGCCGCTGCCATTCATGCTCTAAGCGGTCATTAAAACAGCGGCGATTAGCAATTTGAGTCAACCCATCAATATTTACCACTTGTTCTAAGAGGTGAGTAGCGCGGGCTAGTTCTTCGTTAGAGAGTGCCAGTTGTTGATTAATTTCTCTCATCCGCGCTTGGGCCTGCTGCCTTTCTGCCAATTCCTTCTGCAACTTATGAAAAATATCCGCTTGTTTAATGGCGATCGCTAACTGATTAGCAATCTGTTTAACAAGGTCAACTTCAAATTCTTCCCATTGCCGAGGAGCAGAACATTGATGAATACATAACAACCCCCACAAATCTTGTCCATTGAGCAACGGCGCAACTAAATTAGCCCGAACCGGAAATTGTTTCCAAAGAGCGCGGTAACAGTGTTGAAGGTCAATATTATTGATATTTTCAACTACCTGCATTCTCCATTCTTGATATGAATCAGGATATTGTTCACCACCACACTGGTCGTTAAATTGATTTTTGCTTACCAATTTACATCCTTCGCCTACGGATTCTGAGACAAACTCACCATATCCAAAATTACTGTCAGGATCGAACTTAAATATGCCGACGCGCTCGGCATCAAGGAACAGGCGAATGTCCTGGGAAGCAATCTCAAAAATTGTAGACAAATCAAGAGATTGACGGATGTGTTGAGTAATTTCTTGAAGTAATATCGCCTTGTCGTACTGTTTCCGCAGAGCGATTTCTGCTTGTTTTTGGGCCAGAATAGCTGCCTCTGCTGCTTTTTTGGCTTTAATAATTTCACCTTCGTATAGGATACGCTGGCGGATACAGATCAAGATGCAATCGTTGACAAAGTTTCCTCCCTGATTCCGACGCACAGCGTTGATCAGCATGGGTATATCACTGCCCTGCTTTGACCTTAATGAGAAGTAAATTTCCTCTACTTTACCGTCGAGCTTCAACAGCGGAAAAAAATGGGTTTGAAAAAAAATCCGGCTGGCCATTGGCAGAATGGAATCCATTTTCCGTTGCCGCAGTTCATCGGTTTCGTATCCGAGTAATTGCAGTAATGTGGCGTTGACCATTACGATCGTACCATCGTCAGCAAACGAGAGGAATCCACAGGGTGACGTGTTGAGTAGCTCGTCTATCTGGTAGGTCATGTTTGCCATACAAATCAGGTAGTATGAGGTACACTCAAATACTCCTTAATCATCTCGATCGTCTCTTGTGGATGACTCAGGTGCGGGCAATGTCCCGTAGCTTTCATCAGCCGTAGCGTACTTTTAGGTAGGTGGCGGTGGAGGTAATCCCCTACCTCGGTGGGAGCAATCACGTCATCAGCGCATTGTAATATCAGTGAAGGTACTGATACCTTGGGTAAATCACTGCGATTGTCAGAGTAAAAAGTTACCTCGGCAAAGCGACTTGCAACCACCGGATCGGTAGAGCAAAAACTTGTCTCAAGTTCCTCACTTAACTCAGGACGCTCCTGATTCTGCATCACCATTGGCGCCAGAAAGCTTGCCCAACCAATGTAATTTTTCTCCATGATATCGAGGAGATCCTCAATATCTTTGCGCTCAAACCCTCCGTAATAATTTGGTAAATCATTGATGTAGCAAGGTGAAGGCCCTACGAAAATCAGGCGATTAAAGTAATTAGGAGTTTGAATGGAGGACAGAAGGCCGATCATACTGCTGACAGAATGACCGACAAAAATCACATCAGTCAAGGCCAATTCTTCACAGATATCGAGGACATCCTGAACATAGCCATTGAGGTCGCTGTACCGTTCATAACTGTAGGCACTAATATCAGACTGTCCCGAACCTACATAATCAAATAGGATAATTTTGTAATCCTTCTCGAAGGCCCGTGTTACGAAACGCCACATATTTTGATCGCACCCAAATCCATGAGCAAACATCATCGTCTGGGTGCCTTGTCCAAACACTTTTATATTATTCCGTAAGAAAATATTTTTAGTCATTTGAGCTACACGAGCATTAAATTAATTATAAGACTTTTGCGCGCTTTCATGAGGGAGGATTGATGATCCCACATAGTGGTAGACAACAATTAAGGATGTCGGATTAAATGAATAGCAGACTCAGCAATGGCAGGCTTCCTCAACATATAACGCTGCCCGATTTCCTAGGCGCTCGCTTGTAACTATTCCCATTTCGCTGGGGTTTCCATTCCTGCGGCAATTATGCTCAGATTTAAGCCATCTGGGATTGCAACTATGGCTTTGGCAATTCCGCGATCGCTCAGATCGCTGGCTAAATCGCGGACAAATGAGCGAGCAATTTTAAGCGACTTCACCGGAAAATTTTTCAGGTTGTTAAAAGCAGCATACCCCGTCCCAAAATCATCGACATAAATCCCAATACCATGCTCCGATCATTGGCTCAAAAGATTGTAGCTAATGTCAACATTAAGCATCATTGCCGTTCCCGTAATCTCTAGCTATAGATATTTTGGCTTCATATCGGTGCGCTCAACAATGCGATCGCTCTTAGCGACTAAAGTCGGTTGGCTGAGTTGACGTGCCGACAAATTCACCGCGATATTAGGAAGAATTAGTCCTGCTGCTAGGCACTGCTGATATTGCCCGCAAGCTTGCTCTAAAATCAATTTGCTCTTCGGGCAAAATCAATCCAGTTTTTTCGGCGATGGGAATATATCGATGGCCATGAACCCAAGCTCGTTCAGGAGAATGCCCTCCTACTATAACTTTAACACCAGCAAGGCTACATGTTTGCCAATCGAGCTGAGGTTGATCATACAGCCAGCATTCGCCTTCCAAGGGCAATTCAAGAGATTTGCGATCGCCAGGGTATTGGATTTTGCCCAAGGTATTGTTGTTGCTGTGTAAAAACTATAGGTATTGGGTTCGATAGGCAATAAAAGCTCCTATTTCAGCAATTAAGAACTTGCAAAACATTGTCGCGGTTTCTATAGTGTTCACAAACTCCTCAAATTAAAAAAGTTGGGTTTCCTAGCTCAACCCAACCTATTTTTAATAACGACGAATTACTGCTAACTCTCAAATATCCTCATCGTCTTGACCTTGCACACCCTGGAGAATCCGCGATAGCTCACTCTTCTCATTAATTGTAATCCGACTAGGAGAACCGCTGATAATCCGTTCGTAACCACTGAACGAATCTTTAATTTGTGGCCCTCTTTCAGTAATTGTGTATTCTCTAATTCCTTTGTCGTGCCACGACCCCCGCATCTTAAACACATTAATTGCCCGCGACATTTCTCCTCGAATCTCTACATACTGCAACATGATAATCGTGTCAGTAATCGTAGAAATATGAGAGTCCGTAATCGAATGAGAACCCATAAACTGGTCGCTTGTATTCGTGAAAAAGCCGGTTATTTCTTCCTGCTTCGCAAAACCTGTCACTCCAATCACAAATTGCCTGAAAGCATTATTGCTGACACCCCTAGCTAAGGCCGACAGCGAGTCTATAGCAATTCGAGAAGGTTTGAACTCAGCAATTTCTGATTTAATAGTCTGCAAGTGGTCTTCCAAACCTGCCGATTCCGGGTAAGTACACAGCAGCTTTAGCAGTCCTTTCTCTTCCATTTCCTCAAAATCAATGCCCCAAGAATAAGCATTGCGGAACAACTGAGCACGCGACTCTTCATAGGCAAACAGCAGCGCCCGATTGCCGTTCATACAAGCATTCTGCAAGAACTTGCTCACCAATAGCGTTTTGCCTGTTCCCGTTGCACCCGTAGCCAAAATAATCGAGTCTTTGAAAAAACCGCCACCGCACATCTCGTCGAGAGTTTTATCGCCCGAAGAAACCCGCACGTTTGAAGATTTTTGAGTTAATCGCATCGCCCCCAATGGGAAAATATTAATTCCGTCATTAGTCATAGTGAAAGGATATTCGCCCTTCATGTGAGTTGTACCGCGCAACTTCAAAATTTCCATTGTGCGGCGGCGGCGTTCCCCTTCCAAAACGTTGCGAACAATCACTACATTATCCGACACAAACTCTTCCACTCCAAACCGCGCTACCGGGCCGTATTCTTCCACCCGTTCCGTCGTCATAACTGTAGTTGCTCCTACTTGTTTGAGGCGCGCAACTAAGCGAAAAATTTCTCGGCGCACCACCGATGCTGCATCGTACTGCTGAAATACGGCGGTAACAGAATCTATTGAAACCCGCTTGGCTTTGTACTTGCGAATGGCGTACTGAATTCGCTCAATTAAGGCTGATAAATCAAAATTTCCTACGATATCTTGACCTTCCGGGTCGGGGGAAGCGTCCAAAATAAATAGCTTGCCTTCCTCGATTAACTGTGCCAAATCCCAACCGAAACTGCAAGCATTTTTAATAATATCTGTCGGAGATTCTTCAAAAGTTACGAACACTCCAGCTTCGTCAAAATGGGTAATTCCATTATAGAGAAATTGTACAGCAAATAAAGTTTTTCCCGTTCCTGATGTGCCGCTGACTAGGGTGGTTCTGCCGAGTGGCATTCCGCCGTGACTGATGTCATCGAAACCCTCAATCATCGTGCGAATTTTTTCAACTCCTGGCGTTACCAATCCTTTTCGTTGAACCGTTTGACTAATTTCATTCATGTCGATTTTTGTCAACTCTCAGTATTCTTTAGTTGTCACTCATTAACCGCCGATCATGAGTCTTTGTACCCAGCTTTTAGTTTTGGCTCTTGCTCAATAACTAATGACTGCTGACTGCTGACTAATGACCCCGCCCAAAAACCGATACCGTGCCACGCACTCCTGTCGTGGAGAAATAAAAATTTTAGACTTTTGTTCAACCTCCCAGATTCATCTGTGGAGTAAATCTAAAATCTAACATCGTTCGACGCTCGCGCGACTCGACGCTTCGACTGAGCGCTCGCCGAACGTTTCACGCCAAACCGAAGTCTCAAATCTAAAATCGACTGACTCTCACCTGATTATCTTATGAATTCAGGTCTTCTTCGCGAAGTTCTTCATAGAGCAAATCTAATCCTATCAGAACTTTCTCACGATCGGACAAATCGCCAATAATTTTTCGCACCGGCGGCGGCAGGATTTTGGCCAGCGTCGGGGTTGCCAATATTTTGTCCTCTTCTGCTAGCTGAGGGTTTTTGAGAACATCTATGACTTTCAGCGCGTAGACACCTTGAAATTCTTGTTCTAGGATGTCCTTTAGGGTTTTCAAAGCTCGCACTGAGTTGGGAGTATTCCCCGCAACGTACAGCTTCAGAACGTAGGTTTTCTTCAGAGGACTCATGAACTTTTTTAAATGTTGAGTATTAGTTGTCAGATGTTAGTTGTAGTTGTTATTTGTCTTAAATCCGCTGTTCTTTGTTATTTTATAATAATTTCCGCCTCGCGCTCGCGCGGCAGTTAGTCGGCTCCTTTCTTTTTTGTTAGATTCTACCTTCTACCTTTTTTTTTAAAATTATGCCTAATCCCTTCTACATTCTACCTTGAGAGGTCTCTTTCGGAATCGATCGCCGATACATCTCGCACATATGAGCGATCGCGTCAATCAGGGTCAAACGGTAATCCAGCAATATTTCCTCGCTGCGCCCTTCTATTTTTAGCTGTTTAGCAAACTCGTCCATTAATTCCATGTGAATCTCTACAATTTGAGTCACGGGAACGTCCGCAAAAAAAGCCAAATTCACAAATTCATCTATTTGATTGTTGACCGCAACATCTTGAGAAAAATAATTCAAAACGATGTCGCGATAACTTGACTTGAGTTGCTCCAAAAACTTTTGCTTCTCTGGTACCGACAGATTTCTCAAAAAAATCTGGGAATTTCTTTTATAATACACACCTAAGTATCCTAATCGCTCCCGTAGTTTTTCCGCCAGTCGCCGCTGCTGTCGGCTGAGCAAACTTTGAGCAGTCAATTGGGCTGTCGCATCGACCGTTACGGATTGGTAATTGACAGGAACCGGAGTTGAAAGTTTCAGAAATTGTGCGATCGCCTGATCGATACCCGCAGCTATTTCGCTCGAACGAGCGATTGCCAGTTGCACCTCAGCAGGGTGATAAAAAAAAGCACAGCTTTCGTCTAGACTCTTGTTGGCGGTACTGGCTGCGGCCTCAAAACCATCTGAATATGGTGCTTCGGGCCTGCCATCGACGTGTGCGTGAGGCGAAAAAATCACAGCAGGCAAAAAGAGCGATCGTTCTTGCAGCTTGCCCAGAAGCGATCGCAGAGCCCCATCCACCTCCAAAACCAAACAATCAAGGTGATAATTGTGCTTAAGGAACCCCAAAAGCTCCACTGCAGACTTAATGTGCGTTAAAGTATAGCGTTCGCCTCTCAAAAGCTCGATCGCAGAGGCTGCAATTTCCTCAGAGCGGACAAAAATACCGATAGAAAGTTGAGGAAGCAAAGCTGTAGGTACACCACCTAAGTTGCCTGAAAGTGCTGGATCGCTCAGAGTTGATATCTCCTTTACAAAAAACTTAACATTTTAACAATCATCTCAATATTTATTTTAACCAATCTTAACCGCAAAATAAGTGATGCGCTTCTACCAGAAGAAGAATCAAAGTGTACTCCGTGGTTTTTGTGTCAAGCACCCTGAGCGTGATTTCTGCAATTAAGCTTAAGCCTTAAAATAATTGCTAGTCGCCTCAAATCAGGCGTAGGCATCGAACTCCCCGGTGTCGGTGCAGATACGGAGCCTGATAGCGAACTGATATAAAACAAATAAGATACAGAAATTCGCAGCTACATTGAGCATCAAAAATATTACTGCTCTCGCGAGCAGACTCTCAGGTTTGTTATGCCACTCACCACCCCCAGTCTCAAAAATTTTATCGAGCCAGTGCCGCTGTGCCTCCAAACGGGTGCGGTAGAATCGCTGCAGTCAATTTTCAGATCCTGTAACTGCGATCGAGTCGCAGTAGTCAACGAACAGCTACAGCCGCTTGGATTAGTGTACCTCCGCAGCCTTTGGGCCCGCGCGGCCGATCGCACAAACGACGGGCAGCAACCTTTGTCAGAAAGCTCGATCGCGATCGAACCAGTCAGGGCATTACCCGCCGCTATGAGCGTCAGCGAATTCTGGGAGTACCTGCAAACAGAGGAACAGAACACCCCAGCCCGGCAAAACCGCCAAACCGCCGGCACCCCCTCCAACACTCCGATCGCCGTCACAGATGCCAGTGGTCAATTTTTAGGAATGCTAGACAGCCTGAGCCTGCTGCAATTCGCCGCACTCAACAGCAGCTCGCTCTGCAGCCTCACAGAAGAGGAAACAGTCGTCAAAGAAATCGAATTAAAACCGGTTTCCGAAGCCATCGCCACCGCCCTAGACGCTCAACTGCGCTTTCTAGAAGCAGGATTGAAACCTTCGGAAAACCTGAACTCCCTAGTCGAACTGTTGGAAAAACTGCCCTTGCCCCTGAGATTGCAAACCCCAACCGCACAAATAGTCAGTCAAAACGCAGCGTGGCGGATTTTGCTGGGAGCAGGCCCAGAACCAGTTCCAGAACCAGCAGCAAATTTGGGTAAACACTCGCCCCGCAAACCAAGCCATTTAACAAGCGAATACAAGAGCGTGCAGTTAGAGGCCATCACCAAAGAATGCAGGAGCCTAGTAGGAGCAAGTAGATCGGGCGATTCCCTGCGGGATAGCTTCGCCGCGCGTGATTCAACCGCAGCCACCAGTTGCCCGCTGCCCTTGTACGCAGCCGCCTCCCCCTCAACCTTAACCGCTCCAGCTTGGTGCCCCACCGCCGGCAAACCAGACACCTACATTTGCGAATGCCCCGTACAAAAAGATCAAGAACGGATCTGGCAATTTGTCAAACAGCCGCTCTCAGACAAGCTAATTCTAGTAATGGGACAAGATGTCACCGAAGAACATTTAGTCGCCAAAGAATTAGCAGCAAAAAACGCAGATTTAATCCACCTCAACCGACTAAAAGACGAATTTTTATCCTGCATCAGCCACGAACTAAAAACCCCGCTCACGGCCGTCCTCGGTTTGTCCAGCCTCCTCAAAGATAAATTGATCGGAGAACTCAACGACCGCCAAACACGCTACGCCAAATTAATCCATAAAAGCGGGCGGCATTTGATGACAATAGTTAACGATATATTAGACTTGACCCGGATGGAAACCGGGCAGCTAGAACTAATTCCCGAAGCAGTCGAAATAGCATCAACCTGCCAAAGAGCCTTTGAACAAGCAAAACAACTGCAACAGCAAGAAGAAAAAAACCCTCCCAGCGCCAGCCAAACGGACGGTACAGCAAACGCAGAACCCTCCGCCCAAATAGAATTTACACTCGAAATAGAACCGGAACTGAGCCACTTAGTTGCCGACGAACTGCGGCTGCGGCAAATGCTAGTTAACCTCCTTTCCAATGCCCTAAAATTCACCGAGATCGGCGGCAAAATCGGATTGAAAGTGAATGTTTGGGAAGGCTGGATCGCATTCACAGTTTGGGACACTGGCATCGGCATCCCCGCCGACAAACAGCACCTAATCTTTCAGAAATTCCAACAGCTAGAAAGCCCGCTCACCAGGCGCTTTCAAGGAACCGGACTGGGACTGGTACTAACTCAACGCCTAGCTCGGCTCCACGGCGGAGACGTTTCGTTTATTTCCTCAGAAAACCAAGGCTCTCAATTTACGCTGCTGCTGCCACCAACTCCTCCGGGAAACAGCAGTGAAGAAGTCCCGGCACCGGGAGCGGCTGAGGAAGAATTATTAAAACCACAATATCCGACTCTGATCGCCAATTCTCGCTCTCGTTTAGTATTAATAGTCGAAGCAGTTCCCAAATATATCGAAGATTTAACCAACGTCATCTCAGGTTTGGGCTACCAAGTAATAGTCGCCCGTTCCGGCACCGAAGCGCTGGAAAAAGCCCGCAGGTTCAGTCCCGAAGCGATTTTCCTCAACCCTCTGCTGCCACTGCTCTCGGGTTGGGACGTGCTGACGCTGCTCAAGAGTGACCCGGATACCAGATCGATTCCGGCGATCGTCACGGCCACCAGAGGCGAAAAAGAACGGGCCAGTGTCAACCGAGCCGAAGGTTTTTTGATCTTGCCGGTGGAAGAACCCGCTTTGCGGCGGCTGCTGGCAGACTTGATCGGTCACAGTAATGCTAGTAGCGCCAAAGTAAGGAGTTCTTTAACCGTGTTGTGGCTCAGCCCGCAAAACAGTTCGTCTCAAGGTTCCGCTTTACTGCTCAACCCCAACTACTGCCGGGTTTTAGAAGCAGACGACCTCGGCCAAGCAGAACTCGTGGCCAGAATTTGGCGGCCCGATGCGATCGTCTTGGACGGTACAAGTCAACTGCAAAACCCCTTAGCTTTTATCGAACAGTTAAGTCGGTCTCGAAATTTGGGTTCTCTCCCCTTGGTGACTTTAGACCCCCCAACTACGCAACTGGCAAATCAAGTCAAAGGATTGTCGGTATTTCCCTGTTTAGCCACTAGCAGTCCCGACGACAGTGAAACTTCACCTACCGGGTTAATGCCAAGTGCTTTGTGGCAAGTGATTCAAGTTGCTGCGGGCATGAGTTGGAAGCCCAGCATTTTATTTGCCGACATTTCGACTTTACCCGATTTGCACTCCTCTTCTGGGGGGAACCCGACGGAAGAATTGGAATATGGCGATCGATCGACAAATGCCGAGATTCCCCTCCCCAATTCCCAGTTTTCTACTCCCAACTTTCAAGCTTTGATCCAGTACATCCACACCGCAGGATTTCGAGGGTCGATCGCTCAGAGCTGGACAGAAGTTTTGCAGCAGTTGCAATATCAAAGCGTTGACTTAGTTTTGCTGTGTTTGCGAGATGCCCCCTCAGAATCCCCCGCTATGCTGCAGGCCCTGTCCAACTTGCGGCAAATGGCAGTAAAACTGCCAATTTTAGTCTGGGATTATCGGTCTGCTGTAAATTCGGAATCCGATGCGATCGACTTTCTACTGCAAGAAGTATCTGCTAAAATTTTGCCTTCTTCCTTATCAGCAGCACAATTGTTAGACAAAATTCAACAGGCTTTATTGACTCACTCTAGTTCCTGAAAATAAAAAATTTACCAGGTTTGTAGTGAGGAATTAAATCCTCTGTAAACCAGTAAAAATAAACTATTATTTATGAGCAAAAACAAAATATTGTAACTTTTTAACTGACAAGCGCGAAGCGTTATTTATTAACTCATTTAAGTTTCTAATAACTCCTAAGTTTGCCTATGTGTAGTGAGGTGATAAGTCGTCTCTAAAACAGTGAAGAAAAACGGCTATCCTGAATGTAAACATAATTTGAGAAGTATTTAAATGAAAACCCCGAGGTGTTGCGAGTCAAGAAGCAATATCAAAACTCAAAAATATGAGTTATTATAGGCGATCGAGAAACCCTTATATTTTTTTCTGGGGCTGTACAGTGCCTAATCGCATTCCTTTAATATCTCTGCTACTCGCACTCGGTTTGTCGACAATGCCCGAGCCTGCTGTCGCACAGGCACTCCTGCCTTACACCCTGCAAATCGACTCTGCCCAACTGGAACAAACAGCCTTGAGCCTTGCAGAAGAAGCCGTCCAGCTAGCCAGACTGCAGCAGTACCAACTTGCCGTACCTAGAGCCGAACTCGCCACACAGTTAGCCCCCAAGAATGCTCAAACTTGGACTTTGTTAGGTAGCTTGTACCTTCAAGTCGAGCAGTTTGACAAAGGCATTGAAGCTTTGGGGCAAGCTCAATCTCTGTCGCCAGAAAATCCATCAATTAAATTTGTCTTGGGAGAAGCTCACTTTCGGAAAGCGAACTACGAGAAAGCAGTCGAATATTTGCAAGCAGGGTTAAAGTTAAAACCAGACACTCCAGGTGCATTATTTGATTTAGGCAATGCTTTTTATAAGCTGAAGCGGTTCGATCAGGCGATCGCCCAATATGAAAAAGCCTTTGCTTTAGAAAAAAACCTGTGGCCAGCTATTAACAATATCGGATTAGTCAAATACGAAATGGGAGATGTGGATAGCGCCATCAAACGCTGGGAACAGGCGATCGTGATCGACGACAAAGCAGCAGAATCAATGCTAGCTCTAGCAGTAGCACTCTACGGCAAAGGTGACAAAGAAAAAGGCTTAGCGATGGGAGAAGCAGCTCTAACGCTCGACAAACGCTATGCTACCGTAGAATATCTCAAAGAAAACCTCTGGGGCGATCGTTTAATCGCAGATACCCAAAAGTTGCTAGCCACTCCTGAAATGAAAGCAGCACTGGCTAAAATTCAAGACGCCCCACCCCCTCCCCAACTGTCGCCTTAATTGTAGTTAAGTTTCTAGTGAGGACTTGAGTCCTCAAAGCCTTTTTTAACTGAGAACCAACTATCTTATTCAGCACTAAGACCAAAAAATAGTTGAATACGCTATGGGTAGGGATAAGGTGCGCGCACAGCGCACCCTACAGATAGAGTTGGTGCGTAAGTTCTATTATTGCCACGAAGCAGTCCCTGTCTTCAATTCTCCAATCTAAAATCTAATATCTAATATCTAAAATCGCATGACCCCCCTAAGCTGGACAGAATTAGAAGCCTTCACAGACTTTGAAGTCGATCGCGTCAACGGGCCAACCAACGCTCAATCCCGCTTGCGCCTCTTCGGTAAAACCGAATCCGAGGTGCGAGTCACCCTGTACCGCGATAACCATGCTTGGTGTCCTTACTGCCAAAAAATCTGGCTGTGGTTAGAAGAAAAAGAAATCCCCTACCGCATTGAGAAAGTTACTATGTTCTGCTATGGGGAAAAAGAAAGCTGGTACAAGCGCAAAGTGCCATCGGGAATGCTACCGGCGATCGAACTAGACGGCCGCATCATCACCGAAAGCGATGATATCTTAATCGCGCTGGAACGAGTCTATGGCCCCTTGGGTTTGGGAATGGAAAACCCCGCAGTGATTCCCCTGCGGCGGCTAGAGCGACTGCTATTTAGAGCCTGGTGCTCTTGGCTGTGCTACCCAGCAAGTTCAGCAAAAGTAGAACAGCACAACCGCAACCAATTTATCAGCGTCGTCGCCCAGGTAGAAAAGGCTCTCGCCAGCACTCCGGGGCCTTATTTCCTCGATGAATTTGGCACTGCGGATGTGATCTTTACGCCCTACGTCGAACGCATGAATGCCAGTCTTTACTACTACAAAGGTTACTCGATGCGGGAAGAAAACCCGCGCTTTGCTGACTGGTTTGCGGCGATGGAAACCCGTCCTACCTATCGTGGCACTCAGAGCGATTTTCACACCCACGTCCACGATTTACCGCCTCAGATGGGCGAGTGTTATGAAAACGGCGAACCTCAGATGCTTGTCAATAAAGCCCGCGTGGATAATGGGCCTTGGGCTGGACTGCCGGATGTGATGTATCCAGAACCGGAAACCTCCCGCGCTGAAGCACTTCACCGCGTTATCAAGCACCACCGCAATATCGTTCGAGTCAATCCTGCTGATGACAACTTGTTTGATGAGGCTTTGCGTTGTGCTTTAACTTTGATGATGACTGGCGAAGTTTGTACGCCGCCGCCCGGTTCTGATGCGGCTTTGCGGTATTTGCGCGATCGGGTGAATGTGCCCCGTGATATGTCGATCTACGCGGCCAAGCGGCTGAGGGAAGCTTTGGAGGAAACGGCGGCTTTGGTGGGTGATGGCCAAGGTACTCCGATTCTGCTGAAGCATCGGCGAGATCAAGATCCGGCTAATTTTGTGTAGGATTCTGGGGCGATCGGAATCAGACGGAATGGGCGCTGCTGCTGCTGCTGCTCTACTTCATCAGCTTGCTATCTGCTCGATCGATGAAACTAAAGGTTGATGTGATTTTTAATCGGGTTCTGTTTGAAGAGGAGAATACTGGGCTGGTGGAGTTGGCGATCGCTCTTGAAGATGAGGTTGTCTATATTTTTAATCCTCGTCAACAGAGATGGAATACTCACTTTGTTTGGAATGCTGTGGAAGCGATCGGGTTAAGGGCGATCGGTCGATCAACATTGCAAGCCCTTTATTTGCATCCATCGTAATTTCCCTTGAAGACCCGCTAGCTTGCACTTAAAGCTTGCAAGTTCCGATAAATTTCCATTTCTGATGAGGCTTGTAACTTATCGAAACGGCTACCAAATTCAGTCTTGTACTCCATACATTTTTTAAAAGAGCGTTACAAATTCAGTACATTCTGACAAAGGCGATTTCACCCTCCAAAGATGTACAATCAGAGTTAAGAAGCTTCAAACACTAGCATTTTTTTGCTATAATAGCCATCAATCTCCCCGATATCTTTTTTTAGAGCTAAAAACTCTTCTTTTTTTATACCTTGAGACTGTTGATAAATTTTTTCGTCCAAAACCTGCCACAGTTTCTCAGTGACAAAGTAATACCTTGATTGTGGATGTAATTGAATTTCTGAACCAGTCCTCAAAAATTTTTCTATCTCAGGAGTTTCAGCACTTAATGTCAGATATTGAGTTTCTATATTTTCAAGAAATTTTTTTTCTAGGGTTTCATCAATCTTTTCTTCTTCTTTCAAAATCTTCTTTAATTCTTGCAAAATCTCTTTATACTGACGCTCTTTCGTGAATTCTTCAGAAAAATACTTAAGTCGGGCAAAATGAATAGATAAAGACATATTTTTAGTTCCTAGCTTGTTTAATGTATTCCACTAACTCCGGTAAACTCTTGACTTTTTCCAAGGCCCTAGTGAGTTTATCAACTGAATCACAATCATAATATTGTATGTCTACATTAATAGGAGGAAGTTCTTTTTTCAAGTCTTCCTTCAGCTTTTCTAACAGGTTTTTATTATTGCTGTCCAGACGATTAATAGGAAAAATATAACGAAATCCTGTTGGGCGCTTTTTTCTCAATAACTTTTTTACATCACTTATCCAGTTTTGAAGACTTCCTTGATTGACAGGCCCATCTGCTTGAGCTGGGGAAGATTTACACTCGTAAATAAAATTCCCCTCTTCAAAATATCTTGATTCCATAAATTTCCTTTAAAAAATTATTACACTTCCTAAGTGTTTATGATAAAAGTTTCAGAAAAACAGAAAATTTCAGGCTGATTTTTTACGAAAATGAGCTTTTACAGAGAAATCTTTTCCTAGCTTACTAACTCGACTATGTTCTGAAATAGCCACAATCTTACCAGTTAATAATCCTTGAATTAAATCATCTGCCTTTTTTGATAACGCAACAAAATCTGTAATCGGTTCGTTATCGTTTAAATTATCTACATAATCAACACCAGGCTGCATGTTGAACTGTTTCATCAAATCTTTCAAAATTGCCTTGAAAGATTTATCAATTACTTTTCCTTTGTCAAATGGGTTTAAATTTGCCCACTCCGGCAAGTATTCCAATGCTTGACTTAAAGAATTTTTTATAGAACGAAGTCCAAAGCTTGACATTGAAACCTCTACTAATAAAATTTAGTGTGATTACCGCTCTTGTAGGTTAGGTTGAGGAAAGAAAGCCTAACACCCAGATATTATTACAGTTAATCTAGCAGAACGACTTCCCAACTGTCAATATCTACCTGCAACTGGTCAAAAAACACCACTGCCCCAAATCCACAGAAGGCATGGCCCCGCACCCTCACGGAACTCCAAATCTACTCGCAACTCCTAGAGTGGGAAAAATACCCCATCCTCATTTTCTACGAAAACGCGATCGCCCCTACCCAAGGTTTTAGCCAAACTTTTCTGGATGCCCTCACACGCTTTGACGCTACAATCTGCCTGATCACCGACTCATCCCATCCCATCCTTCCCACTTTCTCACCTAAAGGCCCCCACCCGATCCAATCTATACTTAACTGGCTGCAACGCACCCTATTACAAAACTAGCCGATAAAAGTTAGCCTTCAGATTTGATATTACTCCCAGTATTTTTCCCAATCATCCTGAAAAGCTTCCTGCAATCTCTGCATATACGCATCAGTCTTAATCTTCACCATCCACAGATTATTAGCATTGCGGCCTCCCTTGCACACAACACCTTCATCTACACCGTATTTCCCCTTGCGAAGATCGTCCATAAACTTGCCCGTCAGTTGGCCGCGATAAATCACTCGCGCAATATTTAATTTACCAAAATCCTGAATAAACCGATCGGGAACAACCATACCGCCCTCAGTTTCCACATCAAAAAGAACCAGTTGTTTGCGATCGTCCTTTTGGTGCATTCCCGCAAACGAGTTAGCACCAAAAAACTCTGTAAACACAGTAATTTCAGCGCATTGATACTGTTCGTTCTCTCGAAATATAGACTCTAACGGATTAGCAAAGTCTCTTTTAAATATTTCAGGTGCTCTTTCTAAACCTGGATGTGCAGCATTAAATTCTGCAATTCCCATCTCATCCAAATCAAATCTACTGCGGCGCGTACCAAAAGCATACCAACCAAGTTCAACTTCCCAAACCCAATGCAAATTAGTGCCATCGTACTTCTCAAAAGCTATACATTGTTCATTAGGGCAATTTTTACTATCGGGAATTTTGGGATAGGCAAGTTGAACTCGTGTCATATCAATCACTAATAATAAAACTCGTTTGTAGTGAGGATTTTAGTCGCTATTAAGCTGTGTATTTAAATTGCACGGCAAAATATTTTTTCACTCTGGTGAGGTGGGCAGGAGAACCAGTCCTCAACATACAATTTAAATTCACAACAGCTTACCTAAAAATATTAAGATTTGACTAAAATCCTCACTAAAAACTTTATGTGGTGTTTAACAGTTTCCCCCCTTCCTCTTCACTTCTAAAAATCTTGCAATTGAGCTGTTTGAACGGCTACTTCTTTAATCTGGGAACCGCGGCGCACTTTCAGTTTCAGAATTTGACCGATTGTGCTGTTGTCCACCAAACTTTGCAACTGTTCGGCCTCAGTCACTCCCTCACCGTCAATTTGAACTATCACATCCCCTTTGCGAAGGCCTGCTTTCTCAGCAGGGGTGTTGGGCACAACTCTCATCACTAACACTCCCTTAACTTCGGGGACAATCAAAGGAGCATTGGGGTCAGAATTATTCTCTCTGGCCATTTCAGGAGTCAAAGCAATCATCTGAATCCCCAAAAACGGATGGCTGACTTGTTCTCCCTTGGCTAACTGCGCGTAAATGGCCTTGGCTTTGTCGATCGGAATCGCAAACCCAATACCCATTGCATCAGCTCGAATCGCCGTGTTGATACCAATCACTTCTCCTCTGCTGTTTAACAGCGGGCCGCCGGAATTGCCGGGATTGATGGCGGCGTCGGTTTGAATGAAATCGAGCCGCTTGTCGGGAATGCCGACGGCTGCACTGGAGCGTTTGAGGGTGCTGATAATGCCCAAGGTGACGGTGTTGTCAAATCCCAGGGGGTTGCCCACGGCGATCGCCCAATCTCCCACTTTCACCGCGTT
The DNA here is from genome assembly GCF_036705305.1 of Microcoleus sp. B3-D7. Classification (NCBI taxonomy): domain Bacteria; kingdom Bacillati; phylum Cyanobacteriota; class Cyanophyceae; order Oscillatoriales; family Microcoleaceae; genus Microcoleus; species Microcoleus sp. B3-D7. The sequence goes on along the minus strand of NZ_JAUBUE010000002.1, from coordinate 44,268 downwards.
GGAATCTCCTAGGGTTGCCACGGGCAAGTTAACTTCCTTGGTATTAATTTTGACAACAGCCAAATCTGTTACTTCGTCAGTACCTTGCACTTCTCCTGGAAATGTCCTGCCGTCGTTTAAGGTGACAGTCACTCGATCGGCTTTGTCAACTACGTGAGCATTGGTTAAAACAATCCCGCTTTTGTCAATAATGAAGCCGGAACCTTGGCCGCGTAAGCGTTCTTGTCTGGGGGTCATGCTGCGTAAATCTTCTCCCAAAAATCTGCGGAAGAAGGGGTCTTCCATTAAGGGGTCAAGGTTGCGGCTGACAGTGCGCTCGGTATCAATGCGGACAACTGCCGGCCCAACTCGATCGACAGCCGCCGTCACAAAACTGGCTGTATCCGCCGGGAGTTCCCCGCCCCGCAGCGCTAACAGTTGCGGATTCGGGGGAGTGGCTGGGGAATTCTGGAACTGTAAGTTGGGCGGATTTGTGCCATCAGCGGCGACAGCGGGTGCAGCATTGATTGCTAACGCACTCAGGGCGATCGTCATTCCTAAAATTAGGGCGAACCAACGAGCACCGATTCGATGTGCGGGGCGAAAAAACTTAAATAGTCGCATAGCGTCAATTTTTGTTAGTCTGGGTTAGTCTGGTAAACGTGTGCGATCGTGCGGGCTCAATAATCTGCCACTATGAAGATCCTAAATATATTTTGACAGTTACAATACATGAGTCACCAGCCCGCACCAACTCAACATATTCTGAATTCTAACTTTTAAATTTCCTTCGTAACCCCAATGATTCTATCTGATACTTCTACTGACAAATCCTTGCCCTCCAATTCCCACCACCATCACGACGATAAATCAGCCCACCCTCACCATCACGATGAAGAATCGATGCGGCGGCTGGTAAATCGCTTGTCTCGGATTGAGGGACACGTCCGAGGCATTAAAACAATGGTGCAAGAAAACCGTCCCTGTCCCGAAGTTCTCGTGCAAGTTGCTGCGGTTCGAGGAGCGCTCGATCGCGTGGCGAGAATCATTCTTGATGAACATTTAACAGAGTGCATTGCCAGAGCCGCTAAAGAAGGCAATATTGATACGGAAATCGAAGAGTTGAAAGCGGCTTTGGATCGGTTTTTGCCTTAGCAGTTGCCAATTTTTACCTCCATATAACAAAACCTGCAAATTAAACAAAACTTGCAAGTTATGATTTCTGGCGCTTTTTTTGAGCATCTTTCTAAAACGCGGGAAAAGCATCACATCTTCTCCCCCTCACCCCCATTGCCACAACACATAATTTATATGCTCCGCAGTTTATGAGAGCGAGTTTTGTTAAAAAAGAATTAGTCAAGTTTGTCGTGATGACGCAACTCCCCACAATCTTCAAAAGCTGAGGGCAAACAATTAGATAATCGGTGCTTAATCCGACGTGCTATTAACTGTCTAGACTTTCGTCAGCTTGGCTTTTAGGTGGTATCTGACTGTTGCATAAACTGCTTTATAGGAAGCCTCAATGCTGTATTCCTGCTGCAACCACTCTTGAATCTCTCCATAGCTTTTAAAGCCTTCCTGGGGGTCGCTGAGGCGCATTGCCAAACTAGCGCGTGCCAAAGGAGGAATGGCAGGCTTGCGGCCGCCGCTGTGCTTTGTTTCGAGGAGTCCTTCGAGTCCGTCAGAGCGGTACTTTCTCAGCCACCGCTGGACTGTAATTCGATTTACCCCGATCGTCATAGCCAATTCTTTAACTGTCTTAACATGACAAATTTTGAACAGGTAAAGTGCTTGAATTTTTTGAAAGCCGCTTGCCGTTTTTTGTTCACTTAACAGGTTTTTTAGTTCTTCAATTGTCTCTGTGATGCTAAGCTTACATACTCCAGCCATATCAATTACCTCAAGATTCGCGTTCTACAATACCTTTGTTGGACAATGGAGCCAAAGCTGCTCCTATCCTAAATGCTGACCTTTTGTTTGCCCTGAAGCCATACAAAAGCGATCGTTCTCATTAAACTTTTTCCTTCCGGGAGGCACTCAGACGCTCAGAAACCGCATTATTTTAACCTGGAGCAAGGTGGCAACGATTTTTTTTGGTAAAAAACCCGGTTTCTGGGTCAGTTTTGTATTTGATGGACAAGCGTCATTGCTAATACTGATAGCCGTTAACCGATCGACTCTAAGATTAGCGGCAATAGGTGACTCTTAAGGAATACCATTTATTCTTTTATTGTTAAACATCTATCATGGTTTTCCTGGTATCTATTGGTAATTTTTGCGAACGTATGGGCGATTTTTAGTCATTAGGTGCTAGCAAACAGGCGAATGTCTCTACACCAGCGATCGCATTTTTATAGAGACATTCCCCTACTCCCAGAAGTGCATTTCTGGCTTTCGCTGTGCGAGAAATCTTGATACATCAACACTCTCATCACCCGGAGTGGGTAGCGCCGAGTGACATTGCAACCTACTTTCACAGCAAGCGGGCAAGTATCCGTGAAACTACTGGCTTTATCGCCAATTGAGTAAAACACGACGAGGGTGGCATTGTCAATTTCTCAGCATTACAGTATAAGTATCGGCTATTTTTGCCTGCCTGCTGTGATCGAAAGCCGAGTTTCTATGTGATCCTACTAGCATTTTTTTGTGATCTTAGTCACACCCCTCCTCAGTAAGCTCAACTACCCACAAAAAGTTATGGGTAGTTGAGCACTTTCCACCTCAAATCTTGCAGATTGAGGGAAGTCTCACCCTGGGTGTGAATCTTTCAGAATCTAAAATTGCAGAACATCCGGTGTAACCAGCTTGCTGACAGTATTCTTCATTTAAAAGGTGTAGAGAAGCCACAATGAACGTTGACGAACTGCTCAAGCTATATGCAATAGGAGAAAGAAATTTTAGCGGGGTCTACCTGCACGAGGTCTACCTCTACGAAGCAGAATTGATTGGAGCCAATCTGTATGAAGCCGACCTGATTGGAGCCAATCTTAGCAAAGCCAAACTTAACAGAGTCAACTTTGGCAAAGCCAATTTATGCAAGATTAATTTGAGCAAAGCAGACTTAGGTGGAGCCGACCTCACAGAAGCACTTTTAGTTGAAGCTAACCTGCATCGAGCTGAGTTGATGGGAGCGAATCTCAGTAAAGCAGACTTGAGCGGAGCTTCCCTGATCCAAGCAACTTTAATTGGAGCCAACATATCTAGGGCAACACTCAGCCATGCAGACTTGCACGGAGTAAATCTTTACGGAGTAAACTTGCGTAGGGCGGTACTCACAGAATGCGATTTAATTGGCGCAAACTTGAGCAAAGTAGACCTTAGCGGAGCCGACTTAATGGGGGCGAGTCTAATTAGGGCAGACTTGACTGAAGCGATTTTAAGTGCGTCAGACTTAAGCGGAGCAAACCTGTTGGGAGCAAACCTTACAAAAGTTAACCTGAGCGGAGTATATCTTAAGGGTACAACGATGCCCGACGGCACGATTCACGACTAATTTATTTGTTAATTTTTATGGTTGCCGAGAACAGCGGCTAAAGGGTAATGAGTAATTCATTACCCTAATTTATTGGCAGCGAAATCTTTATTTGACACTAAGGTAAGGCCGAGAATTTCAATGTAGGGTACTGATGGCGCCCAGAACTCCTACATACGGCGAGTCAAAAGATTTGTTGGGTGAACTTGTGTTATGGTGATTTTCAATTGCTTGGATAAAAGCTATTTTAGATTTAATATTTTGGATTTTGGACGGTCAAAATGAAACTCAGAATCCTCGCTGCGGCAACTGTGCTGAGCGCGATCGCCCCGATCGCTCCTGCACCCGCCGAGAACATCCAACACACGCAACAATTACTAGCCACCCGACAATGCCCCAACTGCGACCTCAGCAGTGCGGGCTTGGTTTTAGCCAACTTAACAGGAGCCAATCTCAAAGGTGCTGACTTGAGGTTGGCTAACCTCAGTCGAGCCAACCTCACGGGGGCTGACCTCAGCGGTGCTAACCTCAGCGGCACTAGCCTGTTTGGCGTCAACCTGACAGGGGCAAACCTCAGCGGAGCTAACCTCAGCGGTGCTGACTTGAGAAGTGCCTATCTCAGCGACGCCAATTTGCAAGGCGCTAATTTAAATAACGCGCAACTGCTCGGAGTTAGAGGAATGCCAACCAATATCGGCACCGCTGAAGACTTCTACCGGTTGGGAGTGCTGGAAGCTCAAGCAGGAAACTACAGAAACGCGATTGATTATTACAATCAAGCCCTGAATCTGAAATCGGATTTAGCAGCCGTTTATTTTGCGCGCAGTATGTCTCGCGCTGACTTGGGAGACTTCGCCGGCGCGACTCAAGACGCCGAGCAAGCAAACAAACTCTTTGCAGCTCAAGGAAATCCCCAAGGTCAGGATTTGTCAAAGCAGTTAGGCGAAGCCATTGTTGCACGTCAAAAGCCTACGGAACCCCGCACGGGCGGCGGTGGCAACTTTATGAGTCTTCTGGGCTCGATCGGTTCTGTGCTGGTGAAGTTGATCTTGCCTTGACGGTTGCCTAATTCATGGGAATCTCGATCCAGAATTCTGTACCATGACCGGGTACAGAAACACACTTAAGTACGCCTTGGTGTTTCTCAACTACAATTTGGTAACTGATAGACAATCCTAAACCCGTGCCCCGACCTACGGGTTTAGTAGTAAAAAACGGATTAAATATATGAGAGATTAACTCTTTGGGGATGCCGTGACCATTGTCGGCAATACAAATTCCTACCGTTTTTTCATCGATTAATTCAGTGCGAATCCGAATGCAAGGGGATGGGAAATCAGGAATCAAACACTCGGTGGTGGCATTTATATCTCCTGACTCGATAGGCAGTATTTGGGAGCTTAAATGCGTCGCCGCTGCACTTGCCACTTTAAAGGGAAGATTCATAACTCGCTCTTTTTTTCCCATTTCTAGGGCGTCAAGGGCATTACCGATCAGATTCATAAATACCTGATTGAGCGAGCTGGCATAGCATTCTACTAAGGGCAACTTGCCGTATTCTTTAATAATTTCTACGGTGTTGTGATCGGAATTTGCTTTGATCCGGTGCTGCAAAATCAACAGGGTACTGTCTATGCCCTCGTGAATGTCAACGGCTTTTTTCTCGGCTTGATCCGTCCGGGAAAAATTACGCAAAGATACAACTAACTGGCGGATGCGCTCAACTCCGACTGTCATGGAACCCAAAATTTTTGGCAAATCTTCGGCAAGAAATTCGATGTCGATTGCTTCGGAGCACTCGCTAATTTCTGGGTTGGGATTGGGGTAGTGCTGGCGGTAGAGTTCCACCAAGCAGAGTAAATCTTTGGTGTATTCGCTGGCGTGGGACAGATTGCCGTAGATAAAGTTAACGGGGTTATTTATTTCGTGGGCGACTCCGGCCAGGAGTTGTCCGAGACTGGACATTTTTTCGGTTTGAATCAGTTGGGCTTGGGTATTGTGCAATTCTGTGAGGGTTTTAGCTAGCTGTTCGGCTTTTAATCGATCGGCAGTTGCTGCATTGAGACTTTCTTGATAAAGTTCTGCTTGGTGAATGGCGATCGCAGCTTGAGCCGCTAAATGTTGCACCAATTCCTGTTCTGCTGTTTGCCAAACTCTCGGCCCCGAACACTCATGGGCAATCAGTAACCCCCACAATTGGGAATCTTTGCCTCTCATTGGCACAATTAAACTTCCTCTTACCTGCAACTCTTCCAAAAATTCGCGGTGACAGGGTGTTAAATCCTCAGTATAAATATCATTAATTGCTCGCACCCCTCCGGCTCGATAAAAGCAGTCTGAGAATTCGGGAAAGCATTGTTGTGGAGATGTGATACCTAAAATAGACCGCCACTCGCCGCAAACAGCTTCGACAACTACCTCGCCCTGTCTGTCTGCTGCAAATTGGTAGATTACCGTGCGATCGGTATCCAACAAAACTCTGACTTCTCGCACAATAGTTTGCAGTATGATTTTTAAATCTAAGGTGCTGCGAATCTGGTCTCTAACTCGCGTCAATACTTTGGCAAAGTCCAAGGATTGTTGCAATTGGGCGGTGCGTTCTTGAACTTGGCGCTCCAAGTTGGCATTCAGGGTTTGCACTTCTTTATAAAGAATGTACTGCCCAATTGCCGAACAAAATTGGCGGCCTATAGCTAAAGCTTGCTCAATTTCCTCGTAATTCCACTCGGGCGACTGACCTTTTTTTATTTCTCGCCAGAGTTCAAAGGATTGTCTAGGAAGGGTTTGTTCAGCGCTGGTGTCAAAGCGCCCCGCCCACATTTTTTCGGTATCAATTGCATTGCGAAAAATGGTCAAACAGCCGACTACTTGTTGTTGGTAGTGGAGGGGAATTACCAGCAAACCCCGAATTTGAGTAGATTGGAAAGCGGGAACTAATACTCTAAATAGAGCTTCTTTGTATAAGTCGGTAATTATCAAAACAGGGAATTGAGAATTAGTAAAACTGGCAATTTTGGGAAGTTGGTCCGTATTTTTGAATCCTTTGGTTAGCCATTCCTGCCAGAGGGGATGAGCTTCGAGCGCCTTAACTTTTTCCCAGTTGGGAAGTGTCGGTTGTTCTCCTGTGGTGAACACTTCAAAGGTAGCATCACTGTGGGCTGGGGCAATGGGAAATCCTCCCTCAATCTTGGGAGCAGATAACTTTTCACCGTTGATTTTCGGCGGGTTGAGATAGAGTCGGCCACCGCTGCCACCCAAAGCGGTGACGGTAGCTTCTAAACCCTGTTGCAGTTGAATGTTGACGTGACCGTACAACAGGGCTGCTATGCGGCTCACGGTAGCTTCGCGGGCGGCTTGAGAGCGGGTTTGCTGGAGGAGGAGCGCGTGGGCGATGGCGCTAGACAATTGATCTGATACGAGCTGAACTACTTCTAAATCTGCTGGTGAAATATTGAGGGGCGCGGAGTGGTGAGACACTAAAAGTCCCCACAGTTCGATGTGAATTTTTTGATTATTTCCTGGCTCGTATCTAGTCAGACACGTGGCCGCCTCACAGATATCTGTTTTGCTGTTTGGCGACGCGATCCTGCGGTGCAAAATCGGCACGACTAAGGAAGATTGCACTCCCATTGCTATCAGGTAAGCGGTGTGGCAAGGATCGAGCGATCTGTAGTGCATCTCTTCCTTTACTAAAGGTTGACCGGTGCCTGCAGCATCGAGGGGGCTCAGGACGATCGTCCCTGAGTTAACATCTATTATTGTCCGCTGGCGCATAGTGACATACATCTCCCTGGCGCTCGCGGGAATGTCGTCTGCGGGAAAGTGCAGTCCTTTCAAGGAAGGGAGATGGTTGTTATTAATTGATTCCGCAACAACTTCTCCACTCCCGTCGGCACTAAACCTGTAAATCATAATGCGATCTGTTTTCAAAAAAGCCCGCACTTCTGCTACTGTACTGGTTAAAATATCTTCTAATTCTAGAGATTGGCGAATGCGTTCAGTTATCCGCCGTATCAAAACTTCTCTGTCTAGTTTATAATGTAATTCTTCCGTATTTTCTGTGAGTTGCATAAATCTCCTTTTGTACTTATACAATGATAATAAGAAGTTTTGATGTGCTGTTGGAGCGTTCAAACTCAAATAACTCACCCTGAGTTTTTGACTCAACCGATCTGTACAATTAATCGGTGGCGCATTGGTGAGAGACGACGGTGTATCGCCTCGGGTGGGCTGGGGCAAGTAAAATCTGCGATCGCGCCGGTTTAATCCTTGCCTTCAACAGGCAGAGCAACATAAGCAAATAATAATTATTATTTTAATGCTCTTATAAATTTCTCGCAATCTTCAACTCTCACTATGAGAATTCTTCATTGTTAGGATAACTTGACATTTGTTGTATAACTTCATATAATGATAATTAACGAAAGAATTTGAGTTTCTATCAGCGCGCAAAGCGTTGACCAATTTCTTGGCGCACGCTCATCAGAATTTTACCCAAATGATTTTCACCGGTTCGGTCCCAGCCACACCCCCAGTAGTAATCCGTTGGCGAATCCTCGACAATCACTCGATCCCCTGTGGAGAGGAGAATCGCTTGAATGTCTGTATGAGTCAGAAACTTAGTTAAAACTGCTTCGCGCATAATAGGAATTTTCACAGCTTCCCAATCATCGCGAATCCGGTGGTTGGGATCTCGACCTAGTTTAGCGGCTTCTTGAGGAGTTGCTACGGCTTGAATCGCCGCCACTAATCTTTTATCCGTGCTGACAAATTTTTGGGCTTGATAGTAATGTTCCACAGTCAACCAATATTGACCGTGCAGAGAAATGTCGTGTAGTGAAAAATTAGAAAAGCAGCCGTAAGGCTCCTCTACTTTATAAAAGTAAATTATCATTAGATTTGAGATTTTATATTTTACACGATGTAGGTAGAATGTAATTATTTAAGCTGCCCCTGAAGCGCCTTACCGCGCTCTTAGTAACGTGTCAAACCACTTGTTGCCTCCAGGAGTATTTGAGATTGATTGTATAAGTAGCGCGGGGCTTGTATTAAAAAATCCTCGCCTAGACTTTATTTAAAATAGCAGGTACGCTTTTAAACCCAGTTTATTGGAAAAAAGCGGGTTGGGCAAGTAAAAATCTAGGAATCCACAGGCTTTCTGAGGAATAAGCTGTTGTGCATTTAAGTTTTGTGTTGAGGGCGGGCTTTCCGGCCCACTCCACAAAAGTGAAATTTTATTGAGCCATGCAATTTAAAGGCGGATTAGCTTAGTGCGTAATTCCTATTTTTAAATTAAGGATTAAGAATTTGAAATCAAGAATAAGCAATGGGGATTTAAGAGTATTTATTATTCCCTCTTCCTTCATTATAAAACGGCCTCAGAAGAATGAAAAGCGCGGTTAGCGATATCGGCATAACGCAGTTTGCTACACAAAATTTTGCTGATCAACTGAGTAGTCCTCGGAAATTGGAGGCCCGCTTGATAAACAGCTCCTGTAAACTGATAGAAGGCTCGGGCCAAGCGACTAGCCCAAACCATATCAGTGTTGCATTCTTGGGCGATCGATTGAGTGTACGGCTCCTTAGCGTCGTCGGCACCTCCAAGAGCTCGATCGATCGCCTCAGCAGCCTTAAATCCGCTAACAATGGCAGGACGAATTCCTTCACCGGACAACTGGTAATGGGTGATTGGTAATGGGACAGGAGGAATTGGTAAGTTAATGAGTGTTAAATCTTGAGTTTTTAACTCACAACTCACAAATCATTAAGCGTCTGCTCGTTGTTCGCGGCCGGATCTCGGCAATCTCAAAACTATTCCTATTCCCCCTGCCAAATTTCCGATTCCCTAAACAGTCGTGATATCTTTCTCTTTCGCTGCCAGAACTTCTTCTATTTTGCCAATGTACTTGTCCGTCAGCTTTTGAATTTTATCTTGCAAGTCGCGGGATTCATCTTTAGAGATATCGCTGCTTTTTTCCTGCTTGCGAATCGAGTCAACGGCATCGCGGCGGATATTGCGAATTGCAACTTTACCTTCTTCAGCAAACTTCCCGGCCATTTTGACAAATTCTTGGCGTCTGTCGCTCGTCAGCGGCGGAATGTTCAAGCGAATAACTGAACCGTCGTTGTTGGGAACGAGTCCTACATCGGACAGGGAAATTGCTTTTTCGATCGAGTTGAGCGCTGTGCGATCGAACGGTTGAATGGTGATCGTAGTCGCATCCGGGGTGCCGATGTTGGCAAGGGATTTGATCGGAGTTGGAGAGCCGTAGTAGTCTACCATGACTCGATCGAGGAGAGAGGCGTTGGCCCGTCCCGTCCGAATAGTATTAAAAGACCGTTGAGTAGCCTCAACTGCCTTTTGCATATGATCTTCTGCGTCAGCTAACTTCACAAAAACCTCCGACAAGAGTTCCAATAGATTCTCCCATTACAGCTCGGTAGATGTTGCCCGACACCGAGAGGTCAAATACCATAATAGGAATATTATTTTCTTTGCAAAGGGCGATCGCCGTACTGTCCATCACCCGCAAATCTTGATTCAAGACGTGGGCATAGGTGAGGGTTTGATACCTGCGCGCGTTGGGGTTGAGGTGGGGGTCGGAATCGTACACCCCATCTACCTTAGTAGCTTTAAAAATCACCTCTGCATCAATTTCAGCCGCCCGCAGAGCGGCTGTAGTATCAGTAGTAAAAAAAGGGTTGCCAGAACCGGCACCAAAAATCACTACTCGTTTTTTTTCGAGGTGGCGAATTGCCCGCCGCCGGATGTAGGGTTCAGCTACTTCTTGCATGGCGATCGCCGATTGCACCCTCGTTGGCACTCCTGCTTGTTCCAGGGCATCCTGCAAAGTGATAGCATTCATCACCGTCGCAATCATGCCCACATAATCAGCCGTTGCCCGATCCATCCCTGCCGAAGCAGCTTTCACCCCGCGAAAAATGTTGCCGCCACCGACAACAATCGCGATTTGAATGCCTTGCGACACGACTTTGGCAACTTCCTGGGCGATCGACTGAACGACTACCGGATCGATGCCGTAGCCCAAGCTACCCATAAGCGCTTCACCGCTGAGCTTCAGCAAAACTCGCTGATATACCATCCCCATGCCGCCACTATTTTTTTACTCTTTTTGCCTCCACCATAAGATAGCAGTACGGGTGCATTTTGAACATCAATTACCCAGAACAGACCCAAAAGTCTGTTCCAGAACAGTTGACTGAGAACGGTTGACTAAATTTAATCCTTGGGGACGAAATTAAGAGCAGCAGAATTCATGCAGTAACGCTGACCGGTAGGTTTTGGCCCGTCGTTAAATACGTGACCGAGATGAGCGTCGCAAACAGCGCACAGTACCTCGGTGCGGCGCATGAACAAGGTGTTATCCGACTCGCACTTGACATTTTCTTCGCTAACGGGAGCGTAGAAACTCGGCCAACCGGTACCGGAATCGTACTTTGTTTCTGATTTAAATAGCTCTGTGCCGCAACAAATACACTTATAAATTCCGGTTTTTTTGTTGTCGTGATATTCGCCGCTAAAAGCTCTTTCGGTTCCTTTTTTGCGGGTGACTTTAAACTGTTCTGGCGTGAGTTGTTGTTGCCATTCAGCGTCGGTTTTTTTAAGTTTTTCAGTCATGATTAGAGGTTGGGTTAAGATGTATTTAGCTGATGAGTGTTGACGGTTAACTGTTGAGTGTTGACGATTAACGGTATATTGCTAGTTAACTCAGGCTTCCATTAATATTAACCTAATTGGCTCGAAATGAACATACCAGGGAAAAGGATTGTCCTTAATAGCCCTCCATTTTTCCTTGAAAACTTCGGCTTGTAAGTGATAATCTTGGGAATCATTGGGAGGCGAGTGCAATTTGAGATATAATGTCACCCGGTGGGGAGTTTCCACTGTCGAGGCGATCCAACAAGCAAAAGTATTTTCACGATCGCACCCGCTAACAAAACTCAGTTGATGAGCCCGAATTCCCACAGAAACTAGAGATTTGGGAATGGGTTCGACTACAGTCAGAGTACAGCCCCAGTCGATCGCCTCCACGAGAGTTTCTGCGATCGGTTTAGCTGCTGAGAAATTCTTGCAGCCCGTCAACTGGGCGACAGTCAAGTTGCCAGGGCGATCAAAAATGTTTTCTTTGGTATCAAAGGCGATCGGCCTTCCCTCGGCCAATACCAACAGATTTTTGCACACCCGGTAAACTTCCTCTAAATTGTGGCTGACAAACAAAGTAATTCCCCGATAATTAGCCAGAGTCTGCATTAACTCCCGTTCAAGTTGACTGCGTAAGTGAGTATCCAAAGCAGAAAACGGTTCGTCTAACAGCAGCAAATCGGGAGAAGGGGCGATCGCCCTAGCCAAAGCCACCCGCTGCTGTTGGCCCCCCGAAAGTTCGTGCGGGTAACGGTTTTCCAGTCCCGACATTTGCACCGAAATTAGTTGTTCTTTTACCCGAATTTTTTGCTCGCTTTCAGATAAATGCTGCAAGCCAAACGCAATATTTTCAGCCACAGTCAAGTGAGGAAATAAAGCGTAATTTTGAAACAAAAAACCGATGCGGCGGTCTTTAGAAGGTACATTAATGCCCTGTGCTGAGTCAAATAAAACCCGGCCGTTGACTGCAATTTTACCGCTGCTGGGAGTTTCCAAACCAGCGATGCAGCGCAGAGTCATGCTTTTGCCGGAACCCGATGCGCCCAAAATTCCCAGGACCTCCGGGCTGATATCGAAGCCAACATCCAAGGCAAAGCCCGAGAGAGGTTTAAAAATCTTTAAACAAAGTCCGCTTTCCGGTTGTTTAGTTGTGGACTTTGTGGTAAAATAATAGGCAGTTTTGGAAAAATTAGATTCCAGTTTTTGGCTCGAATTTGATTGGCGCGATATCCTTTGTAAATCAGTCCAAAAATTAACAGCAGTTAGCACGCTCAAAGAAAGACTAAGAATAATCAAAACCCAAATAGCAGCTTGCCTCATATCGCCAGCTTCCACAGCAAAATAAATTGCCATCGGGATAGTTTGAGTTTGTCCGGGAATGTTCCCCGCTAACATCAGCGTCGCCCCGAATTCACCCAAAGCGCGAGCAAATGCGAGAATAGTTCCTGCTAAAATTCCCGGCCATGCTAGCGGCAACATAATGCGCCAAAAGACTTGCCACTCCGAGGCCCCCAAAGTGCGGGCTGCATTGAGAAGATTGGCATCAATTTGCTCAAAAGCTCCCAAAGCAGTTTTGTACATGAGGGGAAATGATACAACTGTGGCAGTAATGGCGGCGGCTTGCCAAGTGAAAATTATAGTTAAGTCGAATTGTAGCAAAAATTGCCCGATCGCCCCATTTCTCCCAAACAGCAGCAGCAGCAAAAATCCGACGACTGTGGGCGGTAAAACTAAGGGAGAAATTAAAATGCCTTCAATCAAAGCTTTACCTCTGATGCGACTTGAAAGCATCCACCGGGCGGCACCTATTCCCAGGAAAAAGGTGATAAATGTCGCAATAGCGGAGGATTTTAGAGATATCCAGAGCGGAGAAATATCAAATTCCATTTATAAATACATCCGCGTTAATCAGCGCTTATCTGCTTTCATCAGCGGTAAAAAATCCATAATTAGTTAGTTATCGAACTATGCCAAATCCGTATTTCTGAAATACTATTTTAGCGCGATCGCCCGCCAAAAAGTCAACAAACGCTTTTGCCCCAGCCGGATTGCGGCTGTTTTTAATAACTGCCAGCGGATAAACAATGGGCGAGTGCAAATTTTCGGCAGCCCTTAGCAGCACAGTTACTTTGTCGGAGGCTTTGGCGTCAGTCGCATAAACTATGCCAGCATCAACGTTACCGCTTTCGACAAATGTCAGCACTTGGCGGACGTTATTTCCTAGCACTAATTTTGGCTGGACTTGCTGCCACAATCCAAGCTTAGTTAACATTTCCTGAGCGTATTGGCCCACAGGTACGCTTTTCGGTTCGCCGATCGCAATTTTCTTGATTCTGGCATCTGTCAACTGTTTGAAATCGCTCAAAGCAACACCGTTTTTGGGAGCAATCAAAACTAGGCGATTTGTCAGCAAATTGCGGCGCGTGTCGTTAATTAGCAGGTTGGATTGCTGCAAAGCATCCATTGGGTTGGTGGCGGCGCTGAAAAATACATCTACCGGGGCGCCTTGCTGAATTTGCTGTTCTAGAGCACCGGAACCACCAAAATTATAAGTAATAGTAAAATTCGGATTACTGCTTTGATAAACAGCTTTGATTTCCTCTAAAGGTTTCGATAGACTGATAGCAGCGGATACGTTTAAGGAGGTGCGCTGCGGCGTATCGACTGAGGAAAAGTTCTTAAATAAGTTCCAACTAATCAGCAGTGCTAGCATGAAGGCGACTGCGAGAATTAAGTTGGGAATAGGTCTACTTTTTAAGTTCACAGAAAATTGTTTTGAATCTTTTTACTCCTTACCAGGCTCTGCCTGGTAAAGCAGATTCGGAGGCTGTACCTCCAATTTGCGTCCACTCTTTGACGAGGCAGAGCCTCTGGAAATAGGTTCCCAGGCACAGCCAGGGAACCAGTTAATAATTACTGCCGGAACGTTAATTTTAAATCTGCCTATGCTCGCCATTTGACGGAACAGCCTATCGCCTCTGTAGTTGAAGGCTCAACGGGTTGACTGTTGAGCAATTGGTCGATCGCACTCCGCAGATAAGAAACCTGCACCGCCGCCGGATCGTCGGCGTTGTCGTCAATTAAACCTTTATAGCGCAATCTGCCGTCTTGGTCTAACAAAAAAACTTCCGGCGTTTTAGAAGCCCCAAAACTTTCAGCCACATCTTGAGCAACATCTCGGATGTACGGGAAGTTGAGTTGATTGTTGGCAGCAAAAATTTTCATGTTTTCAAAACTGTCGTCGGGATGCTGGTTTGCATCATTAGCATTAATCCCGATTAAAGTAACATCTCGATCTTGAAAATCTGCTTGAAGTTCTTTCATGCGATTGAGATACAACTGCACGTAAGGGCAGTGATTGCACATAAATATCACCGCGATCGCCCGAAATTTTTCTAAGTATCGAGCTAAATGGTGAACTTCTTCGTCCACTCCCGGCAGTTCAAAATCGGGAGCGTAGCCGTTAATGGGAGTACCCGTTGTATCCATTAGTAAACTCATGTTTTCAGGAGGTGAAGAGCAGGATTTGCTAGCATGAAAGATGAAACTGTCAGCACGAATAAAATTGGCTGTTGTTTGGCTTTAGCTTAATTCTAGCCTTGCCAACAGCCTATTGTGGTTCGTACTTCGCGATTTATTCCTCGTCTGGCTTTAGCCAACCTTGAGCCAGAGCTTGGTATCCAATAAGTTTGTATGCTAATTTGGCGGCGGTAAATTCTGAGACTACAGAATCTACAATAGGTGCTAATTCCATAATGTCACACCCGATTACTTCGTAGGACTCGAAGATGCGGCGCAAAAATGCGGTGAGGGAATACCAATTTAACCCGCCCGGTTCGGGTGTTCCCACCCCTGGAATTAAAGTCGGATCGATGCCGTCTAAGTCGATCGTCAAAAAGACTCGCTTAGTTGTGATGCTGGCAATTGCCCGATCGGCCCAATCCGGTTGAGTAGCGATTTCGCGAGCTCGAATCACGTTTAGCTGTTTTGCTTTAATCAAGTCGGCTTCTTCCTTGCAGATAGCGCGAATCCCGATTTGCAGTGTCGGTAAGCCCATATCTACAATACGTCGCATCACGCAGGCGTGGTTGTGAATCGAGCCTTCGTATTCGTGCCGCAAGTCGCCGTGGGCATCGATTTGCACGACTGTGAAAGGTTCGTTTGGGTATGCTTGGCGATAACCTTCGACAACGCCGGCAGTGATGCTGTGTTCGCCTCCGAGGGAAATGACAAATTTATTTTCGGTAACTAGCTGGTGGACTGCGGCTTGGGTGACTTGGAGCATTTCTGAGGATGAAACCGGTTGCCTGTTGCGGGTATCGGCGATCGGCTCTTGTGTATAAATTCCGACATCGTAGCAAACTTCGGAATCCAATTCTTCGTCGTAGCACTCGAGTTGATGAGAAGCTTCTAGAAGTTTCGCCGGCCCGTTTTCGCACCCCCGGCGGTAAGTGGTGGTAGCTTCGTAGGGAATTGGTAAGATAACTACTTTGGCGGTGTCGTAGTCGGGTACAATTTCCGACCCCAGAAACGGTACGACAGCAGTGGAAATGATTGTTGGCATAAGGGAAATTTTAATACAGCAAAGAAGTCAGCAGGTTTAATCGTGACATAATATCGGCTCTAACTGCAAAGGAAGAAGGAAGAGGAATTAACCGCAGAGGGCGCAGAGGGCGCAGAGGGAGGAGGGAAGAGGGTTTGGGATTTATGTCCTAGCGGTTGCCTCGAATTGCGATACGGTTTGTAGTATTGACTTGAGTTCTTTGCAGCCTTGCATTCATCTAAAATCTAAAATCTAAAATCTAAAATCGCATGACATCTTCTACTCCCACTTCGTCAACTGCTGTTGTCCCTCAAACTTGGCTGTGGAAAGGCTTTCCGATTTGCTACCAGGCTGCGGGTTCCCAGGGGCCTGCTGTGGTGTTTGTCCACGGTTTTGGTGCGTCTTGGGGCCACTGGCGCAAGAATTTGCCGGCGCTGGCTGCTGATTGCCGCTGTTATGCGATCGACCTCATCGGTTTTGGCGGTTCTGCTAAACCCGCGCCCAAACTTGAGATTGACTATACTTTTGAAACTTGGGGACAGCTAATTGCTGATTTTTGTCGGGAAGTTGCGGGCGGACCGGCTTTTTTGGTGGGAAATTCGATCGGCTGCGTGGCAATTATGCAAGCGGCTGTTGATTTTCCCAACATTGCTTCTGGCGTAATTTTACTCAATTGTTCCTTGCGGTTGCTGCACGATCGCAAACGCGCCGAATTGCCTTGGTATCGCAGTTTTGGAGCGCCAATCGCACAAAAAGTTTTAAATATCAAGTGGATAAGTCAACTATTTTTTAAACAATTAGCAACGCCAAAAACAGTAAAAAAAGTGCTTTTGCAAGCATATCGCCGTCCCGAAGCTGTCAGCGACGAACTGGTAAATATGCTGCTGAAACCTGCCAAAGACAGCGGCGCAGTCGAAGTATTTGTAGCATTTATCAGTTATTCTCAAGGTCCGCTACCGGAGGATTTGTTGCCGCGTTTGAGCTGTCCGGCTTTGATTTTGTGGGGGACAGATGACCCTTGGGAGCCGATCGCATTGGGCCGAGAATTGGCAAAGTTTCCGGCTGTTGAAAAGTTTATTCCTTTGGAGGGAGTGGGGCACTGCCCGCAAGATGAAGCGCCGGAATTGGTCAATCCTATTTTACTCGATTGGATTAAAGAGCGATCGGTAATTGCAGAAAATTAGGGCTTTTACTTATTTCCGACAGGAATAATTGGTTTGATTGAAACGCTTCGACGTGCGTTAGCGAAGCGGCGCGTAAGCGCTCTTATCACAAAGGAAGAAGTAGGAAGAAGAAATTAGGACACGGCAGTGCCGTGTCCTCGGTATCATAAGGATTGCAGCCGGAATCGATATTACACAAACAGGAAACTATCAGGAGTAAAGCCCCCTTGAATTACAGCAATTTGGTCAGATGTACCAGCCAAATTGATGGAGTTACCAACAATATTGTAGTCAGAGAGACTCCCGCGTAACTGAATGCGATCGATTCCCTGTTGGAAATCCTGAATCAGTGCAACTCCTGTTCCCTGATAGTAGCTAATTGCCGCATCACCGAGAACAAAAATATCTCTACCCCGACCCCCAATCAGCACATCCGTATCATTGCTTCCCGGTGTAGCACTCAATGGATTTACTCCAATCAGGGTATCATTGCCGCGCAAACCAGAGAGTGTATCGTTACCATCTCCTCCTACTAAAGAATTGTTTAGGATGTTTCCGGTAAGGACATCTACATTCGGAGTTCCTGTGACATTAACGAAATTCTCTACAGTAAAATTCAGAGTGCCGATACCGGGTAAATTGTTAACCGCCAAACGATTCTGCGACAAATCCACATTAATAGAAGCTGTGCCGCTACCTGTAGAAGCATCGATGGTATTAATCTGCCCTAAAGGAGCAATTATTTGTTCTATATTTTGCATGGTATCTGTACCGGCTGCGCCTTTATCTACAATACCTTTAGCCTCAATGGTAATGCCGCTGCCGAGGGAATGATAGCTAATTGTATCCGTGCCTGCTCCTCCAGTTATGGTATCTGTGCCGCTACTGCCTAGGATAAAGTTATCTAAACTATCTCCGGTAATATTGTCGTTTCCTCCTGTGGTGCTAATACTGTTAGCTGGGGGAGGGGGTGGAGTTTGGTTTTGGGGAGGTAAAGCAGAATTCGTAAGTTGTGCTTCCTGATTTTGAGAAGGAGGATTGCCACCCGGTGCGCCTTGATTTTGGGGAGGAGGATTGCCAGGTGCGCCTTGGTTTTGAGGAGGAATATTGCCGATTTCGCCCTGGTTTTGAGGAGGAATATTGCCGATTTCGCCCTGGTTTTGAGGAGGAATATTGCCAGGTGCGCCTTGGTTTTGAGGAGGTTGGTTGCCCGCTGCGCCTTGATTTTGAGGGGGATTGCCCAATGCGCCTTGGTTTTCGGGAGGATTGGCAGGTGCGCCTTGGTTTTGCGGAGGTTGATTGCCCGCTGCGCCTTGGTTTTGAGGAGGTGGATTGCCCAGTGCGCCTTGGTTTTGGGGAGGTTGGTTGCCCGCTGCGCCTTCATTTTGGGGAGGTTGGTTGCCCGCTGCGCCTTGGTTTTGGGGAGGTTGGTTGCCCGCTGCGCCTTGGTTTTGGGGAGGTTGGTTGCCCGCTGCGCCTTGATTTTGGGGAGGTTGGTTGCCCGCTGCGCCCTGATTTTGCCCTGGAGGATTGCCCGGTGCGCCTTGGTTTTCGGGAGGATTGCCCGCTGCGCCTTGATTTTGGGGAGGTTGGTTGCCCGCTGCGCCTTGATTTTGAGGAGGTTGGTTGCCCGGTGCGCCTTGATTTTGAGGAGGTTGGTTGCCCGCTGCGCCTTGATTTTGGGGAGGATTGCCCGGTGCATTAATTGAATTAGGAAATAGTGCTGGCATGATGTAATTACCTGGATTAATTTTCTAAGTTTGAAGCAGTTGTCAGGCTAAAGAAATGAATTATCGATCTGCCTTTGAGTTAGTCTCTACAATCATTAAGCTGGTGGAATATGACATTTATTCCTGTCCTAGGATTACAGTTTTGTAATGTGAAGAAATTAGCGTTGTTCCGAATTTTGAGGTACATTACGATCGCCGGGTGGACGCGGCGGAATGCCCAGAATTTTAATCAACTCTGCTTCGGTGACTCCCAACTTTTTCGCTGCACCGGGAATATCTAAACGAGGACGGGGCGGTGGGCTGGACGGGCGATTATTTTCGCTTGGTGGTTCCGGGGGTTTGGCGGGTAGGCCCAAAGCTTCGATTAACTCCGCTTCGGTGACTCCTAATTGTTTGGCTGCCGCGGCAAAATCTATACGGGGCGGGCGTCTGCGCTCTTGACTGGGTTCTGGTTGGCTCTGGGCTAGTACAGTATTAGAATTAGCTGTAGTTCGATCGGGAAAAGTCAAGCTGCTAAATCCCAGCAGCAAGGCTGTAGCAGGTAACGCAAGTAGTGAAGTAATTTTCATGATAGTTACGATCGCCGACCTAAAAATGTTGATAACTACATCAAATTCCCCAAACATTACCTGCAACAGTGCGGATGGATTACAGTTTTGTAATTTAAGTAATTCCCTGATGGCCGTATAATCGCAACCGGATAGGTAAATCTATGAATGTTCTCTACGTTGAAGATGAAGAAAAAATCGCCAATTTTGTTTGTATGGGCTTGAAAGAACAAGGCTTTGTTGTGGATTATTGCGATAATGGCAATGATGGCTATGGGCGGGCGATGGATAATGAGTACGATGCGATCGTGCTTGATATTGTATTGCCGGGAAAAGATGGATTATCTATTCTCAAACATCTGCGAAAGGCGGGACGCAACGTACCCGTGATTTTATTAACTGCTCGCAATGAACTGGACGATCGCATTGAAGGGTTACATCTTGGTGCTGATGACTATTTAGCTAAACCGTTTTTTGTGGAGGAGTTAGTGGCTCGGATTTATGCTGTAGTGCGACGGGCTTCAGGCGGTGGGCAAAATATTCTGAGCGTTGGCCCTGTTAAGCTCGATCGCATTCTCCGAGAAGTTACTTGCGATCGCCATGCGGTAGAACTTACAAGCCGCGAGTTTAATCTGTTGGAATATCTAATGCGATCGCCCGGTAGGGTACTCACCCGCACACAAATCCTCGAACATATCTGGGGTTATGATTTTAATCCGAATACGAATGTAGTAGATGTATGTATTCAACGCATTCGCAAGAAAATTGAACCGATTGGCGGTACAGGATGGGTTGAGAGTGTGCGCGGCGTTGGCTATCGGTTTCGCAAACCAGATTCACCATCATGAAACTCCAATCTTTCCGCTTTCGCATTGCTCTATCATCTTCTGTTCTTGCAAGTATTGCTCTGATTGGCTTTGGAGTTGTTTCCTGGTGGTTGATTTACGATGCTAAAGTCAAGCGTCTTGATGCTGGAATAGAAACTCAATTAATCCACGCTACCCGCCCGCGATCGCCCGAATGGGATGCTTATACTGATTCTTTGCCATTACTTTTGGGCATGAATGGAGAAACAACTGTGGCTTTGCTAGTGGCTCAAAGAGATGGTAATTTAATCTACAAATCGAGCCAGTGGCAAGATGGACTTGATGCGAATTCTATCTGGCAATCGTTGCCACTACACCCTGGTAATCCTGACATAATAGATTTTGAATCAGAACCTCCCCCCCGACAAAATCCACTAGATCCACCACCTCCGGATCGCCTCAATTTATTTCCACCGCCCGAAAGCAGACCCCCATTCAATCGACCTCCACACGATGGACCTCCACACGATCGACCTCCACACGATCGGCCCCCACACGATCGACCTCGACAGGATAGACCCCCATTTGATAGGCCGCCATTCGATTCACTTCATCCTCCTCAAGTGCCCAAAGCTAAGCTAGCAACCCAGCATACTAGGACTGCAATTTGGCGTGTTGGCGCGATTAATTCTCCTTATAATCAAGCAGCCATCGCTGTTAACTTACAAGCGATCGATCGGGAAATGGCATCGATTCGCAATATCTTTCTAATTTCTATTCCCGTAGTGCTTTTACTCGTAGCGGGTGGAGCCTGGGTTATATCGCGGAGTATTCTCTATCCTATTGAGCGACTCACGATGGCAATTCGCAATGTTACCGTGCAGGGGCTAGATCGGCGCGTCCCTGACGGAGCAACCGATATAGAGTTTGTAGAATTAATTTTTGTGTTCAATCAGATGTTAGAACGTCTGGAACGAAGTTTTAAACAAGCTTCTCGTTTTAGTGGAGATGCTGCCCACGAATTAAAGACTCCGCTGGCAATTTTGCAAGGTCAACTAGAACGGGCTTTGCATCAAGTTGAATCTGGTTCTGAGGTGCAGCAGACGCTGAGTAATTTATTGGATGAAGTGCGCCGTTTGAGTGAAATAACCCGTAAACTTCTCTTACTTTCTCACGCCGATGCCGGACGTATGGGTTTACATTTGGTTAAGGTGAATATGTCGGATTTGCTATCGGAAATTGCCGAAGATATGGAACTACTAGCACCGCACTTAGATGTACAAATGGCAATTGCTCCCAATTTATATATCAAGGGCGATCGCGATTTGCTGGTGCAGGTTTTGCAAAATCTGGTTGGTAATGCGATTAAATATAATTTACCGAAGGGTTGGCTCAGGTTACAGGCTCACTGTCAGGGAAAAAGAGTAATTGTCAAAATTGTCAATAGTTCTCAGGATATTTCTTTGAGCGAGCGCGATCGCATTTTCGAGCGCTTCCATCGGGGTGACTCCACTCAGATCCAAAAAATAGAAGGCTCGGGATTGGGGCTAAGTTTAGCAAGGGAAATTGCACGGGCCCACGGCGGCGATATCAAACTAGATGCTGCAATACTTGGTCAAACAGGGTTTATACTGAGCTTACCTGTGGGCGATCGCGATTAACCTTATAGCAGTGAAGCAGGACGAGTTCTGTTTGCTAAAACTTTGGCTAATTCTAACTTTAAAGTTAACGGTGCGACTGGGGAAGTTAAGTTTTTGCTCAGTGGCGATCGCCACAGCAATGTAATTCTTTTGCAAGTTGTACCAGACACTCAATCCGATACAGGTTAAGATTTTATGCCAGTCATATCAAGTCCGGTTAAATAGATATGGCTTACCCAAGCAATCTTTGATATTGAACCAAAAATCATATATTAGAGTAGTAAAAATGTTCTATCCAACTGCGATCGCCTCATGTCCCTAAAGGCTCATACCAACTTCCTCGCAGCATTCGAGCCCAATCAAGTCTACGAATCGCTCACAGAGGGTCGCATAACCAGTGATGTTGTTCAGGCGGGTGACTTAGTTTTACCTTCAGGGCGTATTATTGCTTGCGACCCCGGTTGGCTGTGGTGCAAAGACGTTGACCCGTTTACCAGAACCGTTCCACCAGGGCGCTATCCTGTGTTGCTAAGTGTGGTTGACAGTTGGCGCACTACCTGTGCGATGGTTAAGTTTTGCTCTGAATCCCCTGTCCGTTGGGAGATGGCTCTGCGTCCAGGTGAGGATTTGGCCGAGTTAAGAGGGAATCAGTTTTTTGGGTATGGTGTTGATGCGGGAATGGGGTGTTTTGTCGATGCTCAGGTAGTTGAGCGGCGTTCTGATGAAGAATTGCAGGATCTAGTCGATCGTGCCATTGAACAAAGCTGGCAATTGCATAACTGGCTAGCAGATCAGGATCTGGTAACTCAATTGACCTACCGATCTCAGCAAATTGTGGATCGGAGTGGCTTCAATCTCACCCTAGACCCCGATAATCGGGCCACTTTCAATCTTACCCTAGACCCTGATACTGGGGGCAATGCGATCGCATTTGGAAGTGGATACGGGGATGGTAGCTATGCCAGTTATTGGGGGTTCACAGCCAATGATGAACTGGCTTGTTTGGTCACTGATTTCCGGGTACTGCTCGATCACATCACGGAAAATATCGAGATTGAAGTTACAAGCTTCCTAGAAAAATCCATAGAGCATCGTGACTTGGAGCGGCTTGAGATGGCTATAAGACTCAGCGTTAATCGCCCAAGTTGGGTTCAGCTTAGTGATGATTTCCTCAACGATCAACCCAGCAACCCAGATTGCATACTGGTTTTGGAAGGACAGGGGCGCCAGCCCTGGAGCGTCAATTTAGAGCCGGGCGGTCGATTTTCCGGCTGTCCTATGATGATGGTTTCAGAATGGATAGAAGAGGATAGGTGGTACAGAGAATATTGGTTCAATGAGCCGTTGCAAGCCAATGCAGTATTGAAGATCGCACTTAATTCTGAGGTTTATCCACTTCAACCTGTGACAACAAATGCGTGATTGTACCCAGAATCAATGACTTCCCCAATTTCTCCCGATCGCCGTTTTTTAAAATATCGAATTGCCCTGGTCATCAGTATAATCGTGATTATCCCTTTAGGTTACGTAGTGAGATTTTCTCGCGGCCCTGCACCGGAATGGTTCAACGACTCTTTTGGGAGCATAGCTTATGAGGTATTTTGGATTTTGGTGGTTGTTCTGATATTGCCGCGATTTTCGCAAATTAGGGCGGCTGTAGCTGTGTGTCTAGCTACCTGCGGAGTAGAGTTTCTGCAACTCTGGACACCTGCGTTTTTACAAGCAATGCGAGCTACTTTACCCGGAAGGCTGATTTTGGGAAATCACTTTAGTTGGTCAGATTTTATCTCTTATTTTGTGGGGAGTTTTTTAGGTTGGTTGTGGGTGCGATGGCTTCATTCCACTTGTTTCCGCTTGTAAGTTGTACTGCATTTAAATTGTATATTTCGATGACCAGAGCCAAAATCGTCAAATCCTCTCCCCATCAGCTCGTCTAACACCATAGACCATCTAGATGCACAAAAGCTTAATGATATGGTTGCGATTATTTTCACTCAATTCTAAGCGATCGGGTTAACTTAGAATTGAGAGTTTTTAGGAGTTGAAGTGGGAGCTATATTTCCGCGATCTCGCCATAGCAACAACGGAATGCTTAACGTTCCTAAAATCATTACAACTACAGTCAGAATCCCAACTAGCACACGATTTGGGCGATAATCACCTCGCTCAATTTGCCAGAATACTCGATTATAACGCCATGCTGCTAAGGCAATCACCGCAATCCCCAAAACTACCAGACTCAGCCCTAAAGTTTCTGAGTTGAAGAAGGGAGGGGAGGAAACTTCTTGCTGAGTCACTGTAGCTTGAAATTGGCGGAGAAATAAACTGAACCGACTGATCGCAAACCCAAAACCAATTAAAGCGAGTGAAGTTCGTAGCCAGGCAAGAAACGTGCGTTCATTAGCCTGATGTTCCCGCTGTCGGTCTATTTTAGCACCCTTGTTCATCAACCCTACCTTTATAAAATATCTTAAGCTTTCCCTCGTTGATTATTGTTTCAGTTCAGATTGTGGAGGGAAGTATCGGTATTGCGATTGCGATCCATCATCACCAAAAAAGATAGTATCAGTAAATCGACAAAAAAGCGATCGCCTCCATCTCTACCAACAGAAAATAAGAGGACACAGCATTGCTGTGTCCCTACAAATAGCCCAGTTATAATCCAGTTTAAAAAGACTTAGCCGCACCGCCGGACTGAGCCTTTTTCTCCAACCAATCCTTACCCAATCTAATTGTCACGTCGGACTGCAAAGAACCGGTACTCTCAACCAGCACATCTCCAAAACCCAAAAACTGGCGAATCGCTTGAGCACCTTTAATATCGCCCTGTTGAGCTATTAGAGTAGTTACCTCCAGCGGTTCGGGCCAAGCTTTATAAACCTGAACATTCCGATAACCGGCTTGAGTCAAATTATTGACAAAAGCTTCAACAGCCGATGGATCTCCGGTAGCATCTTGAATCGCCACCTTCAGAAAAGTTGAATCAGCATTCTCAATTTGCCAAGTATTTTGGCCGAAGTCAAAATGTTCTGCCACCAGAGTTTCGATGGCATATTGGTCTGGCAACCAAAAACTTGACTTGTAGTCCTTAGAATCGCTAAATTTACCGGGAACCATCAACATCTGCACGCCAGCGCGATCGGTGTGAGTAGCAAAACCAGCTAAAGCTACCAATTCTTCTATACTCAAATTCGTGTCAAGGTGAGATTGAATCACCGATAAAATCTTCGGTAGTCGAGACAGCAAACCTACATTTACTTCCTGTTCCACAAAAGCCCGCATCAACAATTGTTGGCGCTGTACCCGCCCGATGTCGCCCAAATCGTCGTGCCGGTAAAGCAAATATTGGACGATTTGTTCGCCGTTTAGTTTCTGCTTGCCCGCCTTTAAATCTATATATAAATGCTGGCTTTCATCGGTATACTTCATGTCTTTAGGGACATTAATAGTAATGCCACCAAGTGCATCGACCAAACTTTTTATGCCTTGAATATTGACTGTGACATAGCGGTCAATTCCCACGCCGCCCAAGAGTCCGCTGACTGCCTTCGCTGACGAAGCTGGGCCCCCGTAGTAATTAGCTTCGTTGATTTTCACCTCGCCCCTGCCTTCAACATAGGTGCGGGTGTCTCGCGGAATGGAAAGCACACTTAACTTTTTATTTTGAGGGTCAAACCTAACCAACAGCATGGTATCGGTTAAGCCCTTAAAGGAGTTTTCCCAAACTTCGTATCCGACATTTTTGTTGACACTTCCTTCGATGTCAGAGGTCAGAACTTTAAGTCCTAAAACTAAAATATTAACTGGCCGAGTCAGCTCCGGCATCTTCATGTTGAGCTTTGCCATGTCGCCTTGAGAAAATACTGCTGCTTCTTCAGGGCTCAACTTTTGTTGCTGAAGCGGCGTTGTGGAAAGGGAGACGGCTAGCAACGCTCCGGCTGTGGCTGAGAGCATGGCTACTCCAGCTAAACCAAAACCAAAACCCAGCCAGCGGCCTCGATGGGGCTGGGAAGCTTTTTTGGTGGCAGGTTGAGCTGTTGATTGTTGGATAGGGTCTTGATTAGGAATTTTTTGAGCTGGCACTGGCTTCCTCACACACAACAAAAATAAAAAAGATAATGGCAATATGTAGTATCAAGCTGAAGACGCAATCAATCAATAGGGTAGGGGCTGAAAATAACCCTAAATTATGATAAATGTTTGCCTACTACTTGCTCGGCTACGCGACTAATTCCGGGCAACCATAGCGGTTGACGCTTCCAGAGGCGAACCATGAGTCCCAGAGCAACGATGAAATAGCTGGTTGTTAGCAGGCTACTCATTAATAACATGGGAAGTGTCGGAGATTCCGCAGAAATCGCTCCAGCTTCTAAAAGAATATGTCCTAAGAGCCAACTAAAAGCAAGGGCAATTGCCAAGCGGCTGATGGCTTTGCGTTCGGGACTACCCTGACGGCGGTAAAGAGTCCACAGGGCGGGGAAAAAGCCTATGACTGGGATCATTAATACAAACAGACTGGCACGATCGAGTTCAGGATTTTCTAAGGGATCTGTTTTTTTCATAATTCGGTACTCAAAATTTGCAGAAGGTCAGATTTGGCACACAAGTTATTTGTTAGAGGGAAAATTTATATCCTAAACCAAAATTCGGATAGCAGGGCTGGTGCGATCGCCAAACTTGTCTGTCAGAGGCAAAATTTTTCTGCCCTCCCAATCTCGCGACCGATAGTTGGCAACTTTTCGACCCGGAGACCCGTATTTTGATAAACTGGATACAGCACAGCAGTCAGGAGAACAGACTTAGCCATGACCAAATCCCAAAAACCCATCGTTATTGCTCCATCCATATTATCAGCCGATTTTAGCCGTCTTGGAGAAGAGATTCAGGCTGTCGATCGAGCTGGGGCTGACTGGATTCACGTAGATGTGATGGACGGTCGCTTTGTTCCTAATATTACTATCGGGCCGCTGATTGTTGAAGCAATTCGCCCTGTTACTACGAAGGTAATCGATGTCCACTTGATGATTGTGGAGCCGGAGAAGTACGTCGAGGACTTCGCTAAGGCTGGTGCTGACATTATTTCGGTTCACGCCGAACATAATGCTTCGCCTCACTTGCACCGCACCCTCGGCCAAATTCGGGAATTGGGCAAGCAAGCTGGTGTAGTTCTTAATCCTTCGACGCCGCTGGAGTTGATCGAGTACGTGCTGGAACTTTGCGATTTGGTGCTGATTATGAGCGTCAATCCGGGCTTTGGTGGTCAAAGTTTTATCCCGGCTGTTTTGCCGAAAATTCGCCAGTTGCGTAAAATGTGCGACGACAAGGGCCTCGATCCTTGGATTGAGGTAGATGGCGGTTTGAAGGGAAACAATACTTGGCAGGTTCTGGAAGCGGGCGCAAATGCGATCGTCGCTGGTTCTGCTGTGTTTAAGGCCAATGATTACGCAGCGGCGATCGAGGGTATCCGCCACAGCAAGCGTCCGACTCCTGAGTTGGCTGCCGTTTAATCAAAAATTCGATCGTGTCCGGCGAATTACCGATAATCAAAGTGGTTTGTAGTGATGACTTTAGTCCTTATTGGCTCAAAGATTTAAGAAAGGACTGAACTTCACTACAAACTTATGATGGTTAGATCACCGGACTTAATAAGTAAGCTCATCTAGTTCAGAGAAAATTAAATTTTGAAAAAGGCGATCGTATATTTTGACTCATATCAAGTCCGATGCAAGATGCAATCGGACTTGATATCATTTGGTTGAACTACTTACAGGATTGCAAAATCTGCAACATTAATCAGCCCTGTTGACACATTCCTGAGAGTTGCTAACAGTTGACCGGAACTGGTAACTCGGATCGAAGTAGAATTATTTTCTAAAGTAATGCTCAGTTGCGAGAAACTTAAACCGCCTGTCAAGCCGATCGCATCGCGACCATCTTGAAAGTCTAAAATAGTCTCGCGGCCGAAGTCGATACCTAAGATAAAGCGATCGTCCCCAGTACCTCCAATCAAAGTATCATTCCCCTCATCTCCAAATAACCAATCGTCCCCAGCACTACCCAGTAAACTGTCTTCATCCTTGCC
Organism: Microcoleus sp. B3-D7; assembly: GCF_036705305.1. Lineage (NCBI taxonomy): Bacteria > Bacillati > Cyanobacteriota > Cyanophyceae > Oscillatoriales > Microcoleaceae > Microcoleus > Microcoleus sp. B3-D7. The sequence goes on along the minus strand of NZ_JAUBUE010000002.1, from coordinate 16,642 downwards.
GCCATAAATAGTATCGTTTCCAGCATCACCGTTGACGGTACCCTGACCTTCATTGCCAAACAACAAATCGTTGCCCAAACCACCACACATCTGGTCTTGATTGCCAGCGGAGCCGATCGCCAAAGGCCTGCCAATATCCCCGTACATAGTATCTTCTCCGTCGCCACCACAGAGAGTATCGCTGCCCTCATCCCCAAACAGCACGTCGTTGCCCAAGTCTCCTACGGCCAAATCATCGCCCTTGCCACCACGCACTGTATCGTTTCCATTACCGCCAGAAAGGGAATCTTCGGCTGCTTGCCCGTTCAGGTAATCATCGCCACTGAGGCCAAATAGCAAATCGCGACCTGTAGAATCGATGTCTAAAGGGTTAAGAGTACCACCGTATAAGGTGTCGTTACCCTCATCGCCAATTAAAGTATCGCTCTGTTTGTCTCCAAAAATTATGTCGTCCTCTTTGCCACCGTAAGCAACATCTTCGTTCTCGCCCCCAAAAATTAAATCATCTTTAGCACCCCCGTTGAGGTAATCATCGCCCTCATTGCCAAACAGCACGTCGCTATCTTTGGCAGAGGGAAGAATGGCTATATTTTCTAGATCTATGCTGAGGTAAGATCCGCCATAAATATTGTCATTGCCAGTGAAGCCAAACTCCAAGTCGTTACCATTTAAGCCGTTGATTTTGTCATTGGTAATCGAACCCTCCAGAATGTCGTCGCTTTCTGTACCGTTGGTGGTGCTATTTGTTTGATTGAGGCCGCGAATAGCAGTCTGGCTGGGAAAGGTTATCTGCTTGCAAATGCAATCTTCGTCTTGCGTTTCTGGCGTTGGCGTCGGAGTTTCCGTTGGAGTCGGAGTCGGAGTCGGAGTCGGAGTCGGAGTCGGAGTCGGAGTCGGAGTTTCCGTTGGAGTTGGAGTTTCCGTTGGAGTTGGAGTCGGAGTCGGAGTCGGAGTTTCCGTTGGAGTCGGAGTCGGAGTCGGAGTCGGAGTTTCCGTTGGAGTTGGAGTCGGAGTCGGAGTCGGAGTTTCCGTTGGAGTCGGAGTCGGAGTCGGAGTTGGAGTTTCCGTTGGAGTTGGCGTCGGAGTCGGAGTCGGAGTCGGAGTTGGAGTCGGAGTCGGAGTCGGAGTTTCCGTTGGAGTTGGAGTCGGAGTTGGCGTCGGAGTCGGAGTCGGAGTTTCCGTTGGAGTTTCCGTTGGAGTTGGAGTCGGAGTTGGAGTCGGAGTTGGAGTCGGAGTTTCCGTTGGAGTTGGAGTCGGTGTCGGTGTCGGAGTTTCCGTTGGAGTCGGAGTTGGCGTCGGCGTCGGCGTCGGTGTCGGCGTCGGAGTTTCCGTTGGAGTCGGAGTTGGCGTCGGCGTCGGCGTCGGTGTCGGAGTTGGTGACTCCAAGTCGTCATTTGCGATCGTACCTAGGCCCGTCGCTTTAGTAATAGTCGCATTGACAGCGGTGCTGAGGTTGACGTTAAATGTTTCGTCAGTTTCAAACTTAGAATCGCCGTTGACAGCAACAGTAATGGTTTTTGTCGTTTCCCCGGCATTGAAGGTGACGCTGCCTGTGGCCGCCGCGTAATCGCTATCAGCAGTGTTAGCATTACCGTCTGAGGTGGCGTAATTGACGGTGACGGGCAAGCTATAAGCTGCTGAGAGAGTGGCGGTAAAGGTGGCGCTAGCAGTACCCGTATTTCCCTCGGTAACAACTACATCATCGATCGAGATACTAGGGCTGTCATCATTGGCGATCGTAGCAGTGGCGGTGCTGGTGGTGACAGTCGAACTTTCCGGCGCTGCGGTCAAATTTGGGTTGCTGAGGGTGACGGTAATTGTCTCGTCAGGTTCAACTGCGGTTTCGCCCAAGATATCCACAGCAATAGTTTTAGTTGTTTCGTTGGCGGCAAAGGCGATCGTCCCTGTGGCGGTAGTAGCCCCGGCAGCATTGATATTATTGTAGTCTGCGCCGTTGCTCGCGCTACCAGCGATCGCATAATCTACTGTACTCGCTACCCCCGTGCCGCCGCTGCGAGTGACGGTGAAAGTGACGGGTTGAGTGCCGGAGTTGCCTTCAATTAAGGAACCTGTGGCTGGATTTGTGAGTGCGATCGCATAAGCAATCGAGTCATTGGCTGCAATAGTCACCGTAGCATTGCTGCTGGCCGGTGCGATCGCATAATTCCCATTTCCCAAATTCAATCGCAGCGTTTCTGCCAACTCCGGTATAGCGTCATCAACTGGAGTCAGAATCACATCCACAAAGCTTTGCCCGTTGGGAATAGTGACCGGAAAGGTACTGCCCAGATTGTAGTCAGCAGCAACAGCGGTGCTACTGCCATCAATGGCGAGATTCACCGTCAAATTACCGACTGTGCTATCACTGCGGCTGACACGGAAAGTGCCTGGATCGATAGGAGTTTCAGCGGCTGAATTATCCGGCGCGGTGATGCTAACAATCTGCTGTACTTCAAAAGCGCCGATGTCAACACTGCTGCCAGAAGGCCGAGTTAAGCCACGCTGATCCGTAGCAGGTGCGATCGCGCTGTTACCCGCATCGATCGCGGGACTACCTACATTCAGCGCGTGGGTTTGCGTAGGGCCACCGTTATTTGCCAGCGCTGCCAAATTCGGGTTAATGGGAGTGCCAGCAGTCCCTACTAGATCGCCATTAACACCGTTTGTAAAGCCAGCACCAGTACCGTTGCCAATTAAGTTATTGCCCTGACTCGTAAATGTGCCGTCTACATCGGGGTTTAACGGAGCCGTATTCCCAGCAATGATGGTGTTGCGGACATTTGCCGTCAAGGTATTGAAGATGCCCCCGCCTTGGTTTGTGGCACTATTGAGAGTAAGAGTGCTACTTCTGAGATCCAGCGTACCGCCATTTCTGATCGCGCCAAAGTTAGTTGCCGTGTTCGCAGAAAACGTGCTGTTGGTAATGGTTGCCACGCCGCTGTTGACAATGCCGCCGCCGTTTTGTGCGGCCTGATTGCCATTGAACGTGCTGCTGGTGACACTTAATGGCTGAGTTGTATCGTTTCTGATCGCACCGCCATCAGCCGCCGAAATGTTGTTAGTGAAAGTGCTGTCAGCAATGCTTAACAGTTCGCCCCCGCCTCTGTGGTAGATAGCGCCGCCACCGTCAGCGGTGTTTTGTGCACTATTACCAGTAAAGGTGCTGCCAGTAATGTTTACCCCACCGCCATCGATCAAGATGGCACCGCCACCTTGACTGTTCGCATTCGCTGTGTTTTCGATGAAAGAGCTGTCAACAATGGTGAGAATACCGCCACCGTGCCTGATCGCGCCACCACCGAAATTGTTGACTGTATTGGCAGTAAAGCTGGAACCGGTTATTGTCACTGGACCGCTGGTGTTGAAGAGGGCAGCGCCTCCTCCAGCGGTGTTGCTCAAAAAGTTAACGTTGGTGAGGTTCAGGGTAACGCCGAAGCCGTTATTAATCGCACCGCCGCCGCCACCTGTCAACGCGTTAGCAAAGGTGAGGTTAGAAATGCTAACAGGGCCGGTATTAGTGTTAAGTATCTGCACTAAGCTGTTACCGCTAACTGTCAAGTTAGCTGCAACAGGGCCGTTCAGACTGACGCTTTCATTAATAGTTGGCAGTGTCGTAGCGAGGGTAATTGTGCCCGTAATGCCAGTCAGGTCAATAATATCTGCGCCTGGAGTAGCATTGGCTTGGGTAATCGCATCTCGCAGCGATCCTAAGCCGGAGTCGTTGGTGCTGGTGACTCCAAAAGAAGCTAAAACGCGATCGTAACTTGCGATCGCCTCTTGGGTGAATGCTAAAGGTGTCTCAATCGAACCAATTGTTACTTCTAAATCCCAGTCACCGCCTAATGCAGCACTTCCTGTCAGGTTTTTGGAAGCGGCGATGTCTGCACCTGTGAGTTGATTGAGGCGTTGCAAGAACGATCGCCCGGCTATCGGTGGGGCAATTTCTGCCGCCACCTTGCAACCGTACAGGAGGATATCGGCGTTAGGGGCTAAGGCTTTTTTCCACTGCTGAAGTCGATCGCCATATTCGTCTAGGTTGTCAGAATTTAGCTGAATTGACCCCAGTTGCAAATTTCCAGGCCCGCCGTGAGAAACAATATGAACAGCGGAAATATCGGTGTGGCTAGCTAATAACTCTGTAATTTGCTCGACTCCATCCCCCGCCCGATCGAGGATAAATATCTCTTTCCTTGGTTCGGCGCTTGGTGCAAGGCTTTGATAATCTTCAACTGTTGGGTCAATGACAACTATTTGCGTAATTTTTTCCATGATCGATTTTCCTCGTAGATGCAAAGGAAATGGAGCTTAAAAGCGGCGATCGTCTTGCCAAAAAAATTCAAATTAGTATTGACAAATAATCATTTGAATCAACTAGCTAGGTTTGGGAAAGCTTGTAAAAGGCAAGATATAATGCTTAAGTGATAAGCAGCTTAGAGTCTTACTAAGACAACACCTAGAGCAAATTTGTTCCCAATCGTAAAAATTAGTCAGTAAATATAGCGCTCGACCCGATCGCGCATTCGAGCCCCGACTTCTTTAAAAAATCGGGGCTCTGGGCGTTCTGTTGTTTCAGGTGGGCTTACTTATTTGGAGATACTAGCGAGAATGCTTTCCATTTCAGCAAGCTCAATCGCCCCGGAGAAAGTTTTGCCGTTCATAATAAAAAATGGAGTGCCTTCAATGCCAAGCTGTTGAGCAAGTTGCACGTCTTTCCCAATGGCGGCTTCGGCAGCAGGGCTGTTGCGATCGGTGTTGAATTTATCTAATTTTAGATTGAGCTTTTGGGCGATCGAGGTGTACAGTGGTTCGCCTAACTCTTTCTGCCCTTGAAACAAAGCGCTGTAGTATTCCCAAAATTTGCCCTGCTGTTGGGCAGCCCAAGCTGCTTTAGCTGCTGGCAGCGCTTGAGGGTGAATTGAAGTCAGGGGAAAATGCTTGTAAGCTAAAGTAACTTTGTCCTGGTGTTTTGCCATAAACTGCTTGACAGTATCGTGAGCGCGCGCGCAAAACGGACATTGAAAGTCAGAGAATTCTAAAAGTACAATCTGCTGCGAAGCTGAACCCGTGCTGGGAGAATCCCCGATCGCAGATTTGGGATTAGTTTTCATCTCCTGCAAAAATGATTCCTGCGCTGCTTTTAGAGACTGCTGCTGCTGTTGCTGGTACGCTTGTACCGACTCTAAAATTGCTTGCGGGTTTTCGCGGATAACCTGCAATACTTGCTCTTTAAACTTGGGATCGACTGAATTGCCAGCCGCTGACTGCGCGGGGGAACAACCGATAAATACCAGGCAACCTGCCAGGAGTACAGCCAAGCAGAAAGCTTGCTGGCTGCGGAGTTTTCGCCAAATAGTGGATACGTTCATCTGTTTTTTCTGATTCACGGCAACACTTAATCCTACATTTTATTTTGCGGAGTGTCAGGTATATCGCAGTTTACTGTTGTGCAGCTATTTTTAGCTTTGAGCAATAATTAGTAATTCGTAATCGGTAATTGGCAAGGTTTTTTACTTACCCGAACAGCTACGATCCCAATAATTAAGATTGAAACAATCGAGATTTAGTATTATAATATTATGTTTCGTCGAACGACCGCCATCAAAGATGCTGGTAGTGAGGACTAAAGTTTGAGTAAGTTTTATGATGACTAAAATCCTCCCTAAAAACGCGATCGCAGTTATTTTACTACAAGACTAGATATAAAAGATAAAAGGACGATCGCCAGAGTGATCGTCCTTTTATCTACTGCACGTATTATCAGCTTTTAAACTTGTCTGAATCCGAGACTATTTGCGGTTGTTGAGCCATTTAGCAGCAACTATTCCCAAAATACCAGCAACAACTGGATTGCCCAAAAACTTCATCAAACTCGGCTGTTCTGCCAGCACTTCTCGGAAAATATCCGGGTGATTGTGATAGGTAAACGAAGCCAGCTTGGTAACATCGTCAGCATTCATGCGGCTGGCGTGGTGGGTAGAAAGTCCTAGCTGCTTTTCCAATTTGCGATCGTCCAATCCTCTCTTCTCCAAATGCTTGAAGAATTCCCGCGCCACGTCGTCGCGTTCGTTTGGCTTAATTTGGGCGATCGCTTTTTGCAATTCCGGTTCCAACTGAGCCGGCGGGAGGGAGTCGTGATTCAGAGAACGCCCGAATAATTGTTTGCGCTGATCCGGCGAAGTTCTCTGAGCAAAATCGTCAAAGTTTTCGTACTCTTCACCGGTTGTCTCCGGCATCATTTCTCGATTTCCCTGGGCCAAATCGTTCATGATTTGACGCTTGTAATTATCGCTGCTACTCATTGTAACTTTTTTCCAATCTACACAACATTTCAGTCTTAAATTGAGATTGTTTCGCCTTCAAAAAACTGCGGAAAATATTAAACCGCCACGCGGCTATCATTTAAGCTTGCTAACCCGGTCAAGACTTGTATTCAATCTGATTTGATTGCTGATCGTACTTAGCAGTCAAAATCAGTTTTTTGTCAGGAGCGTAAACCAAAACACTTACATCCTGATTTGGGAAATTGCGGTGAAAACCTTGTGCTAAAGATTTGGCCAAATCTTTCACTTCAGTCGGGCGGACTTGCGGGGTAATAACAACTCCCAATTTGTTATTGTCGCGAACGTAAGCATCCTGAACCAGGCCCTTAGCCGTTTTTGTTACCCATTGACCAAAATCTTGACCTGCGGCGGTATTGCCACGTTCTAGCTGCGCGTAATAACCCTGACTGCCGCCAATTGCTACAGGTACATCAGTCGGTTTTTGGGTTGAAACGCTGGGCGCGCAGGCAGTCGTAATAGCCAGCATTAAAACCAAGAGTAAGCCCGCAATTGTTTTGCGACTCTGCTGCAATAAACTCACCTTTTTTCCTCCCTTCTGAAAACAACTTGAATACTTGAAAGGGTCAGGTTGCTCGACCCTCTCAATTACTATTAGGCTTAGTCTAGTTTCTTTTTGAGCTCATCTTTTACATCTTCGATCGCGTGACCAGCTTCAGCTTTTGCCTGCTTGGCTTTGCCTTCTGCTTTATCCTTCGGGTCGCCAGTAACATTGCCTAGGGCTTCTTGAGCTTTGCCTGCGATGTTGTTGCCAGTTGCCTTTGCTCTATCTTCATTACTCATTGGTTTCTCCCTATCTGTATCTAATTTGACGTTTTTTACTTAATGAACTCATCATATGTAACTAGGAGCTGCGTTGCACTCTACCTCTAGGAATAAAGAATAAATAACAAATGGAATAGGGAATATGGCATAGGGAACAGTTATTTGCAGTCTTGAACTAACTGCGACTTTCAGACTTAATTATTGTTTTTTTTTACCGTTTCTGCTGGCTACAATCAAGTATTTTTGTAAAAAACCGTTGAATCGTCGCGCGTGCGTGCAAGACTATTTTTTTCAACCCTAAAGAATTTATAATTTTAAAATTTTATTTAACTTTGCCTTAAAAAGACGGGTGTAGGCAAGACCAGATCTTACCCCCACCCGAAAAAAAACTATTAGTTTTAATCTACCTTGTGAGGACACTCTTTATCTATTTTTTGCTGAAGTTCTTCTTTCAACTGTTCGACAGCGCGCCTAGTTTGAGCATCTTCTTGTTTTTGCTGACCGAGGGCTTTTTCTGTTTCCTCACCGAGCAATATTTCCCGCGATTTTGGTAGGGTGACTTGATTTTCGCTACCAATGTGGGTCGCGTTTTCTTCAGTATTCATTAGTTTTTCCCCTATTGTTTGCAAAAATTATTTTTAACAAGGGTACTTAGAAGTTAACCTTATATCTATCATAAGGGAAATCACGAAGACTTCCCTCTGTCTGAAGGGAGATAGGGGCTGGTGAATAGTTTTGAGTTTTATAGTTAAGATAAATTACGGAAACTTCCATGAACCCGAAAGGAGATAGGGGAAGGAGAAGAGTGCGTGAGATAGCTTGGTGAGTCGCAAGGCGCGGGCAGTGAATGAGTTGGGGAAAAGGGAGGAGGGGGGAGAATTTTTTTGGGGCGCGATCGCCATAAGTACCTTTTGTCGTTTGTTTGATGAGGCTGTTTCGACATTTTTGATAGACTCCCCGACCGTCGCGGACGGAGATTCTAATTTATGGTTCATCGAAGTCCACTTGCTATCTCAGGGTGCATCGTCAATAGTAGAGGGGGTCTTCTCCCCACACTTTCCCTCTTTCGAGGCAGATTCCTCTTGCCCAGAGGTACCGTTTTGCCGCTCCATCCCTAGCATATTCATTCCCTTTTTCTGGATAATTAAAGTCAGTGAAGGAGTCGCCTCCTCCACGGCTCTCCAAAACGGAACGTGATAGTTTCCCATCATTCCGCTCCTCAATAAAACGGCTGTTGTCATCAGTACGTCGTTACCAACATATCGTTTTCCCACGCCCAAAGCCTTGGTTCCACTGGTGGCTTAGGTTTAGCACTTTTGCCGCTAGATTTGTTAGCGAGACTGCCATCATTGGCAGTTTTTGGATTGTGGCAATGTCGATGGAGTAATTGTCAATTATCATACGATTCCCTTCCACCTTTCGATTTGGGGATGATTTGGTCAACCTCTATCGAATCTCCATCTTTGAAGTAGTTATCGCAGTGAGAAAATTTCCCTTTTTGTCGCTTGAGTAGTTTAGCCAGTTTTATGGGTATTTCGGGGTGTACTCCCATTCTTGAACTGGGAGCATCTCACTTTTGCAGCCAAGCTAGAAATTGGAGTTGGGAGTCAGAAGCCAGGAGGAAAGAGGAAGAAGGCAGGAGCCAGAAAAAGTGTTTTTACAAATATGAGATGCTCCCAACCCACGCGACTTATTTATTACTTGTGCAACTTTTATGCAGTGTCTTTTGTGACTTCCTTCCTGGGGTAATAATAGTTGGAAATCAGAGGATATTGCCATTAACTTTGCTTGAGTGGTTTTGCTCAACAGGCAATTGTCGGATGTTGAATCCTAAGAAATAGAATCGGGGTTCTTCATTCAGGGTAAACGCATTCTAACTGGCCCTCAATGTATGCTACAGTTAAAATCGTTCGGCATTGTGGAGCAATGCTTGTAACTGTTCATACGCCAGACCAATTAATCGCTGTGTTTTTTTATGATTTTCTTCAATATGATTCAGGATGTCGCTCAGGTTTATGTGTAAAAAAATGTTTTTTATGTTCTTTTACACCTCATGTTACTATTGGGGAGATGTCTAAAGAAGAGTACCTAAAAATAATTGAAACCGAAATGCCTAATTTTCATGGATAATTTTTCCCCGAATACAGCCCGACTATAACTTAATGGAATTAGTAAGGCATTAGACAAAATAATATATGACCACTCGATTTTTTATATCAATTGAATACCTAGACTATTTATGGCAGCTCCTTTTAAATGAAGGACAATTAATAATTAAATGGGATGGCCCAATCAAAAACAAGGGTAATCCTTGTATCACAGTTTAAATGTGCAACAGCTTAGAGGTGCTGCGCGCTTCTAAAAATCAAAAATTTTTGCAATGCCAACACCACCAACTTTCTACTTATGGAATTGGTCAAGACTCAAGTATAGACGATTGATGGGAGAAAGGCTACTCTGCGGCACATCTTAGCCGTATCATCTGTTGTTTAGTTCACCCTACTTCATGCCACTGCACCTGAGTTCGGCTAACTCCAACCAACTCGTAGTAATTGAGCAGCCTGCACGTTACTCATTGCGACTTCCCCAATGCCTTTTGCACAATAGCTGTAAAAGTTACGAACAGGCAGAAACAATGAAAGCTACTGGTAAGGTGTATACAATTGATTTGGCTGGAAATCAGTATCAAAGCCCTCGCTACTTGCAAAGTCGGGCGAGGATTAACTCCCTCATCGACCATTATATGTCATTGGAAATTTTGAGCGATCGACTTTCCGATGTGCCCCAGCAATTTTCCGACCCGCATCCCCGCCCTTGGGAGCCCATAGATTGGCAAGGAATCAATCGCGGCCAAATTATTGGTGTCAAGCCAGAAATATTTTTACAAATTTTGGCAAGTGCGGCAGAAATTGAAGCTCCCATCCGCAGCTACGGTAGAGAAAGTTGGTGCTACTTACAGCATATTTACCCGCAAATGGCGCGGTTTATGGGAGGAATTTTTGATGACAACGGCAACATTATAGAGATAGGTGTCTGGGAAAAAGAAGAACGCCAACATTGCCCGACCTTTAGGAAAATTTACCAGCAACTTACAGCCGAAAAACTGCAAGTTAAACCGAACTCTGTGAATGGCTGTCAATCCACAGGTGACGCTTGGCAAGATACCTACAAACACGTGATTAGTCGCCTGAGTACCGAGTGGGGAGCTACTTCTGTTTATTTATGGTTGATGGTACACTCAACTGGGGCGTTGCAACAGGCAATTTCGCAGCCTTTACAGGATGAAATCAATCATTTGGCTAAGTTTTGGGGTTTCAGCCGCTGGGCATTCTCCCAGAGTTACTTCAATCAACTGAAAGGCTCTACCAAAAACCTGATTGCTTTGCTGAAACACCATCAGATTGAACGCACGCACGGCAATGATGTGTTTAATACTTCACTCAGTCTCAAACAGATTTCTTTGGTGTTGGAATTGACTTTTACATTCACGCGAGTGATGGTGCGGCTGCGGCGCTGGAACCGCGAGCTCAGTCGCAGTTATCTCAGACATTTGTTTGGTACAGCGCCGATGGTTGATGCACCGCGCAAGGTCGCTTAAATAGGACTTATGCAAGGGAGCAATTTTTACACTATTTGTGGGGATAAGGTGCGGTGTGCTTCGCCCTAAAGATACTATCTGTGGGTAAGTCCTGTTAACAAAATTAAACCCGAATTGCAAAATTAAACGATCGCACTTAAAAGCCAATAAAAACCTAAAACTACCATAAATCATGCAAATTACGATCGATCTTCCCGACAACCTCCCCCTGACTGAAGCCGATGTGCGGATAGAATTGGCGATCGTACTTTATCAGCAGCACGCCCTCCGCGACTGAAACATTTAAGTGCGATCGGGCATCATTTTCAAGTTTTATGGTTCGGCTGGGGGTTCCCACTTACAGATAGACTCTGGCGAAAGAGGGCAAGTTTTGGGAGGGAGCGGATTTCCGCTGAGGCCGAGCCGAGTCAGGTTAGTCAAGGATGCTAGCGGTTTGATGTCCCCGATCGGATTTCCGCTGAGGCCGAGCCGAGTCAGGTTAGTCAAGGATGCTAGCGGTTTGATGTCCCCGATCGGATTTCCGCTGAGGCCGAGCCGAGTCAGGTTAGTCAAGGATGCTAGCGGTTTGATGTCCCCGATCTGATTGTCGTTGATGATGAGTTCCGTGATACTAGAAAGTTTCCGATCGGCCACATCGCAATCATTAGTCCCTGCTTCCTTCAACAACACGTCAACAGTATGTTTGGTTTCTGGACTCAAATCAGCTTTTTGGCGGCACTAATCCGCAAATGTTCGCCTATTGTTTCCCGGTTGCGCCCTCGCAACTTCGAGGTAAAGCGCATTTTCAGATAATGCTACGATCGCACTCAAAGCAACTACTATCTACCTTGGTAAATTCATCTGTTTCTGTGCAACTATAATTTTCATCATTTTGTATCCCTAATTTTCTAAATAGACAATGGCAGGTTGGCAAACTGTCACGATACTGCCATAAAGTTGTAAAATAACTGCGATCTTAAACTTATAGCCAATAATTTTATCTCCATAAACTGAGGAAAATACCCTATGAACGGCCCAGCATCTTACACATCATCTCAAATGACCGATCGCGATCGCGCTAACCTCAGTCGCCTGATCGATTACAGTTCCATCCAATCAGTACCCGAAATTTGGGCGATCGTCAAACAAAAATTCGGTCAAACCGTCGCCCTCCACGACCCCCACAGCCAGCCAGAAATCAAACTCACCTACACCGAACTCTACCAACAAATCCAGCAATTCGCCGCCGGCCTCCAAGCCCTCGGCATCGAACCAAATCCCGAAGAAGCAGTCCCTCCCCGCGTCGCCCTCTTCGCAGATAACAGCCCCCGCTGGCTGATAGCCGACCAAGGTATCATGATGGCTGGGGCCGCCAACGTTGTTCGAGGCGCCACCGCCGACCCTCAAGAACTCCTATACATCATCCAAGACAGCGGCAGCACCGCCTTGGTAGTCGAAGACCTGGCATTACTGACAAAACTGCAACACCGCCTCCCTGATTTGCCCATTCAACTCATCGTCCTCCTCTCCGACGAAGAACCGGAAACCAGCCAAACCCTAAGCACAGTCAAATTTTCCCAAGTGATGACCACAGGGGCCAACCGTCCCCTCAAACCCACCAACCACAAGCCTCAAACCCTCGCCACCCTCCTCTACACCAGCGGCACCACCGGCAAACCCAAAGGCGTCATGCTGACTCACGGCAACCTGCTGCACCAACTCAACACCTTGGGCACAATTCTCCAGCCCGAAGGCGGCGACGGCGTCCTCAGCATTCTGCCCAGTTGGCACGCCTACGAACGCAGCGTCGAATACTTCCTGCTGTCCCAAGGATGCACGCAAATTTACACCAATATTCGCTATTTCAAACAAGACTTTAAAACTTACAAACCCCAGTACATGGTCAGCGTTCCGCGCATCTGGGAATCGATTTATGAGGCCGTACAAAAGCAATTTCGGGAACAGCCACCTAACAAACAAAAATTGGTGAATTTCCTGTTATCTGCCAGCCAGCAATACATCGAGAACCGCCGCATTTTCCAAGGATTAACTCTCATTTTGAAACCGGCTTCTGCTTCCGAAAAACTAATCGCCCGCACCAAAAGCATTCTGTTGTCGCCCGTGCACGCCCTCGCCGAAAAACTGGTTTACCAAAAAGTCAGGGAAGCTACAGGGGGACGCTTAAAATGGGCGATTAGCGGTGGCGGTTCTTTGGCCGCGCATATAGACAATTTCTTTGAAATAGCGAATATCGGCTTGTTGGTGGGATACGGTTTAACCGAAACTTCGCCGGTTTTAACTGTGCGCCGCCCTTGGCACAATCTTAAAGGTTCCGCAGGACAGCCGATCGCCCATACGGAAATTAAAATAGTAGACCCAGAAACCAGACAGCAACTGCCCACAGGCCAGCGCGGCTTGGTATTGGCGCGGGGGCCGCAAATTATGCAGGGCTATTATCTTAATCCTCAAGCGACTGCCAAGGCGATCGACCCCGAAGGCTGGTTCGACACTGGCGATTTGGGCTGGCTGACACCGGGAAACGACTTAATCTTGACGGGGCGCGCTAAAGATACGATCGTCCTCAGCAACGGCGAAAACATCGAGCCCCAACCCATAGAAGACGCCTGCCTCCGCAGCCCCTACATCGACCAAATTATGCTAGTAGGTCAAGACCAGAGATCCGTCGGCGCCTTAATTGTCCCCAATGCAGAAGCTGTGCAGAAATGGGCAGAAACTCAGAATCCCCCTTTACACGAAATTGACTGGAATAGCAAGACAATTCAAGACTTATTCCGCAAAGAATTGAACCGAGAGGTGCAAAATCGCCCCGGATACCGCGCGGACGATCGCATCGGCCCGTTCCGGTTGATTCAGGAGCCATTTTCGATCGAAAATGGAATGTTGACCCAGACCCTGAAAATTAAGCGCCCGGTTGTGACGCAACACTACCGCGATATGATTGACGGGATGTTTTGAAATATTCGCAGGACTTGGGGAATGGAAAAGAAAAAATTATCCCAACACCCGAGTCCGAGTCCGAGTCCTCAGTCCTGGGCCATTAGTTCATGTTTACCAACTAATGACTAATGACTAATGCCTAATTCCTAATTGACAAGCAACAACTTTATGGAACCACAATTACTCTTGAAACGATCGATTAACGTTAAAGTCGTCGTTACTCCCCGCTGGAAAGAAGAAGCTCAACAGCAACTCCAAGCCCAAATCAACCAAATAGACTCTCAGCTACAACAGTTAGAAATGCAAGGGCAGCGGATGATTTCGGAAATCCAAAAGCAAAATCTGCAGCCCCCAGGCCCGCAAGTAATGCAGCAAATAGAAAACATTCAAGTGCAGGTGAATCAAAGAAAAAGCGAACTGCTAGAACAGAAAAACCAAAACCTGCAACAGCTTCAGCAAGTGCAGGTGCTAGACCTGGAACAAGAAGTGAGTCAAGGTCAAATTGACGGCACGTTCACTGTCGGGCTCGGAGAAAACTTGATTCAAAAAATGCAAGTAGAAATTCTCCTCCGCGACGGCATAGTCGAAGAAATTCGAGGTGATATTTAGAAATTGGTAAGTGGTAATTGGCGATCGGTAATTGGCAATTGATTTTGAGTCAACAGTCACACATCAAGAATGCGAGAGACTGGCATAATAATAAGTATTGCCGGTGGCCGGTCGCCAATGATCAATTGCCAAATACCGATTACCTATTACCAACACAAAAGGACTTTTTACAGATGATTCGCGAAGTTTTCATGCCAGCCCTGAGTTCGACAATGACAGAGGGCAAAATTGTTTCCTGGGTCAAATCCGCCGGAGACAAAGTAGAAAAAGGCGAAACGGTGGTGGTGGTTGAATCCGACAAAGCCGACATGGACGTGGAGTCTTTCTACGAAGGCTATTTAGCAATAATTATCGTACCTGCGGGCGAAGTTGCTCCGGTGGGGGCGGCAATCGCCCTAGTAGCAGAAACAGAAGCCGAAATCGCCGTCGCTCAGCAGCAAGGAGCCGCCGCTCCAACGGCAGCCGCCGCCCCTGCTCCCAGCCCCGCTCCTGTGAGCGCAGCTACATCGTCAGCAGGTTTGCAGCAAAATGTCAGCCGCCAAAACGGCCGCAGCGTCGTTTCTCCCCGCGCTCGCAAGTTAGCCAAAGAGTTTAAAGTAGATTTGAATTCTATCAAAGGCAGCGGGCCCAACGGTCGCATTGTCGCAGAGGATGTGGAAGCAGCAGCCGGCAAAGCCCAACCCGCTCCGGTTCAGCAAGCGGTAACAGTCCCCGCTGCACCCGCACCTGCACCCGCAGCGCCCGCGCCCGCAGCAGCCAAACCCGCCCCCGCAGCAGTCCCGGCGATCGCACTTTCGGGCCAAAAAGTACCGATGAATGCGCTGCAAAATGCGGTGGTGCGGAATATGGAAGCAAGTTTGAGCGTGCCGTCTTTCCGCGTCGGTTACACAATTACTACTGATAATCTGGACAAACTCTACAAACAAATTAAGTCCAAGGGCGTCACGATGACGGCTATGCTGGCGAAGGCTGTAGCAGTAACTTTACAAAAACATCCTCTGCTGAATGCTTGTTATGTGGAATCGGGAATTCAACACCGCGCTGATATTAATGTGGCGGTAGCGGTGGCGATGGACGGCGGCGGTTTGATTACGCCGGTGCTGCAAAATGCCGATCGCCTCGATATTTATTCGCTCTCGCGCACCTGGAAGGATTTAGTCGATCGCGCCCGCACCAAGCAGTTGAAGCCTGATGAATACAGCACGGGAACTTTTACTCTTTCCAATTTGGGAATGTTTGGAGTAGACAAGTTTGACGCTATTTTGCCGCCGAATCAAGGCTCGATTTTGGCGATCGGTTCTTCGCGGCCGCAAGTAGTGGCTAATGAAGATGGTTTGATGGGAGTGAAGCGCCAAATGCAGGTAAATATTACTTGCGATCACCGGATTATTTACGGTGCTGATGCGGCGTCTTTCTTGCAAGATTTAGCGAAATTGATTGAGACAAATCCTCAGTCTTTGACGCTTTAATTAGTTAACTGTTGACAGTTGACTGTTGACAGTTGACTGTTGACAGTTGACGGTCAATGTTTGGCACTCAACTATTCAAAGAATCTCATCGGGAAAGCTTCCAACAGCTAAGAGTTGATCGCTTAGCTGAAAAAATATCAAACGAAATATGGTTTATTGTTAAAAAGTGGGACGACGTTGCCAAGGATACGATGGGCAAACAAATAGTGCGATCGGCTGATAGTGTTGATTTTAATCTTGCAGAAGGACATGGACGCTATAGCTATCAAGATAATCAGCGTTTTGTGAAAATTGCCCGAGGTTCATTAAACGAAACAAGACATTGGTTGAGACTTGACGGAACTCGCAATCTTTTGACTCAAGAACAGAGCGATCGACTGCATCCGTTATTAAATAAACTTTCACCAAAACTTAATGCCTATCTTAACTCATTAAAACAAAAACCCAAAGGTTAACAGTCAACAGTCAACCGTTAACAGTCAACCATTAACCACCAACTAATTACTCGATCGCACAGTCAAAACTTGCGGCGGCGTCGCATCCGGCGGATACAAGAAATCCACCTGAACCAAACGGCGTTCCCCCGGCTTCATATTCACATTCACCAAAGGTTCTCCCTGCTGTCCCCGCCGCTGCACGATGTGAATGTAGCGCGTCAAAGTCTTGCCCGTATCATCCTTAAACATCACTCGCACCGTACCTCGGAAAAATATCCGATTTTCAGGAGGATCGTAAAACATCAATCCCCCCGCTTCTGTATTTGCTTTGAGCGGTGTTTGCATTTTAATGCTAACAGATTGGGGCTCACGAGATTTGTTGTAAAGCGGAAAAGTTAAGTTGTATTGAATCCCGTAATTTCCGTGAGCAGAATAAGCTGTATCGGGATAGCGAGCTAACATTTTAGCACTTTGAACTTGACCAGTTCC